>JAGPGQ010000299.1 GCA_018055925.1 Micropruina sp.
CGGCTCAGGCGATCAGCCAGGTGTGCGACCGGTCGGACACCCAGGTGCCGATGCTGCCGAGCGACTCCTCGGGCGCCCAGCCCGCCTGCAGATCGGTGTGGTCCAGGGGTTGCGCGAGGGTGAGCCCGGCCAGTTCGGTCAACTGATCCGGCGTCGCGACGACCGGGATGCACAGCTGGTGCCCTTGTGTCGTGTTGGCCGCCAGGGTGTCCAGCACGACGTTGCTCATGCCCGGCGCCGCCAGCACCAGCGGCCGTCCCAGCCGCTGCGCCCGCTCGATGATCGGCAGCAGCTCCCGGACGGTCTCGACCCGGTCGGCGCAGATCAGGACCAGGGGCTCCCGGGCCACCGCCCAGCCCGTCGACGGGTCGGTCACGAACCTCTTCGAGGCGAGCCCGGCCGGGACCTCCGCGGACGAGGTGACCAGGTCCCGCAGCTCGGCGCGCACCGCCTCGTCCAGGTCGCCGGCGGGCAGCCGCGCCGGCCGCTTCCGCGCCTGCAGTTCGCTCAGGTACTCGGGGGTGCCGTCGTCCGGTTCGAACTTCGGGATCGGACGGTCCGGCGGGGCCGCCAGGGTCGCGTCCCGCTCCCGGGTCCGGCGCCGGTCGTCCAGGTAGCCGTAGACGACGACCGCGATGCCGATGGCCAGAATCAACGCGATGCCCCACCAGTCCATGGCTTCCAGTGTGCCCGGGTGTGCTTTCGCCCGCCGGACGAACCCGGCCTGCCACCATGGTCGGGTGCGGTTCGACTCCAGCTGGCCCAGGGATCCCGATCTCGACCCGTTCCGGGACGCGGTCTGGGAGCTCAGCCGCAACGGCACGGTCGAGGCGCACCTGATGAGCCGGGTGCTGCCGGTGCGGCGGTGGTGGGCCAAGCGCGAACTGGTCTGGTACCGGTTGGTCTGGCTGGACGGACGCCGCGACCGCTCGCACATCGACACCGGCGGGCTGTGGAGCGTCATCCAACCCCTCAAGGACGGCCGGTTCGAGCTGCTCGACATCCGCGGCCTGGTGTTGGACGCCCGGCGGCTCACCGGGCACGAGCGGGACGTGCTGTGGCACCGGTACATGGACTGACGGCTGAGTGATTGTCGCGAGCCTTGTTGTGACGGCCGGTAAGTCGGTCAACGAGATCCCGGGGCGAGCCCGGGATGACGGAGGGGCCGGGATGAACCGGAGCGGGCCGAGATCCCGGGGCAAGCCCGGGATGACGGTAGGGCCGGGATGAATCGGAGCGGGCCGAGATCCCGGGGCGAGCCCGGGATGACGGTAGGGCCGGGATGAATCGGAGCGGGCCGGGATCCCGGGGCGAGCCCGGGATGACGGTAGGGCCGGAATGAATGGGAGCGGGCCGGGATCCCGAGGCGAGCCTGGGATGACGGAGGGGCCGGGGTGAACGGGAGCGGGCCGGGATCCCGGGGCAAGCCCGGGATGACGGAGCGGCCTGGATGAGCAGAACCGGCCTGGCCCTCGTCATCCCGGCGGACGCCGGGATCTCTCCCGACCGAGACCGCTGAGGTCACGGGCGTCTCCCTCATCATCCCGGCGGACGCCGGGATCCCTTCCGACCGAGGGGTTTCCCGGTTCGGACGTGCGCGCGGGCACCGCTCGATAGGCTGAGTGGAGCGCCGGGCCACGGAGTCGGTGGAGGTACCTGGACCGGAATCCCTGCTCTGCTTCGCGCCTCCCGGGACGGCCATGTTCACGTTTCTGCAGCAGTATCCGATGTTGCTGTTCGCCCTGTTGTTGGCGCTCGGCGCCGTGCTCGGCCAGGTCCGGATCGCCGGCGCGACCCTCGGCCCCGCGGCGGTGCTGTTCGTCGCGCTCGGGCTGACCGCGTGGGGCGTCACCCAAGGCGTGGAACTCACCGTCCCGGAGGTGCTGGGCAGCTTCGGCCTGATGCTGTTCACCTACACCGTCGGCATCATCTCGGGACCCAACTTCTTCGGTTCGCTGCGCCGGGGCTGGCCGGTGATGCTGACCACGGTCGGCTGCATCGCGGCCGCGACGATCGTCGCCGGCGCCGTCGGGAGAGCGCTCGGCCTGCCCGGCCCGGTGATCGCCGGGACGTTCGCCGGCGCCCTGACCAACACCCCCGCGCTGGCCGCCGCCGGTCAGGTGGCCGGCGAGGCCGAGCTGCCGGCGGTGGGCTACTCGATCAGCTACCTGTGGGGTGTGGTCGGCATGATGCTGGCCACCGCCTGGGCGTTGAACCGGGGCGCCAGGGACGGCTCGGCGACGTCCCCCAGGCTGGAGCAGCGGACCGTCCGGGTGGACCGCGACGCCGGCCCGACCATCGGCCAGCTGCTGCGCGAGCACGCCGGGGCGGTGACGGTGACCCGGGTCAAGCACACCACCGGTCCGATGGTGGTGGCCTCGCCGGGCGAGCCGTTGGGCAAGGGCGACCTGGTCAGCGTGATCGGGCCGCCGGACGTCCTGGCCTCGGTCACCGACGAACTGGGCCACCTCTCCTCAGTGGACATCATCGGCGACCGCACCGATCTGGATTCCAGCCGGGTCACCTTGTCGATGGCGCAGTTCGCCGGCCACAGGCTCGCCGAACTGGAGTTGGGGCAGCGGTTCGGTGCCCACGTCTCCCGGGTGCGGCGCGGCGACGTCGACCTGATCCCCACGCCGGACTTCGTCCTGCAGCAGGGGGACCGGTTGCGGGTGGTGGCGCCGCGCGACGAACTGCTGTCGGTCCGGGCCTACCTGGGCGATTCCGAACGGGGCTTCTCCGACATCAACCCGCTCGGGCTGGCGCTGGGCCTCACCGTCGGTGTGGCGATCGGGATGATCCCGATCCCGCTGCCGACCGGCAGCTTCACCCTCGGCTCCGCGGCCGGGACGCTGCTGGCCGGGCTGGTCTTCGCCCGCGTCGGACGGGTGGGACGGGTCCCGATCTCCATGCCGACCGCGGCGGCGCACGCGTTGTCGGCGCTCGGCATGCTGGTCTTCCTCGCCTACGCCGGCACGAAGGCCGGGCTGCTGTTCACCGAGGCGATGTCGTCCAGCCTGGGCTGGAAGGTTGCGGTGCTCGGTTTCCTGGTCACCACCGCGGCGGCGCTGGGACTGCTGCTCGCCGGACGGCTACAGCGCGCCGACTGGATCCAGCTCTCCGGTCAGCTGGCCGGCGCCCAGACCCAACCGGCCCTGCTCGCCTTCGCCAACACCCGCACCGGCTTCGACAACCGGGTCTCGCTCGGCTACGCGCTGGTGTACCCGGCGGCCATGGTCGGCAAGATCCTGTTCGCTCAGCTGCTGGTGCTCATCGGCTGAACCCCGGGTCGCGCCCTGGACGAGTTCCTGCCTCAAGGAGCGTTCAGCGGAAGGGGCCAACCACTCGTCCGGGCATGGAAATGGGGACGGGCCGCAGCCCGTCCCCATCTCGTGTCAGGTCTCAGAGCACCCGAATGTTCGCAGCCTGCATGCCCTTCTGGCCACGCTCGGTGTCGAATTCGACCTGCTGGCCCTCGAACAGGTCGCGGCGGCCGCGGCCCTCGATCGCAGTGAAGTGGGCGAAGACGTCGGCCGAGCCGTCGTCCGGCGCGATGAAGCCGAAGCCCTTCTCGGAGTTGAACCATTTGACAGTGCCAGTGGCCATGTCGGTATTTCCTTCTTTGTTGCGCGGACCGCGGGTGCGGCCCTGGTGGCCCACCCCGACGGCGCCGGGGTGGGAAATCGTGGGTGGTGAGCGGCGGCGGATCAGCCGAGCGCGGTGGTTGCGGGGAGCCGGTGGTCGATGGTCTCCGGGGGTTCGAGACGATGAGCGTCGCCGGTACTTTCGGTGCTGGTCCGCGCAGCCGGCCGGCTGGTCAGGAGCGCGAACGTGGACGTGGGGCACTTTTGGTCGTGCGAGCATTCACTGTACCAGTGTCGGCGGGTGGGTCGCACGGCGCGCGGGCCGGTGTCCCCGACCAGCTGCACCCGCAGCGGGGCCTGGGTGGGTCGCGCGGAGCGCGGGGCCGGTGTGACATACTGCATGGCAGGGCTCGACAGTCGAAGCCCGGCATCGCACCACACTCCGCACCGCGCCGGCGCATCCCGCGCTGACGAACGCGAGCGGACCTGGACCGTGGTGAACCTCCTTCTGGAAAGCAGTTTTCGTTGTCACGAACCGAAACCGCCCCGGCGACGTTCGCGTCCCTG
>JAGPGQ010000081.1 GCA_018055925.1 Micropruina sp.
AGGGTCAACCGGGCCGCCGGCATCGCCGCCGTCCGCCTGGCGGCCCGGGACGCCGCGACCTCGCCGACCACGATCCGGACCGGTCCCGGCTCGGTCGGCATCGGCTGGCCGGAGTCGCCCGAGATCGTCGCGGTCGCCGGCGGGGGCTTCGCCGGCATGCTGGTCAGCGGCAGCCACGGCGACGTCGCCGAACGCGCCTGGCGGCTCCGGGCGCTGGTGCGACTGTTCGCGGCACACGACCGGGCCTGGGCCTGGCCCGACGGACTCGACCGGACGGGCATCGTCCAGCCGGGCCAGCGGCAGGCGATCGAGCAGGCCGCCGGGATCTGCGAGGCGCTGGTGGCCGCCGGGCTCTCCCGGATCACCTCCGACGGCGCCGACCGGGTCACCGCGGCGGCCCAGCGGGCCCGGCTCGAGGCGCTGCCGCTGCTCGGCATCCTGCTCACCCGGGTGGCTGGCCGGGCCGCCCGGGTCGCCGCCCGGGCCGAGGACTCCGACGAGCGGGACCTGCTCGGGGCCCTGGCCCGGGCGTGGGGCCTGGCCCAGGCACTGCTCGCCGCCGAGCCGCCGCTGCCCGGTCACCTGGTGGGCGCCGGCCGCGGACCGGGCGAGGCCGCCGAGGTGGGCACCCTGATCCCGCTCGGGCTGCGCTGGTGGTTGGCGGCCTCGGGTGCCCGCGGCCTGACCGTGACGCTGTGGGACGACCAGCATGGCCGCCTCGAAACCGTCACCACCGGGCGTGCGGCCGGCTCCGACCCGTCGTTCCGGCGCGACTGGACGATGCCGCTGCTGTGGGGCGTCTCGCCGAGCACCCTGGCCGGCGGCGCGTTCGGCCTCACCGGCGCCGAGCGTCGCGACGACGGCACCCTGAGCGCGACCGGCCGGGCACGCGCCGTGCCCGGAGCCCGGTTCGCCGCCGAACCGGTCGACCTCGGCCGGCTGGCCACCGCGATCGGACGGGCCGGTGCCCGGACCGGCGCCGACGGATTCCTGCCGCCCCCGGACCCGATCCGGATGGTGCTGCCGCGCCGGCTGCGGGGCGTCGGCCGTCCCGAACTGGACGAGGTGAACCAGCAGCTGGTCTGGCCGCTCACCGACCGCTCCGGCGTCCGGCACGCGGCGCGGCTGAGCGCCACCGGGGCCGAACCCGCCGTCCTGGGCGCCCTGCTCGAGACCGGGCTGCAGGTCGCCGCCGTGGTGCTGGACGCGGCCGATCTTCCCGTGGGCATCTTCGTGGACGATCGCGGCCGGCAACGGCTGATCGCCCCGTCCCTGACCCCGCCGGAGAGGCCGGTGCGCGGCGGCTGGTGGGCGGCGCGCAAGCCGGCGGCCCCCGGTTACCGGGCGCACGTCGCCGCGGACGACACTCCCCGACACCCGGTCGCCGAGGCGTGCGACGCCGTCCTGGACGTCTGCGAGTCGCTGGCGGCGACCGGGCGTCCCGAGCTGGCGCCGCGGCAACGGGACGCCCTGGAACGGCGGCAGCGGCAGCTGGCCGACCTCGGCCTGGCCAGCCTCGCCGCCGCCGTGTCGGGGCTGCTGGCGGGTGGGGTCACGCCGCCGCGGGTGCTCCGGGCGACGGTGCTGGCCGGACGGCTCCGGGCACTCGCACGAGCAGATGGTTGACACATCAACAACCGGGGTCTACTCTGGAGGTAGTTGAGTTTTCAAACACATCCGTTTCGTTCAACCACAGCCTCTAGGAGGGCACCCCATGGCCGGAATCGCTGATCTGAAGGGCACCTACGTCCTCGACCCGAGCCACAGCCAGGTCGGCTTCATCGCCCGTCACGCGATGGTCACCAAGGTCCGCGGCACGTTCAACGAGGTCGACGGCACGGCCACCTTCGACGGGTCGAACCCGTCGTCGTCCAGCCTGACCGTCGCCATCAAGACCGCCTCGGTCGACACCCGCAACGAGGGCCGGGACGCCCACCTGCAGTCCGCCGACTTCTTCGACGCCGAGACCTACCCCGAGATCACCTTCGTGGGCACCGGGTTCGCGGTGAGCGGCGACGTCCTCGAGGTGACCGGAGACCTGACCATCCGCGGCGTCACCAAGCCCGTGACCGTGCCGTTCGAGTTCCAGGGCGCAGCCACGGATCCGTTCGGCAACCAGCGCGTGGGCTTCGAGGGCTCCGTGGTGGTCAACCGCAAGGATTGGGACCTGACCTGGAACGCCGCCCTGGAGACCGGTGGCGTCCTGGTGAGCGAGAAGGTGACCCTCGAGTTCGAGGTGTCCGCCATCAAGCAGGCCTGATCCGACCGCGAAGCGGCTCGACCCGGGGGGTGTCGAGCCGCTTCTGCATGTCCGGAACGGGGGTGGGTCAGGCCTTCTCGGCGCGGGCCTCGGCGAGCGCGTCCACCAGGGCGTCCAGCGCCTGGTCGAGCTCCTCGCGCTCGATCACCAGCGGGGGCGCCAGCCGGATGGTCTTCTCGTGGGTGTCCTTGGCGATCACGCCGCGGCTGAGCAGCCGGTAGCAGATCGAGCGGGCGCTGCCCAGGTACGGGTCGATGTCGACGCCGGCCCACAGGCCCTTGCCGCGGACCGCGTCCACGCCCTGGCCGATCAGGCCGCGCAGCCGGCCGTGCAGGTGCTCGCCCAGTTCGGCCGAGCGGCGCTGCAGTTCGCCGGTGCGCAGCAGTTCGACGCTGGCCAGCCCGACCGCCGCCGAGAGCGGGTTGCCGCCGAAGGTGGAGCCGTGCTGGCCCGGGTGCAGCAGCCCGAGGATGTCGCGGTTGCCGACCACGGCCGAGACCGGCAGCAGGCCGCCGCCGAGTGCCTTGCCGAGGATGTACAGGTCGGGCACCACCTTGCTGTGGTCGCAGGCGAACGTCGTGCCGGTGCGTCCCAGCCCCGACTGGATCTCGTCCGCCACGAACAGCACGTTCGTCCGGGTGCACAGCTCGCGCAGCCGCGGCAGGAACTGCTTCGGCGGTACGATGACGCCCGCCTCGCCCTGGATCGGCTCGACCAGGACGCCGACGGTGTTCTCGTCGATCGCGTCCTCGATCGCCTGCAGGTCGCCGTACGGCACGGTGCGGAAGCCGGGGGTGAACGGCCCGAAGTTGCGCCGTGCGGTCTCGTCGTTGCTGAACGAGATGACGGTCGTGGTGCGGCCGTGGAAGTTGTTCGCCATCACGATGATGTTGGCGTGCCGCTCCTCGACGCCCTTCACCTCGTAGCCCCACTTGCGGGTGAGCTTGATGGCGGTCTCGACCGCCTCGACGCCGGTGTTCATCGGCAGCGCCATCTCTTTGCCGCACAGCTCCGACAGTGCCTGCACGAACGGGCCGTAGGTCGCCGAGAACACCGCGCGCGAGGTGATCGTGACGGTGCGCAACTGCTTCACGGCGACCTCGGTCAGGGCCGGATGGCAGTGCCCGAAGTTGACCGCCGAGTAGGCCGAGAGGAAGTCCAGGTAACGGTTGCCGTCGATGTCGGTGAGCCACGCCCCCTCGCCGGAATCGATCACCACGGGCAGCGGCAGGTAGTTGTGAGCGCCCCACGTCTCGGTCTGCTCGATCGCGGCCTGTTGCGCGGGGCTGATGCCTGTGCGGTCCGTCATGCCTTAATTCCTCCGTCCGTATCGTCGATATGCGCTACTTATTGCCGAGCTTCGTCGATCGTACGAAAGATTGCGCCGACGGTAAGGGTAGCGGAGGGACGCCGTGGACGCTAGCGCCTGGACGAGCCGCGCAGGGCGCGGAGAATGTTCACCCGGCTGCCGTAGCTGATCGACCCGGTGCGGAACAGCCGCACCCCCAGGGTCAGGAAGAGCCACCCGAAGACGCCGAGAATGACCAGCGCGAGGGCCGCCTCCCAGGCGTCCAGCCCGCCGGTCGCGTTGCGCAACAGCGCCGAGACCGGGGCGGTCAGCGGGAAGAAGGTGAAGATCTGCGACACCGGGCCGTGCGGATCCGAGACCAGCAGCGAGGCGGCGTACAGCGGGATGAACATCGCCATGATCATCACCCCGAATGTGTTGCCGGCCTCCTTGGCGCTGGGCATCACCGCGCCGATCGCCACCAGGAGCCCGGTGAACATCAGGAAGCTCAACAGGAACAGGGCGAACCCGACGGCGACCGCGCCCGCGTCGAACGGGATCGAGCCGAGCACCGGCACGCCCGGGGCCGCGGCCCCGCCGAGATCGCCGGTGAGCAGGCTGACCACCACCGCGGTGGGGATCGCCACCACGACGCCCTGGACGATGCCGATCAGCACCAGCGCCAGCACCTTGCCCACGATCAGCGTGGTCGGGTTCATCGTGGTCAGGATCATCTCGGTGACCCGGTTCTCCTTCTCCTCGAGGGTCACGTTGAGCATCTGATTGCCCAGCATGATCACCGCCAGGTAGAACAGCACCAGGAAGATGCCGGGCGCGATGACACCCGCGATGCCCGGGGTCGGGCTGCCGTCCGCGTAGGTGACCAGCTGCACGTCCGGTGGCGCGGTGGCCAGCCGGGCCAGGGCCGGGTCGCCGATCCGGTTGGTCACGGAGGTGCGGAACACCGCCAAGGCCACCGCGCCGTAGCGGCTGGACTCGAACAGGCCCAGGTCGCGTCCGCGGACGTCGATCGGCTGGCTGAGCGGGTCCTTCGGGTAGTCGACGTGGCATTCGGCGGTGCCGGCCGCCACCGCGGCCCGGGCCGCCGCGGCGTCGGCCACCAGGGTGCCGCCGGCGGCCCGGGCCACCGCCGGATCGATCAGCCCGGAGGCGTCGGTGTAGCTGAACGTGAGCGGTTCCCGGTCCTGGTTGTCCGCTCGTTCGGCGGTGGTCTGGCCGCTGAGCGTGACCAGTCCCACCACGACCGCGATCAGCAGCGGGACGGACAGCGAGATCAGCCAGAACCGCGGCTTGCGGACGGTGCGCAGGAACTCGAACGAGATCACCGCGCCCAGGTTGTGCGCCCTCATGCCGCCTCCTGTTCGCCGTACACCTTCAGGAAGATCTCCTCCAGCGACATCCGGGCAGTGGAGAAGCCGCGCAGCTGCACTCCGGCATCCAACAGCTCGCGGACGACGGCGTTCACCTCGGCGGTCCCGGCCAGTTCGAGCTCGGCGTAGTTGCGTTCGCTGAGCGCCACCCGGTAGTTGGCGGAGGCGGGCAGCGTGCCGCTGAAGGTCAGCCGCATCCGCCGTCCGCCGAACGCGTCCTGCACGTCGGCGACCCGGCCGTAGGCCTCGGCGCGGCCGTCCTTGAGCAGCAGGATCCGGTCGCAGAGCCGCTCCACCTCGTCCATCTGGTGGGTGACCATGACCACCGTGGAGCCTTGGGCGCGCTGCTCGTCCACCAGGTCCATCAGCAGCCGCCGGTTCACCGGGTCGAACCCCTTGGTCGGCTCGTCCAGGATCAGGATGCGGGGCGCGTTCATGATGGTCACGCCGAGCTGCACCTTCTGCTGCTGGCCGCCGGAGAGCTTGTCGAGCCGCATCTTCGCGTGGTTCTGCAGGCCGACCCGCTCCAGGAAGGCCCGCGACCAGCCGTCCGCGGCGGCGTGGCTGAGGCCCTTCAGCCGGCCGAAGTAGATCATCACGTCGAGCACGGCCTCCTTGCGGTACAGGCCGCGCTCCTCGGGCAGGTAGCCGAGCCGGACGTCGTGCGCCGGGTCGAACCGCCGTCCCTCGACCAGCAGCGTGCCCGCGGTCGGCTGGTAGATGCCGAGCAGCGCCCGGATGGTGGTGGTCTTCCCCGAGCCGTTGGAGCCGAGCAGGCCGAACGTCTCGCCGGCACGGACGTCGAAGCTGAGTTCCTCGATCACCGGTTGATCGCCGAACGTCATCCGGAAGTCACGGACCTCGATGACCGGATCTGCAGCGCCGCTCATGCGTTCCACCTGACCACAGCCGCGAGAAAGATTCAACGATCCCTCGGGGGTGCGGCACCCAGCCCGGTACAGTCTGTGCATGGACGCAGAGTTGCCCATCGTCGTCGGTCATGACGGCTCCCGGTATGCCCAACTGGCGCTCAACCGGGCCTTGTGGCTGGCCCGGCAACTGAAGGTTCCGGTGCACGTGGTGCGGGCCTGGTCGATCAGCACCGCGCCCCGTCCGGCCACCTGGTCGCCGGGCTACGTGCCACCCGCCGATGACTTCGAGGCCGCGGTGCGGGAGCGGCTGGAGCGCGATGTAGCGGCCGCCCTGACCGACTACCCCGACGTCGACGTGACCCTGTTCACGCCGCACGGCCCACCGATCCGCGAGCTGCTGAAGGCGTGCCGCGGCGCTCGACTGGTCGTGGTCGGCACCCGCGGCAAGGGTGGCGTGAAGGACATGCTGATGGGCTCGGTGAGCCAGCACATCACGCACAACGCCCTGACCGACGTGCTGATCGTGCGCCGGGTCTCGGACCGCGACAAGGACTTCGCGCGCCGGCACGGCATGGGCGACATCCTCGACCCGTGACCGCCGCGCCGCCCCCGCCGGGTCTGGCCGGACTGCTGGGACTCGACGGCGACGGCGTGCTGTTCGCCGATGAGCGCGCCGCCGCACGCCTGGTCGCCGGCTGTCGCGCGGCCGGCTACACCGTCGTCGAGGTCGACACCGCCGGGGTCACCGAGTTCCGGACGGCGCAGGCCAGGATCGCGGACGCGTTGCGGTTGCCCGGCAATGCCGACCGGAACCTGGACGCGCTCGCCGACGAGCTGACCGAACTCGCCCGGTACTGGCCCTGGGACGACCGGCTGGTGCTGCTCTGGCGGCATCCCGAGGAGTTGATCGCGGCGGACGCCGCCGGCTGGTGCCGGCTCGCCGACGTGCTCGCCGAGGCCACCGAGCGGCGCTTCGAGACGCTGCTGCTGATCCGGGGTTACGACGGATGACCGGGTCGGGGTGGCGGCGCTGGGCACTGCTGGCCGGCCTGCTGGCGGTGGCCGTGCTCATCGTGGCGCAGCTGTTCGGCGGGTCCGGATCCGCCGTCCGAGCGAGCGTCGCGCCGTCGGTCACGAGCGTCCCGTCCGGGACGCCGAGCGCGCGCAGCGCGTCCGGGCTGCCGCTGTGCGGCCGGCTGCCCGCGGAGGTCGCCGAGGCGGTGGCGGCGGTGCGTGCCGGCGGACCCTTCCTGCGTCCCCGCAACGACGGCGGGACGTTCGGCAACCGAGAACGGCTGCTGCCGCAGAAACCCGGCGCCTACTACCGCGAATACACCGTCGCCGCACCGCGGGAGAGATTCCCCGGGCCCCGCCGGCTGGTCACCGGCGGGCAGTCTCGGATCGGTGTCGAGCCGGTGATCTGGTTCTACACCGCCGACCATTACGACTCGTTCTGCGAACTGCATCCCTGATCGAGCCGCGGGCCTTGTCCTCGGTCGAGGACGGCCATAGAATGTCCTCGGTCGAGGACAGAGGTCATCCGTCCTTGATCGAGGACGGAGGCCGTGAGGCGATGGATGAGCATCCGATCACCGACTGGATGAGGCTCGGCGGGGTCGTCCGACGCGAACGCCGGGCACAGGGCTTGACTCAGGCGAAGCTTGCCGAGCGGGCGAAGGTCGCCCGCTCGTGGCTCGCCCGCGTCGAGGCGGGTCATCGCAGCGCAGAGTTGGAGCCACTGTTGCGTTTGCTCGATGCGCTGTCGCTGTCCTTGTTCGTCCGGCCGCACCGGCCCGTGGCGGAGGACGAGACAATGGCCGTCCATCTGGCCGTCCTCGAGGCCGCCGCTCAGAACCGGATGGAGCGCTGGCAGCGGCCATTCAACTACCCGGACGAGACATCGTGACCGAGCGGCTGGCGGTACTGCTGTCGGGCGAGGTTTCCGGCTACCTCGATCGCACATCAACCGCCACCGCGCCGGTGTTCCGCTATGCCGACAACTACCTGCGTGCCGGACGGGTTGCCCTATCGACCCAGCTCCCCTTGGTGGAGGGTGTACATCAGGCTAAGAAGGTGAAGGCATTTCTCGCCGGCCTGCTGCCGGAGAGTGAGGCTGTGCGGAGGGCGTGGTCAGACCGCTTCCAGATCGCGCCCGACGACGATTTCGGCCTGCTGTCTCACATGGGCCGGGACTGCGCGGGCGCCGTCCAGTTCTGTCCTGAGGACGAAGTGGCCGACGTACTGGCGCGCACCAACGAGTTCGTGCGAACGAGTGAGGCGGAGATCGCTGCCCGGATCGCAGACCTTGCCGAGGGGCAGCCGTCGTGGACGATGCAGCACGAGCACTGGTCTCTGGGTGGGCAGCAGGAGAAGTTCGCCCTGGCCTGGCTCGACGCCGGTTGGCATTCGGCGCATGGCAGCGCGGCCACAACACACATCCTCAAGCCCGGTATCAGACGGCTGCACCACCAGGCCCTCGTTGAGCACGCGACGATGGTTGCCTCCGCGACTGTGGGTGTGGACGTCGCGACCAGTGCGTTCATGGGTTTCGAGGGTCAATGGGCGATCGTCATCGAGCGTTTCGACCGCTTGCGGTCGGGCGATCGGATCATCCGGATCCATCAGGAAGACCTCGCCCAGGCATGCGGCCGCCTGCCCGCGCAGAAGTACGAGTCCCGCGGTGGACCCGGTGTGGCTGACCTGGCCCGAGTCGTCCGGCGGGAATCTACCGATCCGGACGCCGACCGGCGAGCCCTGGCGGACTTCCTGATCATCAACCTTGTGGCTGGTGCTCCCGACGGACACGCGAAGAACCTCTCGCTCATTCGTATGCCGGGCAGGGTTGGCCTGGCGCCGTTGTACGACCTCGCGACCGGCCTGGCATACGACACGGACACGGTGGAGCGACAGGTCGCGCTGTCGATTGGCGGTGAACGGATCGCTTCTCGAATCGGACAGCGTCAATGGACGAAGGCCGCTCGGCTGATCGGATTGCAGCCGGAGGCAATGATCAATCGGGTGAAGGCACTCGCTCTGCCATTCCCACGTGCCTTCGAATCGGCCCTGGCTGACCTGCCCGACTCGGTGCCCGGCGTACAAGAGGTGGCCGAGCGTGCGGCGCCGGCCCTCATGGAGCACACCACCCGGTTGCTCGAGCGCCTGTAGCCGGGCGCACTTCCCGATACGCTCGGGGGACTCACCCCACCTTGGGCGGAAAGGCGGACGTGTGACCGAGACCATTCAGCACAACGAGCGCAAGCATCGCTTCGAGATCCACGTGGACGGCGTCTGGGCGGGTTCGGCCCACTACGACCTGTCCAACGGTGTGGCCAGGTTCGACCACACCGAGGTGTCGCCGAAATTCGGCGGGCGGGGCCTGGGCACCACCCTGGTGAAGGGCGCGTTCGACGAGGTGCGGGCGGCGGGCCAGTGGAGGATCCGTCCCGTCTGCCCGTTCGTGGTGGCCTTCGTCAAGAAGCACCCGGAATACCACGACCTGGTGGTCACGTAGCACCCGTCGTCCTCGCGGAGCGCCGGGATCAGTCGCGGGCGTAGCGGGTGACGAAGTTGCGCAGCAACCGGTGCGGATGCTCGCCGACGCCGGACCGGCGGGCCATGTCGACCAGGATCTCGAAATCGTCGGGGTGGAAGTAGCCCGCGTGCCGGTAGATGCTCATCCGCTGCTCCAGGGACGCCACGTCCAGTTCGGGATGGAACTGGGTCACGTAGACGTTGGCGCCGTGCCGGTACATCTGCACCGGGCAGGCCGACCCGGTGGCCAGCAGCGTGACCCCCGGCGGGGTGCCGTTGCAGGCCTCCTTGTGGCCGACGAACGCCTGGAAGGTGTGTGGGACGCCGGCCAGCAGCGGATCGGTCAGGGCGGCCTCGGTGAGGGTCACCTCGACCGCGCCCAGGCCCTCGCCGTAGGTCCGGTCGACCGTGCCGCCCAGGTGCGTGGTGACGGTGCCGATGCCGTAACACATGCCGAGGAACGGGAAGTCGGCGTCGACGATCTGGTCGACCACGGCGCGGATGTCGGCTTCGACCCGCAACTGCAGGTCGGACTTCACCGCGTCGGAGATGTTGAACGGGCTGCCGCCCAGGAACACCCCGGAGTACTCGCCGAGCCGCATCCGGGGCAGCGGGCCGGACTCGACCCGGACGTGCACCAGCTCGTGCGGCGACAGGCCCGCGTGGCTGCGCACCGACTCGTACTCGTCGACAGCCGCCTTGTCATGGTCGCGGGTGGCCAGCAGGACGAACGGTTTCACGGCCAGAAGGGTAGCGGGCATCCGCTCAGACGATGAACCCGCCCACCCCAGCGTCGGTGTGCCGGCCGGCGACGGCATCGTCCCAGGCGGCGGCCAGCCGCTCGGTCGCCTCGGGGATCGCCTCCGGCGGCAGGGTGAGCGGCAGCCGGAGCCGGTTGAGCAGGGTCCGGTCGGGAGTGAACTCCGGCCCGCCGGTCAGCAGCAGCCGGTGCGTCCAGCCGGTCAGCGCCAGCCGGGGCGCCAGGGGTGCGGGCAACTCGACCCACAGCGCCAGGCCGCCCGCGGGCGCCGCGGCCCGCCAGTCGGGCAACCGGTCGGCCAGGGCGGCCAGCCAGGTGGCCCGGGCGCGCCGCAGCCGGTCGACCACCTCCGTCCTGATCGGCCCCGGGTCCTCCAGGTGGCTGGTGGCGACCAGCTGGTCGAGCGCCGAGGCGCCCAGGCCGAGCTGCAGGGCGGCGGTCCGGACCGGGTCGAGCAGTTCCGGCGGGCAGCGCAACCAGCCCACCCGGATGCCGCCCCACAGGGTCTTGGAGAGCGAACCCAGGCTGATCGCGTGCGGGTCGATCGCGGCGAACGGGGTCGCCGCGGGCCCCTCGAAACGGAGTTCGGCGAGGGTCTCGTCGACCACCGCGACGCAGCCGGACGACCGCAGGACGCGGGCCAGCCGTTCGCGCTGGTCGTCGGGCATCAGTAGTCCGGTCGGATTGTGGAAGTCGGGAATCAGGTAGGCCGCCGCCGGATTCGTCCGGCGCGCGGCCGACGTCCAGGCGTCCAGGTCCCAGGCGCCGTCCAGGCCGACCGGCCTCACCCGGGCGCGCGCCGCGGCGATCGCGCCGAGCGCGCCCGGATAGGTGGGCGAGTCGGCCAGCACCCGCCGGCCGGGACGCACCAGCGCATGCAGGGCGACGCTCAGGGCGGCCAGTGCCCCGGGTGTGACCACGATCTGCTCGGCGTCGGTCGGCACCCCGCGGGCCGCATAGGCCTCGGCGACCCGGGCACGCAGGTGCGGGGCGCCGAACGGTTCGTAGCCGGCGCTGCCCAGGCTGGCCGGCAGCCACTCCAGGGCTTTCCCGATCAGTGCGCCGGTGCCTGTGGGGGCCAGGCCGGCGGCGGCGGAGAGATCGATCGCGTCGGTGCGGCGTCCGGGAACCAGCGGCACCGACGGCGCCCGCGCCTCGGCGGGGATCCGCACCCGGGTCCCGGAGCCCTGCCGGGCGCTGGCCCAGCCCGACCGCACCAGTTCGCCGTAGGCGCGGGTGACGGTGGTCCGGCTGAGCTCGAGCCGGCCGGCGAGCGTCCGTTCGCTGGGTAGCCGGTCGCCGGCGGCGAGCCGTCCCTCCATCGCCATCCGGCGGATGCCCTGGGCGAGGGCCAGATAGCCGGGCAGGTCACCGGCCAGGGGCAGCAGCGCGCGCCATCGGTCCGGACTCATCAGGCCACTATTCCATAATTGGCTACTTCATACCAGGCCATTATGTGCCAGGATGACGGACATGCGCCTGTCCCTCCCGCCCCGCTTCCCGCGCCGGCTCGGCCAATTGCTGATCGGGCTGTGGCTGTACGGCTGGTCGATGGCGATGCTGGTGCACAGCGAGTTGGGCCTCGACCCGTGGGACGTCCTGCACCAGGGACTGACGCACCATGTGCCGCTCAGCTTCGGGCAGGTCACCATCGCGGTCGGTGCGCTCGTGCTGCTGCTGTGGATCCCGCTGCGGCAGCGGCCCGGGCTGGGCACGCTGCTCAACGTGGTGGTGATCGGCATCGCCGCCGACGCCGGGCTGGCCGCGATGCCCCCGGTCGCGGGCCTGTTCCCGCAGGCCGCGATGCTGGTCGGCGGGGTGGTGTTCAACGGCTTGGCCGGTGCCCTGTACGTGGGTGCCCGGCTGGGTCCCGGACCGCGCGACGGGCTGTGGGTGGCGATCACCGAACGCACCGGGCGGAGCATCCGCCTGGTCCGCACGGTGCTCGAGGTGAGCGTGTGTGCGGCCGGCTGGCTGCTCGGCGGCACCGTGGGCGTGGGCACCGTGGTCTACGCGTTGGCGATCGGGCCGCTGGTCCAGTTCTTCATGGGCTTCACCGACGTCCGGCTGCCCGAGGCCGAACCGGCCGCGCCGGACGTCACGGCCAGGGAGTGACCTCGCCGGTGGAGTCGACCAGTTGGCGCAGGGCGGCCTCCGGTCCGCCGGCGTCCCGCTGCCGCGCGTAGCTCGGGCCGCCGACCAGCAGTTCGCCGATGAATCGCAGTTCGTCGGCGCAGCCGAGTTCGGCCGAGATCTCCTCCAGCCGGTTGAGCCAGTCGAGGATGCCCTCCCGGATCGGACGCTGCGGGCGTCCCACCCGGGGCGTGATCACGTCGGTGTCCAGTCCGTACCGGGCGGCCCGCCACTTGTTCTCCTTCATGAACCACATCGGCAGCCGGGCGATCGCGCGACCGTCGTCCAGTTCGCGCGACATGTATTCGACCAGGCACTGGGTGAACGCGGTCAGGGCGCCCAGCTCGGCGAACGTGGGCACCGAGTCCAGCACCCGGTTCTCGACCGTGCCGAAGGTGGACGGCCGGACGTCCCAGCGGATCTCGTTGGGCGCCGAGATCATCCCGGCCTCCTCCAGTTCGGTGGCGTAGTGCTCGAACTCGTCCCAGGTGTCCATCGGGTAGGGCAGGCCGTTGGTCGGCAACTGCTGGAAGATCATCGTGCGCTGGGACGCGTACCCGCTGTCCTCGCCCTCCCAGTACGGCGACGAACCCGACAGGGCGATGAAGTAGGGCGAGAACCTGGCCAGGCCATAGGTGATCGGCAGCGCCTTGTCGCGGTGGTCGATGCCGACGTGGATGTGGGTGCCGAAGATCGCCATCTGCCGGCCCCAGTAGGCGTTGCGCTCCTTGACCACGTTGTAGCGCCAGAAGTCGAACGGTTCGGAGTCGGCGGCCCGGTCGATCGGGTGGCCGCCCGCCCCGAGCAGCCTGGTCCCGGGACCGAGGATCCGGCGCACCTCGTCCAGGCTGCCCCGCAGGTCGTCCATCGCCTCGTCGACCCGGTGATGGACGCCGGTGACCAGTTCGACCATGTTGGTCAGGAACTCCTGCCGGATCGGACCCGACTTCGGGTCCGCCACCGCGTCCAGCACCTGCTGGGCCCGCGGCACCAGGCTCAGGCTGTCGGCATCGACCAGCGCCAACTCCCACTCGACACCGATGGTGGCACTTCCGGAGGGGACGAAGTCGAACCTCATCGAGGCCTCCTCGGTTGGTTGCGCCGGTCGCTCATCGACCGCAGGTGGATTCTAGGGCGGGACGTCCGTCCGACGACAGGCTCGGCCGACCGCTCAGGCGTCGACCCAGGCGTAGATGCCCTTGGTGGTGATGACGCGTTCGGCGACCTTCTTCTTCACGTCGCCGCCGATCACCTTCAGCCTGCCGTCGGGCAGCACCTCGACCACGATGTCGACCCGCTTCGAGGTCTTCGGGGTCTGCGGACCCGTGCCGGTCAGCACCATGTCACCCGGGCCGACCCCCTCGACGCCGTCGTGGGCACGGTTGTGCTTGCGGCCCCAGGAGTACAGGTCGCCGCTGAACGAGAACTTCGGCACCGTGTCGCCGGCCTTGTTCCAGACCCAGGCGGCGTACAGCGAACTCCAGGCCATGCAGCCGCCGTACGGGTTGCACTTGTTCTTCCGTTCGGTCACGCCGAGCTGGCCGCGGGCCGCGGTCAGGATCGCCGGCTCGACGTTCGGGGGACGGACGGGCGTGCTCGGCGCGGTGGGGGTCTCGTCCTGGCACAGGGCCAGCTCCGGTGAGTCACCACCGGTGACGTAGACCGACGCGACGTAGCCGGTGTGCTTCTTGTAGGTGACCTTGTTCCACATGTTCGAGGCGGTGCTGCCGTTGCTGACCATCGTCCCGGTGGTCTTGCAGGCCAGGTTGATCGCGGTCCGGTTCGGGATCCGGGTCAACCGCCGGCTGGTCTGGGTCGGGTCGGCGCGCAGCGACAGCTTCACGTTCTTGCTGGTGCGCACCGTCCCCTTGACCGGCATGGGCGTCGCCTGCGTAGGGGGAGCGGTTTCGGGGGTCGGGCTCGGTTCGACCGGTGCGGCCGCGGCACAGCCCGCCAGCAGCCCGGCGAATACCGCCACCGTCAGCGCCGCAAGCCTCTGCCTCATGCCGAGACGGTACCTCAGCTGGAGAAGAACAGCCCGCCGAGTCCCTTTCGGCGGTAATGCTTGCCCCCGCGGTGACCCCAGTCGGGACCGTAGCCGTAGCCCTGCTGCGGGGGCGGCGCGGCCACGAACCTGGCCTCGAGCTGGGTGATGTTCTCCAGTTCGCCGAAGTCGAGGAAGACCCCTCGACAGCCGACGCACTGCTCGATGTGCACGCCGTTGCGGTCGACGGTGCGCATCGAACCCTTGCACTTGGGACAGATGAACTCCGGCCCGGCCGGACCGCGGCCGGCGTACGGCTCGTAGCGGGGCATCGGGTCGTTCGGGTGGCTCGACATGGCACTACTGTGCCATGCGCCGGCAGGCAGCGAGCAAGGCCTCGGCTGTGTCGTCGCTGTGCGGATCGGGCGCCGTGAGCGGGTACCGGACGGCGGCCACG
>JAGPGQ010000300.1 GCA_018055925.1 Micropruina sp.
GTTGTCGAGCACCCACTCCAGGCCCGCGACACCGGCACCGCCGGCCTCGACCGCCACCCCGACCGGTCCCTCGGCGTCGGTCTCCGCCGTCGCCGAGACGACCACGAGTGGGCAGTGCACCGAACCCGCCAGGCCGACCGAGGTCGACCCGGGGAAGTCCCGGGCGTGGCCGCTGTGGGCGCGGCGTCCAACCACGACCATCGAGCAGTCCTGGCTGAGCTGGGTCAGCACGCCGACCGGGGAGCCGAAGGCCACCTTGGTCAGCACCCGCTTCTTGGCGACCCCGAGGGAACGCGCCGTGACGACGGCCTCGGCCAGTAGCCGGCGGGCGGTGGCGCGCAGGTCGCTGCCGTCGAAGACGACCGCCCAGGCGCTGTTCAGCACGGTGTCGTCGGCGACGTACACCAGGCGCAGGGTCGCCTTGGTCGCGGCGGCCAGGGTGGCGGCGTACTCCAGCGCCCGGACGCCGTCGTCGGATGCGTCGTAGCCGACCAGGATCGGGCCGATCGCAGGGGCGGACTTGGCCATCGCGGCCTCCTCGGTAGGGGGTTACCTCAGTATTTCGCGACCGAGCGCCCGGCGTAGTGATCGACCTGGATTCCGATCACGATCGGCCGGTCGCCCGGGGCCCAGGGATCCGCCATGTCGGCCGGCAACTCGGCGACGGTGGCACCGGAGGTCCCGTGCACCAGCACGCTCCAGCCCGTGGACGTCTCGGCGTCCAGATCGTCCACCTGGAACGACACCTCCATGGGACGCACCAGTTCGGCCATCGGCGAACCGGCCGCCGTGCGGAACACGATCACGTCGCCGACCATCCCGTAGCTGACCGGCAGGATCTGCACCCCCGCGGCCGAGTTCCAGCCGATGCGGCCGAAATTGCGGGTACTCAGCAGCAATCGGCATTCGGCCACGTCGAGACTCGTCAGGTGCCCGTACTGCGCCATAGCGCGACCCTACTGGTTCAGGCCCCCGACCCGAGCATCCAATCCCGCACCTCGGGCATGTCCTCCAGGTGTTCCACGATGTAGCTCTCGTGCCGGGCCAGTTGCGCCTGGCAGAACCGCATCAGATCGCCGGATCCGCGCCGGGTGACCTTGAGGTTGTTCAGCACGTCCATCACCAGGTGGTAGCGGGACGCCCGGTTGCGCACCACCATGTCGAACGGCGTGGTGGTGGTGCCCTGCTCGATGAATCCGCGCACCCGGAAGCGGTCGGCGTCCGGACGCCCGTGCACCAGGTGGTGGATGGCGCCCGGGTAACCGTGGAAGGCGAAGATGACGTCGCGGTTGTCGGTGAACAGTTCGTTGAAGTACAGCTCGCTCATGCCGTGCGGGTGGTCCTTGGGGCGCTTCAGCGTCATCAGGTCGACCACGTTCACCACCCGCAGCCGGATGTCCGGCAGCCTGGCCTTGATCAGCTCCGCGGCGGCCACCGTCTCCAGGGTCATGATGTCGCCGGAGCAGGCGAGCACGATGTCCGGCTCCGCGGCGTCCTCCGGCGTGCCCGCCCACTCCCAGATGGACGCCCCGCGGGTGCAGTGCTCGACCGCCTCGTCCATGGTCAGCCACTGGGGCTGCGGCTGCTTGTCCTGGACGATCAGGTTGACGTAGTTCTTGCTGGCGAAGCAGTGGTCGGCGACGCTGAGCAGGCAGTTGGCGTCCGGCGGCAGGTAGATCCGGGAATGCTCCGGGCCGCCGTTGAGCACCACCTGGATCAGGCCCGGTCCCTGGTGGCTGAACCCGTTGTGGTCGTTGCGCCAGGCGGTCGAGCTGACCAGGATGTTCAGGCTCGGGACGTCGGCGCGCCAGGGCAGGTGGGCGGCCTCCTGCAGCCACTTGGCGTGCTGGATGGTCTGGCTGGCCGAGACCATCGCGAACGCCTCGTAGGTGGCGAACAGGCCGTGCCGTCCGGTCAGGTTGTAGGCCTCCAACCAACCGTGGCAGTTGTGTTCGCTGAGCACCTCCATCACCCGGCCGTCGGGGCCGAGGTGGCTGTCGCTGTCGTTCACCTGCTCCATCCAGGCGCGGTCGGATGCCTCGAAGACGGCACCCAGCCGGTTGGAGTTCGTCTCGTCGGGGCAGAACAGCCGGAAGGTGTCGGGGTTGCGCCGGTACGCCTCGCGCATCAGTTCGCCCAGCATGCGGGTGGACTCCAGCTTCTCGGCCCCGCGCTGCTCGACCGGGACCGCGAGGTCGCGGAAGTCGGGCAGGTCGAGCGGCGCCGACAGCAGCCCGCCGTTGGCGTACGGCGTCCCGGACATCGACGTGGGCTTGTCGGGGTTGGCGCCGAGGACCAGGTCGACCGGGTGGCCGTCGTCGTCGAAGAGTTCGTCGGGACGGTAGGACCGCATCCACTCTTCGAGCTGCCGGAGATGATCGGGGTCGCCCTTCACGCCGGACAGCGGGACCTGGTGGGAGCGCCAGGTGCCCTCGACCAGTTCGCCGTCGACGATGTGTGGACCGGTCCAGCCCTTCGGCGAACGGAGCACGATCACCGGCCAGCGCGGACGTCCCTCGGGTGCGTCACCCGCGCGTGCCCGGCGCTGGATCTCGCGAATGCCGGCGTAGGCGTCCGCGAGCGCCTCGGCGAACCGGTGGTGCATGCCGGGCAGGTCGCTGCCCTCGACCTCGATCACCCGGTAGCCGTGGCCCTCGAGCAGGCTACGGACCTCTTCGGGAGGCTTGCGCGCGAGGACGGTCGGTCCGCCGATCTTGCCGCCGTTGAGGTGCAGCACCGGCAGGACGGCGCCGTCGCGGGCCGGGTTGAGGAACGAGATCCCCTTCCAGGAGCCCTCCAGCGGGCCGGTCTCGGCCTCGCCGTCGCCGACCACGGCGATGGTCAGCAGGTCTGGGTTGTCGAAGACCGAGCCGAAGGCGTGGATCAGGGCGTAGCCGAGTTCGCCGCCCTCGTGGATCGAGCCGGGCGTGGTCACCGACACGTGGCTGGGGATGCCGCCGGGGGCCGAGAACTGCCGGAAGAACCGGAGCATCCCGGCGGTGTCCTGGGTGATCTGCGGGAACGCGTCGGTGTAGGTGCCCTCCAGGTAGGACGCCCCGACCAGGGCGGGGCCGCCGTGGCCCGGACCGGTGATGTAGAGGCAGTCCTGGCCGGTGTGCCGGATCAGCCGGGAGACGTGGGCGTAGACGAAGGCCAGCCCGGGGCTGGTGCCCCAGTGTCCGAGCAGCCGGGGCTTGATGTGCTCGGGGGCCAGCGGTTCACGCAGCAGCGGATTCGCCATCAGGTAGATCTGACCGACGGTCAGGTAGTTGTTGGCCCGCCACCAGGCGTCGATCCCGGCGAGTTCGAATTCGGTGAGCTCAGGGAGGTGTGCTGCCATTGCCTCCCGCTAACCAGGAACGGCGGAGACTAAACCGCCTCGGCGGGTTTCGTGGTGCCGAGGATGGGGGCTTCAGGCCTCCGAGGTGAACGTCGTCCGGCCGCGCAGCTTGGTCGCCAGGTGCTCGTCGATCTCGTCGGAGACCACGGATACGGCCTTGAGCGCCTGGTGCAGGTGGGCGGGGACGAAGGGCTGGGCGAAGATCGACAGCGAGACAAACACCCGGTCCTTGATCAGCATGAACCGGACGAACCTGGCCTCGGTGTTCAGGTCGCTGAGCACCTCCATGGCGCGGCTGCGGCCCTCGACGTCGTGCACCACCGCCGAGAACACCAGCACCTCCTGGGCGTCGCTGGTGGACCGGACGAACACCATGGTCGAGCCGACCCGGAGCGCGAAGTCGCCGTCGGTGTCCTGCAGCGGCGTGTGCCCGAGCAGGTCGGTGAGCTCGGCCTCGATCAGCCGGTCGAGCTGGCCCTTGCCGGTGACCAGCCGGGCCAGCAGGTCGTCGGAGTCGAACGGTGTGGTGGGTGCCTCGCGGGCACCCGGCGGGGTGAGGATCTCGGCCAGCTGGTCGGGCGCCAGGAAGGCCGGGTGCGGCACCCGGTACACCTCGCGCAGCGCGTGCGTCGCCGCCTGGGCGACCTCGGCGGACTCCTCCAGCTGCCCGGTGCGCCAGAAGTTGGGCGTGGGGTGCTCCGAGTCGACGTTCGGCGGCTCCCAGCCGGCCGCCTCCAGGGCGTCCAACTGGTCGGGGCTGAGCTGGAACTC
>JAGPGQ010000301.1 GCA_018055925.1 Micropruina sp.
ACGAGGTGCTGGCGCCGTTCCGGATCTTGAAGGGCATCGAGGTCGACATCCTCGACGACGGCGGCCTGGACCAGTCGGCGTTCATGCTGAAGCGACTCGACGTGGTGGTGGCCAGCGTCCATTCCAAGCTGGCCATGGACGCCGAGTCGATGACCCACCGGATGGTGGCCGCGATCGCCAACCCGGCGACCGACATCCTGGGCCACTGCACCGGACGGCTGATCGAGGGGGAGCGCGGCACCCGGGGCGAGAGTTCCTTCGACGCCGAGGTGGTGTTCGAGGCCTGCCGGGCGTTCGGCGTGGCGGTCGAGATCAACAGCCGCCCGGAGCGCCGCGACCCGCCCGACCGGCTGCTCGGGCTCGCCGCCGGCGTGGGCTGCCTGTTCAGCATCGACACCGACGCGCACGCGCCGGGGCAGCTGGAGTTCCTGGCCTACGGCGCGGAGCGGGCGGAACGGGCCGGGATCGAGCCCGACCGGATCGTCACCACCTGGCCGGTGGAACGGCTGCTGGAGTGGTCCCGAGGCTGAGAAACCGCAGGTCCGGACGCGATTGGGTGCGCCCGAGCGCGACCGGGTCGCCAAAAACGCACCCCGGCGATGTGCTCCACCCCCGATATGGGGCAGGATGGGGGACGACCCACCTGGCCACGCCGCCATGCCGCGAGGCCGGGGACGCGTATGTGAGAAAGGACTCGCCCGTGGCCATGAGTGAGAATGTCGGCCCGATCCTGAACGGTCTCCCCACGAGCCTTCCGGACATCGACTCGGAGGAGACGGCCGAGTGGCTCGAGTCGCTGGACGGGATCATCGACGAGGGCGGCCGCAACCGGGCTCGCTACATCATGCTCAAGCTGTTGGAGCGTTCGCGCGAACGGCACCTGGGCGTACCGTCGCTGACCGTCACCGACCACATCAACACCATCCCCCCGGAGAGCGAACCGTGGTACCCGGGCGACGTCGAGCTGGAGCGCAAGTTCCGTCGTCTGGTCCGCTGGAACGCCGCCGTCATGGTGCACCGGGCCAACCGTCCGGGCATCGGCGTCGGCGGCCACATCTCGTCCTTCGCGTCGTCCGCGACCCTGTACGAGGTGGGCTTCCACCACTTCTTCCGCGGCAAGGACCATCCCGGCGGCGGCGACCAGATCTTCTACCAGGGCCACGCCTCGCCCGGCATGTACTCCCGGGCCTTCCTCGAGGGCCGGCTCGACGAGGCCGACCTGCAGGGCTTCCGGCAGGAGAAGAGCCACATCGTCGACGGCCGCATCCGCGCGTTGCCGTCCTACCCGCACCCGCGGCAGATGCCCTGGTTCTGGGAGTTCCCGACGGTGTCGATGGGCCTCGGCCCGCTGGACGCCATCTACCAGGCGCAGTTCAACAAGTACCTGCACAACCGGGGTCTCAAGGACACCTCGCAGCAGCACGTCTGGGCGTTCCTCGGCGACGGCGAGATGGACGAGCCGGAGAGCCGCGGCGCGTTGCAGCTGGCCGCCTACGAGGAGTTGGACAACCTGACCTTCGTGATCAACTGCAACCTGCAGCGGCTGGACGGCCCGGTGCGCGGCAACGGCAAGATCATGCAGGAGCTGGAGGGCTTCTTCCGCGGCGCCGGCTGGAACGTGATCAAGGTCGTCTGGGGCCGCGGCTGGGACGAGTTGCTCGCCGCCGACCGCAGCGGCGCCCTGGTCAACCTGATGAACGCCACGCCGGACGGCGATTACCAGACCTTCCGGGCCAACGACGGCGACTACGTCAAGGAGCACTTCTTCGGACGCGATCCGCGGGCCGCCAAGATGGTCGAGGGCTGGGACGCCGAGAAGATCTGGAAGCTCACCCGCGGCGGTCACGACTACCACAAGGTGCACGCGGCCTATAAGGCGGCCACGGAGTTCACCGGTGCGCCGACGGTCATCCTGGCGCACACCATCAAGGGCTACTTCCTCGGCTCGCACTTCGCCGGACGCAACGCCACCCACGGCATGAAGAAGATGGCGCTGGACGACCTCAAGCAGTTCCGCGACCGGCTCGACATGCCGATCACCGACGCGGTGCTCGAGGCCGACCCGTACCAGCCGCCGTTCGTCAACCCGGGACCGTCCGACGAGCGCGTCCGGTACGCGCTGGAGCGCCGGCGCGCGCTGGGCGGTTCGCTGCCCGAGCGGCGCAACGACCCCAAGCCGATCAAGCTGCCGGCCGACTCGGCCTACGCGAGCGTGAAGAAGGGGTCGGGCCAGCAGCAGATCGCCACCACCATGGCGTGGGTGCGGCTGCTCAAGGACCTGATGCGCGACAAGGAGTTCGCGCCGCACGTCGTCCCGATCATCCCGGACGAGGCCCGCACCTTCGGCCTGGACTCGTTCTTCCCGACGATCAAGATCTACAGCCCGCACGGCCAGACCTACACCCCGGTCGACCACGAGCTGATGCTGTCCTACCGCGAGTCGAAGACGGGCCAGATCCTGCACGTCGGCATCAACGAGGCCGGCTCGATGGGGGCGTTCGCCGCCGCCGGCAGCGCCTATGCCACGCACGGCATCCACATGGTGCCGATCTACATCTTCTATTCGATGTTCGGCTTCCAGCGCACCGGCGACAGCATGTGGGCGGCCGCCGACCAGTTGTCCCGCGGGTTCCTGCTGGGCGCCACGGCCGGCCGCACCACGCTGGCCGGCGAGGGCCTGCAGCACATGGACGGCCACAGCCACATCCTGGCCTCCACCAACCCGGCGATGCGCTGCTACGACCCGGCCTACGCCTACGAGATCGCGCACATCATGCAGCACGGCCTCGACACGATGTACGGCGAGAATCCGCAGGACGTGATCTTCTACATCACCGTCTACAACGAGCCGATGGTGCAGCCCGCGGAGCCCGCCGACGTCGACGTGGAGGGCATCAAGCGGGGCATCTACCTGCTCAAGGACGGCTCGTCCGAGGGTGTCGGTGGGGACGCGCCGCGCGCGCAGCTGCTGGCCTCGGGCGTGGGCGTGCCGTGGGCGCTGGAGGCCCAGGAGCTGCTGAAGGACGACTGGGGCGTGGTGGCCGACGTGTGGAGCGTCACGTCGTGGAACGAGTTGCGCCGGGACGGCTTGGAGGCCGACGAGCACAACTTCCTGCATCCCGACGAGGACAGCCGGAAGCCGTTCGTTACGCAGCGCCTGGAGGGCCGTCCGGGCCCGTTCATCGCGACCTCGGACCACATGCGGCTGCAGCAGGACCAGATCGCCCAGTGGATCCCCGGCGAGTACCACTCGCTCGGCGCCGATGGTTTCGGCTTCTCCGAGACCCGTGCGGCGGCGCGCCGGTTCTTCCACATCGACGGGCCGTCCATGGTCGTCCGCACCCTGCAGGTGCTGGCCGCCAAGGGTGAGGTCGACGCGTCGGCGCCGAAGCAGGCCGCGGACAAGTACCGGCTGCTCGACGTGAACGCGGGAGCCTCCGGCAACGCCGGCGGCGACGCCTGAGTCACCCGGTGGGGCCGGTGTTCCGCGATGCGGGGCGCCGGCCCCACCGCTTTCCGTGGTGCCGGGGAATCTGGCAGGCTAAGCGCGAGACATTGCCTCACCAGGACGGAGAAGGGTAAAGGTGGCCACCACGGAAGGCTCTGATACCCGGAGCGTGGCTGCCCTCGGGCTTGCTCCGGGACTGGCCGTTCAAGAGCTCGGCTGGGATTCCGACGTCGATCAGACGTTGCGGGACGCGATCATGGACGCGATCGACGCCGACCTGCTCTACGAGTCGACCGAAGCCGTCGACGTGGTGATGCTGTGGTGGCGCTCCAGCGACGGCGACATCGTCGACGGCCTGGTGGACGCGCTGACCGACCTGTCGCCGAGCGGCTACCTGTGGCTGCTCACCCCGAAGGTCGGACGCACCGACTACGTCGATCCGACCGATGTCGCCGAGGGCGCCCTGACCGCCGGCCTGATGCTGGCCAATCCGGCCACCGTGTCCCCGGACTGGCAGGCGCAGAAGCTGGTCCGTCCCAAGGCCGGCCGGCGGTAGCTGGCACAATGGGCCGCTGAGCGGTTCCGGGCGCATAGCTCAGTTGGTTAGAGCACCTCCCTTACAAGGAGGTGGCCGGGGGTTCGAGTCCCTCTGCGCCCACC
>JAGPGQ010000302.1 GCA_018055925.1 Micropruina sp.
AGGACGTCGGTGACGAACCCGCCCATCAGGCGGCTGCCGATGCCCTGGAACTTCTCCGGGCTGCCGGTGGTGAGAAACCGCCGGGTGGCCTCCCGGGGGGCATGGTTGAGCAGGCCGAGTTCGTTCAGCGTCGTCCAGGTGGCCTTGGCGCACTCGTCCGCGGACGACACCAGGGTCACCGTGTCGCCCAGCACGTAATTGATCACGCCGGTGAGCAGGGGGTAGTGCGTGCAGCCCAGGATCAGGGTGTCGATGCCGGCCAGCCGGAGCGGCTCCAGGTAGTCGTGGGCGATCGCCTCCAGGTCGGGCCCGCCGGTGACGCCGGCCTCGACGAAGTCGACGAACAGCGGGCAGGGCGAGGTGAACAACTCCACGTCGGGCACCGCGGCGAGGGCGTCGTCGTACGAGCGCGAGTAGGCGGTGGCGGTGGTGCAGATCACCCCGATCCGTCCGTTGCGGCTCACCCGGACGGCCCGCCGGGCCGCCGGCAGAACCACGTCCACCACTGGGACGCTGTACCGCTCGCGGGCATCCCGCAGGACAGCCGAGGACGCCGAATTGCAGGCGATGACCAGGGCTTTCACGTCGCGGTCGACGAGCCGGTCGAGGCATTCCAGGGCGTACTCGCGCACCTCCGGCAGGCTCTTGGTGCCGTACGGGGCGCGGGCGGTGTCGCCCAGGTAGACGATGTCCTCGTTCGGCATCTGATCGACCACCGAACGGGCCACGGTGAGCCCGCCGAACCCGGAATCGAAGATGCCGATCGGGCCGTCGCTGTCGCTCACGCCGTCTGACTCTAGTGGTTGCCGCACCTGCGTCCTCCCGGTGGCGGGATCCTGCTTCAGCCGTGATGGTCGTCCAGGTCGCTGTGGTTGCCGCCCCATGCGTCCTCCCGGTGCCGTGATCCTGCTTCAGCCGTGACGGCCGTCCAGGCCGCTGCGGTTGCCGCACCTGCGTCATCCCGGCGAACGCCGGGATCCCGATCCTGGCCGGGATCGGCGCGGTCGTCCCCGGCAGCGGCGTGACAGGCTGGGGCCATGACCGGCGAACACGTCTACACGCTCACCACCACCTGGACCGGCAACCGCGGGACGGGCACCGCCGGATACCGCGCCTACGACCGGTCGGTCACCGTCGAGGTCCCGGGCAAACCGATGCTGCTCGGCTCGGCCGACAAGCCGTTCCGGGGCGATCCGGCGCGCTGGAATCCGGAGGATCTGCTCTTGGCCGCGCTCTCGCAATGCCACCTGCTGTCCTACCTGCACGTCTGCGTCACGCGGGACGTCGTGGTCACCGACTATGTGGACGAGGCGTCCGGGACGATGGTATTGCGCGGGCCTGCCGGGGCCTTCCGCGAGGCGGTGCTGCGTCCCGTGGTGACCGTCGCCGAGACGTCCATGGTCGAGGCGGCCAGCGACGCGCACCACCAGGCGCACGAGTGGTGCTTCATCGCCAACTCGGTGAACTTCGACGTCCGGATCGAGCCCACGATTCTGGTGGGCTGAGGTCGGGGCCGGGGTCCGGCTTCGGGATCCCGGCGTTCGCCGGGATGACGTGGTGGGTGGGTTGTTCGTCGTCCGGGCTCCCTCCACCCGTCATCCCGGACTCGATCCGGGATCTCGGTTGCCTTCGGAGATGTCGGTGTGCGCGGGACGAGTCCTGCAGGCAGTTGCTACGAGGGGCTGCACCCGATCGGTTCGAGGCGCCTGAGATCCCGGCGTTCGCCGGGATGACGAAGGGCTCTGGGATGTCGAAGGGCTCCGGGAAGACGAGGGTGTCCGTCCGGCCCCGCCGCGGTGGGTCAGTCCTCGTGCTGGCCGGGACGGGAGTTGCTGCTCAGATCGATCTGGGGTTCGTCGGCCGGATCGCCCGACGGGGCCACCTGGGCGTAGGAGTCGGGCAACTCGTCCTGCTTCGCCTCGTCGGCGGCGTCGGCCGGCTTGCGCACGATGCTGGGTTCGGATTCCGCCTGGTCGGACACGTCCGGCGACGGCGGCGTGGGGACCACGGTCTGGCGGAGCATCGGATGGCCGGGATCGACGTCCGGATCGGGCTGATCCAGATCGGGCTGATCGGGCTGGTTCTGCGGTGTCATGGGCTGTGCTCCTGGTTGCGCCGTCCGGGCAAGGGTCCCAATGCCGGATGCGTGGTGGCGGTGCGTGTGGGGAGCCCTGATCGATGCCCGTCCCGTTGTATGGCGCGGCTCCGAGGGTGCGGCATCAGCGCTCATAGAACCCATACCCGTCGAGACCGCGGACAAACCGTGATGAGATTCCGGTGTAGCCCGGCCAGGAATGGGTAGGACGGTGGCATGACCCGACATCTGTCCACGAGTCAGACCACCGAGACCGACGAGCACGAGCACAGTGGTGACCAGTCTTCACCCCAGCCGGCGGCCAAGCGATGGCTGCAGGTGGTGCTCCAGGGCTGGCAACAGTCCACCGCCGACCAGGTGCCCCTGCTGGCGGCCGGCGTGGCCTTCTTCGGATTCCTCGCCCTGTTCCCCGCGATGGTCGCGTTCACCCTGATCTGGGGGCTGGTTGCCGACCCCGCCACCGTGACCCAGCAGGCGGCCTGGCTGACCCAGTCGCTGCCGGAGGAGGCCCGCGGCCTGGTCGAAGGACAGCTCCAGCAACTCGCAGGGGCGTCCGGGCAGAGCCTCGGCTGGGGCCTCGTGGTGGCGGTGCTGATCGCCCTGTGGAGCACCTCCGGGGGCGTGGGCAATCTGATCAACGCCCTGACCGCCGCCTACGGCGGCACCAAGACCCGCGGCTTCGTCAAGGACAAGCTGACCGCGCTCGCGCTCACCCTGGGCGCGATCGTGTTCATGGTCGTCATGGTGGCCCTGATCGCCGGCGTGCCGGTGGTCCTGCAGGTGCTGGGCGTGGGCGACACCTGGCGATGGCTCTCAGAAGTTGTCCGCTGGCTGCTGATCGTCGGCCTGCTGCTACTGGCACTCGCCGTGCTGTACCGGGTGGCGCCCGATCGCCGGGAACCCCGCATGCGGTGGATCAGCGAGGGTGCCGTTGTTGCCGCGCTGGTGTGGCTGCTGGCGTCCATCGGGTTCTCGCTGTACGTCAGCCTGTTCGGCAATTACGCCAAGACCTACGGCGCCCTCGCCGGGGTCGTGGTGCTGCAGATGTGGCTGTGGCTGACCAGCTTCGCGATCCTGCTGGGGGCCGAGATCAATGCGGCCGTGGAGGGCCGCGACGATGCCTGATCGCGGCCGGGGTCACCGTCGGCGGCCGCGCTGCCCGGTGGTGACACCGCCCCGTCCGGATTGCCGCGAGCGCGGGGGACCGCGCCCGGGACGACCGGTGCGGGTGCCCCGTCCCGGCGGAAGCGGCCGCTGCCATCAAAGGGTCACGGACACGCTGACCCATCGCCGGTAGGAGAGCCGTCCGATTGGGGTTGCGACGTGCCCACCTGAACGATCGGGGACGGTTCCTATTCCCGTTCAGGGGACGGTTCCTTTCCCGTTCACGTCCGAACCATGGGACGGGCTCCTCCGTTCCGCCCTGAACGGGATAGGGAACCGTCCCCTGAACGGGAAAGGAACCGTCCCCGACGTTCGGGGTCGGACGACGGGCGCAGGCATGGAAGGCGGAGCCGTCGCCGGTTGAGGCCGGCCGCTTTGACACCGTGACGCCGGAACGCGTGGGATGTCCTCATGACCTTCTCTCGTGTCGACGGCCGGGCCGCCGACCAGCTTCGCCCCGTCCGGATCACCCGCAACTGGCTCGACCACGCCGAGGGGTCGGTGCTGGTCGAGTTCGGCAAGACCCGCGTGCTGGTCGCCGCGTCCGTCACCCAGGGTGTGCCGCGCTGGCGACAGGGCTCCGGCAAGGGCTGGGTGACCAGCGAGTACGCGATGCTGCCGCGGGCCACCCACAGCCGCAGCGACCGCGAGTCCGTGAAGGGACGCATCGGCGGCCGCACCCATGAGATCTCCCGGCTGATCGGACGGTCGCTGCGCGCCGTCATCGACTACCGGGCGCTGGGCGAGAACACCATCGTGCTGGACTGCGACGTGCTGCAGGCCGACGGCGGCACCCGCACCGCGGCGATCACCGGCGCCTACGTGGCCCTGGC
>JAGPGQ010000007.1 GCA_018055925.1 Micropruina sp.
TCCTTGACGAAGATGGTGGGGTCGGGCGAGTAGTCGATGATGTCGATCTTCTCCTCGTTCAGTTCGTGCATCACCGCCCGCACCCGCTGTCCCATCGGGCCGATGCAGGCGCCCTTCGCCGACACGTCCGGGTTGTGCGACAGCACCGCGATCTTGGTCCGGTGGCCGGCCTCCCGGGCGATCGCCTTGATCTCGACGACCCCCTGCTCGATCTCGGGCACCTCGAGCCGGAACAGCTTCTGCACCAGGTTGGGGTGGGTGCGGGACACCACCACCTGCGGTCCGCGCAGTTCGCGGCGCACCGAGACCACGTAGACCCGGAGCCGCTTGCCGTGCGAGTAGTCCTCGCCGGGCACCTGTTCGGCCTGCGGCATGATCGCCTCGATGCTGCCCAGGTCGACCCGGACGGTGCGCGAGTCGCGATCCTGCTGGATCACCCCGACCAGGATGTCGCCCTCGACGGCCGAGAAGTGGCCGAACTTCTGGTCGTCCTCGGCCTGCCGGATGCGCTGGTAGATCACCTGCCGCGCGGTGGTCGCGGCGACCCGGCCGAAGCCGTCCGGGGTGTCGTCATACTCGCCGATCCGCTCGCCGTCCTCGTCGCGTTCGGGGGCGAAGACGGTGACCCGTCCGGTCTTGCGGTCGAGTTCGACCCGGGAGCCGGGCACGGCGCCGTCGGTCTTCTCGTAGGCGTTCAGCAGGGCGTCCTCGAGCGCCGCCACCAGCACCGCCATCGGGATCTCGCGGTCCCGCTCCAGGGCGCGCAGCGCCTCCATGTCGATGTCCACGATCAATTCTCCTCGTCGTCGATGCTGCGGTTGAGTTCGACCTGCACCAGGGCGCGGCTGATCTCGGCCAGGGCCAGGGTGCGGCTGCTGCCGGTGACGTCGAGGGTCACCGCGTCGTCGGTGACGCCGGTGATCCGTCCGGTCACCGCACCCTCACCCGTGGTCACCGCGATCAGGCGGCCGGTGTTGCGCCGGAAGTGCTTGGGTTCGGTCAGCGGACGGCTCACCCCGCGCGAGGAGACCTCGAGCGTCCAGGGTCGCGAGCCGAGCGCGTCGTCGAGCACCCGTGAGATGGCCCGGGTGGCGTCGGCGATCTCGTCCAGGGACGGGCCGCGGCCCCGGGGTCCGTCCCCGTCGAGGAAGATCTGCACCACCCGCCGCCGGCCGGCCGGGACCACCTCGACCCGGTCGACCTCCAGCCCGCAGGAGCCGACCGCCGGGCTGATCAGCGAAGCGATCGTTGCTGAGTCCATGGGGGTGCCTCCTCGATCCGGTTTTTCCGTGCAGTTGTGGCCGGGCGAACCGGCTCGTGCCGAAACCATACCCAGCCGCCAACCGGCAACCAAGAACGGCCGGCGCCGGGCGTGGCTGCCACAATGAGGCGGTGCGCCACCCTGCTCCGATCGTCCCGCTGCTGGTCTGCGGACTGGTCTGGCTGGCCGGCTGCACCGCGCCGGCGCCGGCGTCGCCTAGTCCGTCCGAGCCGGCGGCCCACAGCCATGGCAGCGGCCCGGAGCACGTCACCCCGCTGGTCGGGGACGGCACCCGGCACACCGAGTTCGGCTACAGCCTGGAGCGGCTGCGGCTGCCGGAGCGGGCCGGGGTGCCGGGCACGGTCTCGTTCCAGATCCGGTTCGGCGGCCGGCCGGTGACCGACTACATCGCGGAGCAGACCAAGGACCTGCATCTGTACGTGGTGCGGTCCGATCTCGGCGTGTTCCGGCACCTGCATCCCAGCCTCGGCCCGGACGGCACCTGGACGGCCCCGATGACGCTGCCGGCGGGTGGCCGGTACCGGGTGATCGCCGAGTTGGTCGCACGGGTGGACGCCGACAGCGGCGAGGCGGTGATGCTGGGCCGTTCCGGCACGGTGCGCGGGGCGTCGGGGCCGGCGGCTCATCCGGAGCCCGGTGGGGTGACGGCCGAGATCGAGGGCGGGCTGCGGGTCGGGCCGCAGGAGAGGCTGACCGTGGTCGTCCGGCATCCGGACGGCGGGCCGGTGCAGCTCGGCGACTACCTCGGCACGGCGGCCCACGTGACCGCCTTCGACCGGGACACGGGCAGGCTCACCCACCTGCATCCGCTCGGCGCGCCGACGATGGACGCGGGCGGCACCCGGCTGAGCTTCCACACCCAGGTGATGCAGCCCGGACGGTACCTGTGCTTCGTCCAGGTGCGGGTCGACGGGTTCCTGCACACCCTGCGGGTGGAGACCACCGCGGGCTGAACTGAGTGGTCAGCCGACGGTCAGCGGGATCGTGGTGACCGGGTTCTCGAACTCCCCCAGCTGCAGGCCGACCTGCACCCGCCAGGCGCCCGGGGCGGGCAGCACCACGGGCGCCGTCCAGGTGCCGGCGGCCTCCCCGGCGAGCTCGACCTCGCCGAGGTCGACCAGGTCGGATCTGAGCCGCACCTCTGGCGGGTGTGCGGGTTCGACGGGTTCGCCGGCGGCGTCCTGCAGTTGCACGTGCAGCCGGCTCCGGCCGACCCGGGCGGGGACCAGTTCGGCCAGCACGACCAGGTCGCCCAGTTGGGCGCGGCCGACGCCGGTGGGCCGGGGTGCCGCCGACGCCGGCTCGGGCCGTGGGGACTGGTCGACCAGGAAGCCGGTGACGCCCACGACCAGGGCCAGGACGGCCGCCTCGGCGGCCACCACCCGACCGATCCGCCGCCGGCCGGGCGCGACCGTACCGTCCCGGGATCGTTCCGAGCGGGCGCTGGGGAGCAGCACGAACCGGTTCCAGCCGGCCAGGGCGACGGCGACCACGCCCAGTGCGATCTTGGCCAGCAGCAGGCGGCCGTACCCGGTGCCGAACAGTGCCTCCCAGGTGCCGACGATCCGCCAGGCGAGGATCGTCCCGGAGATCACCAGCAACCCCAGCAGGCCGGCGGCCAGGGCCGAGAACCGGGTGAGGACGCCGACCGCCTGGGCGTGCCGCACCCGGGCGGAGCCGAGCGCGAGCGCCAGGCCGACCAGGCCGCCGAGCCAGACGCCGCCGGTCAGCACGTGCAGCACGTCCACGGCGATCAGCAGCAGCTGGGGTTCGACGGCGCGGGTGTGCCCGCTGAGCGACGGGCCGGCCGCCGCGACCAGCGCACCGGCGCCGGCCAGCGAACGCGCCACGGGCGGCGTCCGTCCCCGGCGGGACGCGGCGACGCACAGGGCGAGCCCGGCGAGCACCACCCCCGACGCGACCAGCGCCGACGGCGGGACTGCGGCCCAGGTCGCCGGCGAGGTCACCGCCGCGATCGTCAGGCCCTGCTGGTCGGCGACCGTCAGGGGCAGGCCGGCCAGGGCGCCGGCCGAGGCGGCGGCGGCCGTCCAGGGCAGCAGAGCGCCGATCCGGTCGCGCAGCCTCCGGGCGACCGGCGGGGCGGGCAGCACGAAGGCGGCGAACACCGTGAGGCCGAGGGTCAGCAGCAGCCCGGCGTACAGCAGGGCCTGCGCGATGCCCAGCGGCAGCACCACCGGACGCTCCGCGGTGCCGGTCGTCGGGGGCGGGTTGACCTGTGGGCTGGCCCGGCCCACCGAGAAGGTGAGCGAGCCGGCGACCGGGTGGCCGTCGTCCGAGACCACCCGCCAGGCGAGGATGTAGGTGCCGTCGAGCCCGGTGGGCAGTTCGACGGTGACCACCGCGTCCAGCGTCGACGCCGTCACGGGCAGCCGGGTCCCGGCGGCGTCGAAGAACTGGACGCCGTTGGCGGGCAGCGAGACCGGCTCGTCGAAGCGCAGGCTGGCCCGCTCGGGGGCCGTGGGCAGCACCGATCCGGCGGCCGGGTCGGTGCCGACCAGGGTGGCGTGCGCGGCGGCCCGGCCGGCGGGCGCGCTCAGCGCCAGCAGGCAGGCCAGGGTGGTGGCGGCGAGCCGGAGGGCCCACCGCCACCACGGGCAACGTCCGTCCACGAACGCTCTCAGCCCCGGCGGCGCACCAGGACCAGGGCGGTGGCGCCGAGGATCAGCCCGAGCACCCCGGCACCGGCGCCGAGCCCGACCAGCAGGTTTCCGCCGGAATCGGAGCCGGGCTCCGGGGCCGGGGACGCGTCGGGCGCCGCGGTGACGGTCAGCGTGGGTGCCGGCCGGTCGAGGTCGTGGGTGTTCTGGCCCCGGGTGGCCACCTGGTTCCAGGCGGTCTGTCCCTCCAGGCAGGTCTGGACGGTCGGGAAGACCAGCGTCCCGGGCTGTTCGGGCAGGGTGAGCGCCAGTTCGAAGGCGTCCCGCTGGCCGTCGGGCAACGGGGTCTTGGCCAGGTACACGATGACGTCGTCGCGTTGGGTGACCTGGTTGCCGTGGCCGTCGGTGATCGGCTGGTCCAACGTCCTCTTGGTCACGGTGACGCTGTACAGCGGGTGCCGGGTCGGGTTCACCCGGGTGATGGTCTCGGGGATCTGGATGGCGATCCGGACGGTCGGGGAGCCGTCGCAGCCGTGCGGCACGGAGAAGGTCAGCACGGCGCTGGACCCCGCGGTGGTGGTGCTGGCGGTCATGCCGACATGGGCGTGGGCCGGCGCCGCGGAGGCGGTCAGGGCCAGCGCCACGGCGGCGGGGAGGGCGAGAGCGCGCACGCTCGAACGAACAGACATGGATGGTTTCACTTTCACGGAACGGGTTGGACTCGGGGCAGGCTGCCGCCGCCCGTCCGCGACCCCGTCCGGCTCGGACGGTGAAAACGGCTCAGGCGGCGAGGGCGCACGGCGGTGGTCCGCGCCGGGTCGCGCCGAGCGCCCAGATTCCACCGGCGGGCGTCCGCCGGATCCGGTCCGGACGGGGTCGGCGGGGCGCGGGCGCCGCCGGACGAGGTGCCTTCGCCGCCAGCCTGAGCATCGTCCGCAGCCGGCGCCGGACGCTCCACACCACGGCGGTGATCAGCGCGCTCGCGAGGTGGGCCACCAGCATCTGCCATGACGGCGACGCCTGCGCGCCCAGGTGGTGGGCATGCCCGGACGCCTCGGCCGACGCGGTGGTGAACGCCTCGTGCAGCACCCATTGCGCCGCGACCAGGGCCGGCACCAGCCAGCGGCGCCGCACGCGACGCCGCAGCACCAGCAGCGTGCAGACGTGCACCAGCCCGGCGAGGGTCAGCAACCATCCCGGCGTGGGCAGCCCGCCGCCGGCCGCGGCGTGCGCGGCCAGGACCCCGGCCATGATCTCGGTCGTGGCCAGCAGCGCGCGCCACCCCAGCCGCGGGCGGGGGCTGAACTGGGACACCCCGGCATTGTGTCAAACCCCTCCGACGGATGTCGGCGGCGCGACCGTCCGCACGCGTGCAGTAGCGTCGGGCTGGTGATCTCACGTCGGGTGCTCCTGGTCGGCGGCACCGTGACCCTGGCCGGCTGCACCATCGGCCAGGACGTCGTCCGGCTGCCCTGGGAGCCACCCCCGGCGCTGCCGGTCACGGCCGTCCCGGAGCTGCCCGGGCAGCTGGCCCAGGCGACCGCCCTGGCCGAACGGCTGGTCGCGAACGCGGCTGCCTGGAAGCTCACCGATCGGCAACGGGCCAGCCTGGAGTGGTTCGGCGACGCCGTCGAACTGCATGCCCAGGTGCTGGCATCGGACGATCCGGCACGGCGTCAGCGGGTGGCGGCCGCGTTGCCGGCGGTGAGCGTGCCGGCCACGTCCGGGGCCGCTGCGACGTACCGGCGGCTGACCGCGGCGTTGACCCGGCTCCGGGGCGAGCACCGTGCCCGTGCGCTGGCGGCGTCCGGGCTGGCGGCCCTGCTGTGGGCCGGCCTGGCCGCGTTCAGCGGCACCATGGCGGTGGCGCTGCCGGGCGGGCCGGCGGCGCGGGGCGACGACGACACCGGGCTGACCCCGGATCTCGGCGAGGGCGCGGCGGCGCGCGTCCGGGAACTCACGGCGCAGGCCATCTACAGCTATGAGCTCGCGCTGGCCGCGCCCACGTTGAGCGTGGCCCGCCGCGACGGGCTGCGGAATCGGCTCGCGGCCTGGCGGACCCTGGAACGCTCGCTGGACACCGCGGGCGTCCCGGACGTCCCGCCGGCGCTCGGCTACGACCTGAGGCCGGCGACCGACGCCGCCGGCGCGCGGCTGCTCGCCGCCCAGGCCGAACGAGCCGCGTTGCCGATCCTGGGGCGTTGGGTCGCCACCACCACGTCCGGCACCCAACGCCGGCTCGGCGTCGATGCCCTGATCGCCGCGCACACCTCGGCGGTCGGCCACGGCGCGCCGGCGCTGCGCTGGCCCGGTTGGCCGGCCTGAGCCGGTTCGAGGTTGACCCCGAACGGTGGGTCGCTTCCCCGTTTGACGGACGGATCCCGGGACGCGACATCCGTCCCCGACGGCGGTGAACGGGAAAGGAACCGTCCCCTGAACCGGAATAGGAACCGTCCCCTGAACGGGAAAGGAACCGTCCCCGGGGTGGTCAGCCGAGGTAGAGGTGCCAGGTGTCCCAGGCGAGCTTCGCGGCCAGCGCCGTCACCACGAGCAGGAAGACCCGGCGGATGAACGCGTTTCCCCTGGTCAGGGCCGTCCGGGCGCCGAGGAAGCCGCCGGTGAGGTTGGCCAGGCCCATCGCCAGGCCGAGGCCCCACAGCAGGTTGCCGGTGATCGCGAAGGCGACGATCGCGGCCGCGTTGGTGGTCAGGTTGGCGAGCTTCGCCAGAGCGCTCGAGGACAGGAAGTCGTGCCCGATCACCGATACCAGGGCGATCACGAAGAACGAGCCGGTGCCCGGGCCGATGAAGCCGTCCCAGGCGCCGACCACCAGGCCGATCGCGCCCATCCGGAGGCGGGCGTCGTTGCCGGTGTGCCGCACCCGGCCGTGCAGCCCCAGGTGCGGCCGCCGCCAGGTGTACCAGCCGACGCCGACCACGGCGAGCAGCACCAGCGGGGTGAAGTGCTGCCGGGCCAGGAAGTGGGTCAACTGGGCCCCCGACCAGGAGCCGACCGCGGCCATCGCCAGCAGTGGCCAGGCCAGCCCCCAGTCCACCCGGATCGAGCGCAGGTAGGTGCCGGCCGCGATCGAGGTCCCCATGAACGACGGCAGCTTGTTGGTGCCGGCGATGGTCGCCACCGGGACCTCGGACGGCAGCCCGATCAGCAACGCGGGCAGCTGGATCAGCCCGCCGCCGCCCACCACCGCATCCACCCAGCCGGCGAGGAACGAGGCCAGCACCAGCAGGGCCAGGGTGAGCAGGGGCAGCTCGAGCCCGGTGACCATCAGGGACGCAGCAGCCCGATCAGTTCGTCCGCGGCACCCTCGGCGTTCAGCTCGACGCGTTCGCCGCTCGCCCGGTCCCGCACCTCGATCAGACCGGACGCCAGGCCCCGGCCGACCACGACGGTGGTCGGCATGCCGAGGATCTCGGCGTCGGTGAACTTCACCCCGGGACTCGCCTTCCGGTCGTCCAGCAGCACCTCGAAGCCGGCGGCCGACAACGCCAGCGCCAGTCGTTCGGCGTACTCGGCCATCGCCGCGTCCTTGCCGGCCGGGACGATCTGGACGTCGAACGGCGCCAGCGCCCGCGGCCAGCACAGGCCGCGCTCGTCGGCATGGGTCTCGGCGACCGCGGCGACCGCGCGCGACACCCCGACCCCGTAGGAGCCCATGGTGACGGTGACCAGCTTGCCGTTCTCGTTGAGCACCTTGAGGCCGAGCGCCTCGGCGTACTTGCGGCCCAGCTGGAAGATGTGGCCCATCTCGATGCCGCGCGCCAGGCTGAGCGGCCCGGAGCCGTCCGGTGCCGGATCGCCCTCGCGGATCTCGGCCACGTCCAGCACGCCGTCGGCGCTGAAGTCGCGCTCGCAGACCAGGTCGTAGACGTGCCGTCCGGGCTGATTCGCGCCGGTGATCCACCGGGTGCCGGCCACCACGGCCGGATCGGTCAGGTACATCACCTTGCCGGCCGGGGGTTCGTCGCCCTCGAACTCGCCGACACCCAGCGCGCCCGGCCCGATGTAGCCCTTGACCAGATCGGGGTAGGCCTCGAAGTCGGCGTCGCCGAACGGCTCCACCTCGGCCGGATCGACCGCGGCCTCGAGCCGCTTCAGGTCGACCTCCCGGTCGCCGGGCAGGCCGATCGCGAGCGGCGTCCGGGTACCGTCCGGGTCGCGCAGCATGAACAGCACGTTCTTCAGCGTGTCGGACGCCCGCCAGGGCCGGTCGGCGCGCGGGAACCGCTCATTGCTCAGCGCCACCAGGGTGTCGATCGTCGGAGTGTCCGGGGTGTCCTCCACGTGCGCCGCCGGAGCGTCGGACGCGTCCACCACCTCGGCCAGCGGACGGACCACCGCCTCGACGTTGGCGGCGTAACCGCCGGGCGAACGGACGAAGGTGTCCTCGCCGGACTCGGCGATCGCCAGGAACTCCTCCGAGGCCGATCCGCCCATCGCGCCCGAGGTGGCCCGGACGATCACGAACTCCAGCCCGAGTCGGTTCATGATCGCGATGTAGGCCTCGCGGTGCGCCTGGTAGGACGCCTCCAGCCCGGCGTCGTCGACGTCGAACGAGTAGGAGTCCTTCATCACGAACTCGCGGCCGCGCAGGATCCCCGCGCGCGGCCGGGCTTCGTCGCGGTACTTGGTCTGCACCTGGTACAGGCTGAGCGGCAGGTCCTTGTACGAGCTGTACAGGTCCTTCACCAGCAGGGTGAACATCTCCTCGTGGGTCGGCCCGAGCAGGTAGTCGCCGCCCTTGCGGTCCTTCAACCGGAACAGGTTCGGCCCGTACTGGGTCCACCGGTTCGTCGCCTCGTAGGGCTCCCGGGGCAGCAGCGCCGGGAAGCGCACCTCCTGCGCGCCGATGGCGTCCATCTCCTCGCGGACGATGCGCTCGACCTTGGCCAGCACCTTCAGGCCCAGCGGCAGCCAGCTGTAGATGCCCGGCGCCGAGCGCCGGATGTAGCCGGCGCGCACCAGCCACCGATGGCTGGCGACCTCGGCATCGGCGGGATCGTCGCGCAGCGTGCGCACGAACAGTTTCGACAGTCGGGTGATCACGTCGCAGACCTCTCTTGACGGACGAGCAGGGGCCAGCCTAACGGCCCGACCGGGACCGCGTCGCCGGCAAGTACTTTCCATATTGGAAAGTACTTGCTACGGTGGCAGACATGGAACCGAGCAACTACGAACTCGCCCTCGCCCAGATCGACGATCTCGCGGCCCGCGCACGGCACTCCGCGCGCTGGCTCGCCCGGTACTACGTGGTGTTCGGCCTGGCGTCGCTGCTGATCGCTCCCGCCTTCGGCCTGCTGCACGGGCCGGGATGGACGACCGGCCTGACCGTGACCTGGGTGATGCTGATCGTCGCGATCAGCATCTACGCCGCCCGGCAGCGGACGATGGTCCGCGGCGGGGGGCGGATCCACGCCCGGGTGATGGTGGTCTGGTCGCTGCTGTGGGCCGTGACCGTGGTGCTCGGGTCGACCTACCACCTGCCCTGGCCGTGGTGGCTGGCCGGCGGCGTCGCCATGCTGGCCACCTGCGCGGTCGGGGCGTGGACGGTGATGCGCCGGACGGACGCCCGGCCGTGAGCATCGACCCGCAGTTCCACTCCCCCGTCCGGTTCTCCATCGTGGCCACCCTGGTCGGGGTCGATCGCGCCGAGTTCGCCTTCGTCCGGGACGCCATCGCGGTCTCCGACTCGGCACTGTCCAAGCAGGCCGGTGCACTGGAGGCCGCCGGCTACCTGAGGATCGTCAAGGGCCACGTCGGCAAGCGGCCCCGGACGTGGTACTCGCTCACCGACCACGGGCGCGCGGCCTTCCGGGCCCACCTGGACGCCCTTCGGGCACTCGCCGAGACCGCCGCCGGCTACGCGGACAGTCGGCCCGAGTAGCCGGCGACCGGCGATCAGAAGAACCGGACCGTGATCTTGCTGCCGGACACCTCGGCGCGGTAGCCCTTGATGTTCGCGTAGCCGTACCAACGCCGTCCGTCGGTCGAGCGGGCGTCCAGCCGCACGCGCGCCTTCGCCCTGCCCTCGACCTCGCCGTAGCTGACCTTGAGGGTGGGCGAACTCCACTTGGCGCCCGAGATCGTCCGGTAGCCGATCGTGCTGTTGCGGATCTTGGCGCCCGGCGGCTGCCGGAAGTTGATCGCACAACCGGACGGCCGCAGCGAGTTCTGCTTGCGGCACCAGCTGAACTTGCTCGTCACCTTCTTCACGATGGCCGACTTGCCGCTCGGGCTGACGGTCACCTTCGCGGCGGCCGGGTTCTGCTCCTTCACACCGGTGACGGTGAGCCGGGCCGAGCCGTAGGAGAAGTAGCTGTTGGCCGATGTGATCGCATACATGCCCGGGAACACGTTGATCAGCCGGGCCCGGGGCGCGACGCCGGCGATCCGGACGGGGACGCCGTGCTTGGTCAGCCGGGCCAGGCTGACCGAGGAGGCCACGGACTGCAGCCGGAACTCGCCGCCCACCTGGGTGACCGGGAAGGTGGTGCTGATCGTCCGGCCGTTCAACAGGTAGGTGGCCGTCACGCTGGTGGCGTTCGGGTCGGTGACCTCGGGCACCTGGACGGTGCTGATCCGGACGGCCGCGGCCAGCGCGGCATTGGTCAGCAGGCTGTTGTCGCCGACCGGGGCGGTCGCGGCCAGGCTGAGCGCGGTCGCCGCGTCGCCGCTGGCCAGCGCCTGCAGATATGCGGCCACCGCATCGGACGGCTTCTGGGCGGCCGGCGCGGGCACGCTGGGCTGGGTGGACTCGCTCGGCGGGGCAACCGAGGTCGACGGACCCGGGGTGGGGGTCGATGTGGTGCCGGTGCGCTGCATGGCGTAGACCACGCCCGCGGTCAGGCCGAGCACCACCACGGCCGCGATCAGGCCGATCAGCACCTTGCGCTGGGTGCCACCGCCACCGCCGTCCCCGCCCGGTGCGGGTTGTGGCGGGTAGCCCCAGGGCTGCTGCTGGTAGCCGTCCCCCTGCGGCTGGCCGTAGGGGTCGGACGCCGCCCAGCCGGCCTGCTGGGGGCCGGCCTGGTAACCCCAGTCCTGGCCGGGATGGGGTGGCGTGCCCGGCTGGGGCGACGTGGGCGAGCCCTGTGGGTGTCCTCCCCAGTCCTGTCCGGGTTGCGGCGTCCATTGACCCGGTTGCGGTGCCCACTGACCGGACGCGGCGTTCCACGGATCCGGCGCGGAGGGCTGGGTGGCCGGCGGATACCACGGCTGTGCGGGCGGCTGCGGCCCACTCGGTTGCGAGGGCGGCTGTCCGCCGGACTGGTAGGGCGGCTGGGCACCGCTCGGTTGCGAAGGCGGCTGCTGTCCGCTGGGCTGGTAGGGCGGCTGCGGACCGCCCGACTGGTAGGGCGGCTGGGGACCGCTCGCTTGATGGGGCGGCTGGGGACCGCTCGCTTGATGGGGCGGCTGCGGACCGCCCTGCTGGCCGAAGTTGCTCGGCGGTTGGTGCGGCCCCGGCTGGCTCCCGGTGGGCGGATCGTTCTGGCTCACGGTCTTTCCTTCCCTGCGCGCCGATTTTAGAGCCCGACCGGTGCGGCGCCAGCCCTCGCCACGAGCGTATTCTCGCCCGCATGCAGACCGAGGCTGAGATGCGACGCTGGCCGGCGTGGGTTTACGGGGTGGGGGACGAGCCCGATCCGCGGTTCTCACTGGCGAATGAACGCACCTTCCTGGCCTGGATCCGCACCGGGCTGGCGTTCGTCACCGCCGGCCTCGGCATCGCCGCGCTGGCCCACTTCGCCCCCGCGACGGGCGCCCGGTTCATCGCCGCCTCCGTGGTGATGCTGTGTTGCGGCGTGGTCTGCGGGTTCACCGGTTTCGGCCGGTGGGCCCGCAACGAGCGGGCGATGCGGCTGGGGGTTCCGCTGATCCGGCCGTCGGTGCTGCCGATGCTCTCGGTGATCCTGTTGCTGATCGCCGGCCTGGCCGCCTTCACCCTGCTCGGCTGATGGCTGAGCCGAAGCCGGCCACCGGGGTGTGGGACGTCGGCCTGCAGCCGGAGCGGACATCGCTGTCCTGGCAGCGGGTGAATCTCGCCGGACTCGCGGCCAGCCTGGTGAGTGCCCGCCTGGTGGTCGAGACCCACCCCGTGATCGGCTACACCCTGGCGGTGCTGAGCGCCGCGACCGCCGGCGCGGTCACCTTCGTCCACGGACGGCGGCTGGTGCGGACCACGGCGGCCCTGTTCGCCCAGCGCCAGCTGCCCGACGCCCGGGTACACGTGCTGCTCGTGGCCCTGCTCGTCCTGGTCGCGGGTGGCGGGCTGGTCTTCCTGCTGACCGCCGGTTCCTGAGCGGCCCCGCCTGCGCCGAATCCGACGTCATCCCGGGTGTCACGTCATCCCGGGTGTCACGTCATCCCGGGCTCGACCCGGGATCCCGGCATCCGCGGGGACGACGAAACCCCAACCGTCACCCCGCACACGACCCAAGAGATCCCGGCGTTCGCCGGGATGACCTCTTCTGTCATCCCGGGCTCGACCCGGGATCCCGACGCCCGCCCGGATGACCTCAGCTGTCACTCCGGGCTCGACCCGGGATCCCGGCGTTCGCCGGGATGGCGAAACCCCAACCGTCACCCCGCACACGACCCAAGAGATCCCGACGTCCGCCGGGATGACCTCAGCTGTCATCCCGGACCGCTGCGCCCAGGGCGGGAGTGCCCGGGGCGCAGCGGATCCGGTCAGGCCGGGAGGTCCGTCACAGGATGGACGGGAAGGGCACGTTCTGCTCGTCGGTGAACGCGTCCTCGAACCCACGGCGGTAGTGGTACTTCCGCTTGTTCACATCGTTGGGGAAGGTGAACCGGCCGCCGACGTCCCAGATGAACGGCTTGAACTGGTACTGCAGCACGTCCTTCTTGAGGTCGTACAGCTCCACGATCTCCTGCGGGTCGGCCTTGAAGTTGGTCCAGACGTCGTAGTGGAACGGGATCACGACCTGGCAGCGCAGCGCCTCGGCCATCCGCAGGATGTCGATGGAGCTCATCTTGTCCTGGTTGCCGATCGGGTTCTCGCCGTAGGAGCCGAACGCCACGTCGACGTCGTGGTCCTTGCCGTGCTTGGCGAACCGGATCGAGTAGTGCGAGTCGCCGCTGTGGTAGAAGCTGCCGGCCGGGGTCTTGAACAGGTAGTTCACCGCCTTGTCGTCCATGGTCGGCACCGTGCCGGCCAGCGGCTCCTCGGCGGTGACCAGCACCGTCCGGTCGAACGAGTCGAGCATGTGGATCTCGACGTCCTTGATCTTCACCACGTCACCGGGCTTGACCACGACCAGCCGGTCCTCGGGCACCCCCCAGCCGCGCCAGACGTCGGCGCAGCCCTGCGGGCCGATGAACGGGACGTCGTCGGCGCAGTTCTGCAGCACGGCGGCGGCGAAGAACGGGCAGATGTGGTCCTGGTGGATGTGCGTGGCCAGCACGGCGTCCACGGTCGTGATCGCGAACGGGTCGATCACGATCGGGGCGGCCCGCAGGTTCGGCTGAGTGGCCCGACCGCCGGTCATGTTGCGCATCTGGTGGTACGGCGCCATCTCCTTCACCTTCTGGGTGCGCTTGCCGTTGCCGAACCAGGCGTCGGTGACGATGTTCGCGCCACCCTCGGTCTTCAGCCAGATGCCGGTGTTGCCGATCCACCACAGGTCGAACGTGCCGGGCTCGGTCACCGTGGCATCGATCTCTTCGTTGAGCCACGTCCCCCATTCGGGGAATGCGCCGAGGATCCAGCTCTCGCGGGTGATCTGGTCGATCTTGCTCATAGTGGGATAACTCCTTCGGTTTGAGGGGTAGAAAAGTTCCGGATTGTGGGGAATGAGCGTGGATCAGATGGAATCCAGCGACCGCCCCTTGGTCTCCTGGGCGAACATGTAGGTGACACCGCCGATCACCAGCAGGGCGGCGAAGAACATGAAGGCCGGCGGGATCGATTCCAGGGTCACCTTCTCGCCGAACATCATGCCCAGCATCACCGGGCCGAAGACCTTGGCCGACGCGCCCAGGCCGTAGCCCAGCCCGAGGCCGGTGGCCCGGGCCTCGTTCGGGAACTGCTCGGCACCGAACGGGTTGAGCACGCCGAAGGCGCCGTCGCCGAACACCATGGCGATCAGGATGCCGGCGAAGAACACCCAGCCGGCGGTCGTGGGCTCCCAGCCGGCGCTGGTGGTGATGGCCACCGAACCGGCTGCGATCAGCAGGCCCAGCGCGCCCAGCAGGCCGTAGCTGAGCATCACCCAGCGACGTCCGATCTTGTCCGCCAGCCATGCCGACGACAGCCGTCCGAGCAGGTCGCCCAGCGACACCACCATGAACAGGCCGCCGACCATCTGCGCGTTGAACTCGAACCCGGAGCTCAGGATCGACTGCCCCCAGGACTGGATCACCGACGAGCCGAAGATGAAGCAGAACGAGCCGAGGGTGACGATGACCAGGGCTTTCAGGTACTTGCGGAAGATCAGCGAGTAGGACGCCGACGCCGCGTGGGTGATCTCGGGCAGCGCGCCGATCTGGTCGGCCGGCAGCTCCAACGCCCAGGCGAGGGCCTTGCGGGCCTCGTCCGTGCGGCCCTGCGACTGCAGGTAGCGCGGCGACTCGGGCACCATCCGCAGCCACAGCAGCAGGAAGATCGGGATGCCGCCGAGGCCGATCAGCAGCCGCCAGTTGTCGCCGGTGGCGATCTGCGCCACCGAGCCCAGGAACAGGCCGACCGGGATGAAGACCGCGGTCAGGCCGGCCAGCAGGCCACGCTGCTTGGCGGGCACGAACTCCTGCACGTAGGGGATCGAGACGATGTTCAGGCCGCCGACGCCGATGCCCACCAGAACCCGCAGGATCGCCAGCAGCACCCAGCCGTTGTCGGGCGTGAGCACGCAGGCGAGGGTGAACACGGTGAACAGCAGCACGCACCAGAAGAAGGACGCCTTGCGGCCGATCTTGTCGGCCAGCCGGCCCCACAGGATGGCGCCGAGCACGGTGCCCAGGCCCGACATCGCCAGGATGATGCCGGCCTCGAAGCCGTGCAGCGTCCAGTTGGGATCCTTCAGCAGGCTGCTCACGGCGAACCCGATCAGGAACATGTCGAAGAACTCGGAGATGTTGCCCACGACGGCGAGCGAAATGAGGTTCTTCTGATTCTTCGTCAACGGACGGGAATCGATCTGTTGCAGGGCGGTCATCGCCCCGGTATTCGGTTTCGAAGTCATGATGAACTCCTAGGACGCGACGCGGTGGAACGCGTCAACGGACGATGTCGGTGGAGGTGGGGATCTCGAGCTCCGCCGGCGACACGTGGGTGAGGTCGCCGTGGTGGGTGAGCGCGAGTTTGGACGTGCGCAGGCCGTAGTTGATGCCCTCGAGCACGTTGTCGTCCAGGTAGCCGTGCAGGGTGCCGCCGACGAAGGAGTCGCCGGCGCCGGGACGGTCGACGACGGTCACGCCCTCGACCTCGTAGACCCGCTGGCCCTCGACGCCGCTGTAGTAGACGCCGGCGACCGAGTCGGTCGAGACCACGTGGTCGAGTCCGTACTGGTCGCGCAGGGTGGCGTTGATCGTCGGCCCGTCGCCGGTCATGCCGAACACCTTGATGCCGTCGAGCCGGGAGCAGAACAGGATCGACACCTTGTCGAGCAGCGGCTCGAGCACCTCGCGGGCCCGCTCCGGGCTCCACAACAGGCCGCGGTAGTTCACGTCCAGGGCCACCTTGACACCCCGCTTGTGGGCCTCCTCGACGGCATGGGTGACCACCGCGGCGGTGTTCTCGGTGAGCGCCGCGGTGATGCCGGTGACGAACAGCACCCGGGTGTCGAGCAGGCCGTCCCAGTCGAAGGTGTCCGGGGTGATCTCCCGGAACGCGGTGTACAGCCGGTCGTAGGTGACCTTGGCCGGCAACGGCGCCTGCCCGGGCTCCATGAAGTACAGCGCCATCCGGCCCTCGCACGGCACGCACAGCGACAGGTCGACGCCGACCCCGCGGTACTCGTTGGCGAACCGCTGGCCGAGGTCGCTCTTGGGCAGGGTCGAGGCGAACGCGGCCCGCCGTCCCAGCTGCGCCAGCAGGCCGGCCACGTTGGCCTCGGAGCCGGCCGGCGACAGCCGCAGGTCGCTGGAGGTGGCGAGGCGTCCGCCACGGTGCACGGTGAGCCGGATCTGGGCCTCACCCAGGGTGGTCAGGTCAAAGGTGGTCATCGGGTCAGTCCTTCACTAGCGGCGTCGGTGCCGTATCGATTGCTGTAGCGGTCGTGGTTGGCGGCGATCTCGTCGTCGGGAAGCCGGGTGAGTTCGCCCAGGCCCTCGGCGACGGCGACGGTGCGGGCGATGTCCTCGACCATCACCGCCGCCTGCAGCGCCTTGTTGATCGAAGCACCCACGGTGAAGACCCCGTGCTGCTTCATCAGAATTGCCGGCGAGTCACCGATCGACCGGACGATCTCGTCGCCGATCTCGTTCCCGCCGATCGAGGCGTACCCACCCACCGGGACGTCCCCGCCGAACTCGTCGGCGATCGCGGTGAGCACGCACGGGATGGGACGGCCGGTGGCGGCGAACGCCGTGGCGTAGCGGCTGTGGGTGTGCACGATCGACATCACGTCCGGACGCCGCCGGTACACCCCCAGGTGCGAGGCCGTGTCGGAGCTGGGTCCCCGGGTGCCGTGCACGATCCGGCCCTCCAGGTCGACGATCACCATGTCGTCGGGACCCATCTCGTCGTACAGCACGCCCGAGGGCTTGATCACGACGTGGCCGGTCTCGGGGTCGCGCGCCGACAGGTTGCCGCCCGTCCAGGCCACCAGGCCCGACCTGGGCAGCGCCAGGTTGCCGGCGCAGACCGCCTCGCGCAGCCGCAGCAGCGACTCCGGCAGACCGGCGCCGGACGCTTCGGCGGTCGGTTCGGCGGCCCCGGCCGGACGGTGCACGGCGATGCCGGCGTTCTCCAGCCGCGCCTCGATGAACCGCCGGGCCCGCGCGGAACGTTCCACCGAGTCGTCGGCGTCGTCGTTCCACATCTCGATCATCAGCCGGCCGGACCAGTTCTGCCGGGCAAGTTCGGCGAACGCCTCGTCCCAGTCGACGATGCCCTCCCCCATCGGGATCCGGCGGGGCTCGCCGCGCCGGACGTCCTTGGCGTGCATGGCGACCATGTGCCCGGCACCCCGGCGCAGTTCGGCCGTGATCGGGAACCCCTGCTCGGCGATGTTGCCGATGTCGGGGTAGAGCTGCAGCCAGGGCGAACCGACCTGGTCGACCACGTCCATGGCCGCCGAGATCGAGACGATGTCGGTGCCGTCCACGTTCTCCATGCCCAGCAGGACGCCGCGGCGGGCCGCGTATTCGGTGCCGTAGCGCAGGCAGTCGACGAACCACTCCCGGTTCCGCGGGTGCGGTTCTTCGTAGAAGGCGTAGTAGCCGGCGAGTTGCAGCACCGGGATGCCCAGGTCGGCGCACAGGTCGATGCCCTCGACGAGCACCTCGCGGGCCCGTTGCCGCACGGCCGGGTCGGACGATCCGGGCGAGATCCGCCGGTGCACCGACAGGCAGAGCCCACCGATCGCCACGCTGGCCCGCGCCGCCGCCTCCCGGACGGTGGTGCGTTCGGCTCGCGACCAGGCGAGCCGGGCCTCGCGCTCGGGGGTCTCGTCGACGGAGATGTCGACGAAGCTGAACCCGGCCCGGGCGGCCTGGGCGAACAGGTCGTCCCAGGAGCCGTTCCAGCGCAGCGCCTTCTCGTAGATGCCGAGTTCGACGCCGGTCATCGGTTCGGTCGCGCTCATGGCCACACGCTCGCGATCGCCGCCTGGAGCTCGGCGGCCGCGGACGACGGGTCGTCGGCACCGACGACGGAACGTCCGGCGATGATGATGCCGACCGGATGGCCGGCGAAGACGTCCAGGTCGTCGGTCGTGATGCCGCCCGTGATGGTGACCGTGAAGCCCATGCCGGCGAGTTCGTCCACCCGGGCGAGGTCGTCGGCTCCCCAGGAGAGGTCGCCGGCCGCTTCGCGGTCGCGGGACCGCTTGACGATCACGTGCTGCGCCCCGGCGGCGCGCCAGCGGCGGGCCCGGTCGGCGTCGTACCACTCGTCGGCGAGTTCGATCTGTACCTCGCCGCCGTGCTCGGCGGCGACGGCACACACCTGTTCGACGGTGGTCATCGAGGCGCCGGCGACCACCGAGACCAGGGACGCCCCCGCCTCGAAGGCCATCTGCGAGAGCAGCTTGCCCGCCTCGGCGATCCGGATGTCAGCCAGGATCTCCTTGTCGGGGAACAACGCCCTGATCTCGCGCACGGCCCGCAGGCCCTCGGCCAGGATCAGCACGGTGCCGCACTCGATGACGTCGATGCCCGCCGCCGCCTTCTGCAGCGGAGCCAAGGCGCTGGGCAGATCGGTCTTGTCCAGCGCGATCTGAAGTCGGGGTCGCGTCATCGCGGGGCCCTCCCTTCGGTGACCGGCGATCCGCCCGCCGGCCCTGAATCGAAATACATGAAACCTCCTATTCACCGGACGCTTCGTCGCGGTCCGGAATGAAGGCCGGAATCCTTTTCCGGTTATTCGAACGGTAGGACTGCGGAGGGGGTCCTTCCACGATGACGTGCACAGATGCGCATCCATGACGAACCTTCGACCTTGCGGCCGAGTCGTCATCCCTAGTCACAGATGATTCATCACGGGTCGAACGAACGCGATCGAGCATCTGTTCAAGACGGACGGGTATTCGGCTGCGGCCGAGAGTGCTGGATGCTAGGCGCCGGCGAGGCGGGAACCAGTCGCAACAAACCGATCGCGAATCGGCCCGGTTGCCGGAATCAGGCCTTGCCGGCGGACTTCAGCAGACTGGCGGCGGTGGCGAGGTCGGTCACCAGAGCCGACAGGAAACCACCCCGGACGGCCGCCGCCAGCGCGGCCACCTTCTCCTCGCCCCAGGCGACCCCGATGGTCAGGGGGATCTCGCGGAGCCGTTCCGGGCTGACCGAGACCGTCCGCTGACACAACCCGGTGCGCACGTGCGCACCGTCCGCGGAGAGGTGATGCCCGCACACGTGCGCCACGGCACCGGCGCGACGCAGGTCCTCGGTGATCTCGGCGTCCTCGTGCTCGCGCAGGATCAGCCCGGAATGACCCATCCGCACCGCGCCCACACCGAGCAGTGCCAGGTCGGCGCGGGCGGCCAGTTCGAGGGTGGTGGCCAGCTGGTTGTCGGCCACCAGGGCCGCGGCGATGGCGGCGTCCTTGACCACCAGGGGTGCCGGCAGTGGGTGGAACGAGCCGCCCAGTTTGCGGGCCATCCGCCGGCAGGTCTCGGGCGAATCCAGCAGCCGCTCGGACTGTCCGGTGCTGCCGATCATCTGCACCACCCGCGACCGGGGCCACACCAGCTGCGGCATCGCGTCCACCGTCGCGGTGACCGCCATGCCGTTCGACACCGTGATCACGGCGTTCTCGGGCGCGTTCTCGATCAGCAGGTCGGCGGCGCACCGGGCCACGTCCACCTGGGCCGAGGACGGGTCCGCCGGGTCGGCCACCCGGGCCTGCTTCAGCCCGAACGTCCGGGTCAGCGCCCGCTCCACGCTCACCACCCGTTCCAGCGGATGCCCGATCCGGAACTGGACGATGCCGCGCTCGCGCGCCTCGGCGAGCAGCCGGGAGACCGTCGCCCGCGAGAACAGCGCGTCGTGCGCGATCTCCGCCTGGGTCCGTCCCTCGACGTAGTACTGCCGCGACACCTCCAGCAGCAGGGCGATGTGCTCCCGGGCGTCCGAGGTGCGGGAGCGGTGTGCCGAGAGATTCTCGCGCGATCGCTTCTCGTCCCGGACCATCCGTGCAGCATAACCGCGAACCCACGCAGCCGGATCCGGCCAGGAAGTCCCCGTACCCCCGACAAAACGCTCCCCGAACTATTCAGGGCTCGCTCTATGGAGGGGAGCCCTGAATAGTCAGGCGAGCGTTTGTGCCGGGTGACTCAGGTGCGGTCCTCGGGCAGGACGCAGCCGACCTGGCGACGCAGTTCGTCCAGCACGGTCAGCACGGCGATGCTGTCGTCCAGCGTGAGGCGGGGGCTCTCGGTGAGTCCGGCGCGCAGGCAGCGTTCCACCTCCAGCGCCTGGAAGTGCATCCCGCGCGAGGTGGCGGCCGGCCGGTAGGTCTCGAGGACCTCGAGGGGCCGCCGGCCGGCGAACCGGCGCACCGTCGTCCAGTTGTAGAACGAGCCGTCGAGTTCGAGGAACCCGTCGCTTCCGATCACACTGCCCCGGCAGGGTCCGGCGTCGAGCATCGAGGTGTACGCCTGGGAGCGGGCGCCGCCGGCGTGGGTGAGCATCATGGACACCTCGGCGTCCACGCCGGTCTGGGTCAGGGTGCCACGGGCGATCGCCTCGGTGGGCGCACCGAGCAGGTCCATGGCGAACGAGACGTTGTAGACGCCCAGGTCGAGCAGGGCGCCGCCGGCCAGCAGCGGGTTGTACAGCCGGCCGAGCGGGTCCGGGTTGAGTGCCTGGCAGTGGTCGGTGATCACCGCGCGCACCGTCCCGATCGAGCCGTCGGCGATCCGGCTCCGGACGAAGTCGGTCGAGGGCAGGAACCGCGTCCACATCGCCTCCATGGCGAACACCCCGCGCTCGCGGGCCGCGTCCGCGACCTGGCGGGCCTGGGCGGCGGTGACCGTGAACGCCTTCTCGACGAGCACCGGCTTGCCGGCCTCGATCGCGAGCAGGGCATGCGCGGCGTGGAAGTTGTGGGTGGTGGCGACGTAGACGACATCCACGTCCGGGTCCTCGACCAGCGCCTCGTAGCCCGCGTGCGCGGTCGGGATGCCGAACCGGTCGGCGAACGCCCGCGCCTTCGCGCCGTCCCTGGCTGCGACGGCCTGAACCGTCAACCCCTCGGCGAGCAGGTTCTCGGCGAAGATGCCGGCGATGCCACCCGCCCCCAGCAACCCCCAGCGGATCGGATCGGTCATCGGACGCCTCCTTCGATCAGGTTCGTCCGAGTCTTCCAGATCGGCTCCCTGCCGGCTGAACGGGATAGGGGACGGTTCCTTGAACGGGATAGGGGACGGTTCCCTGAACGGGTAGGGGACGGTTCCCTGAACGGGATAGGGGACGGTTCCCTGAACGGGAATAGGAACCGTCCCCTGAACGGGAATAGGAACCGTCCCCGGACCGCGGATCGGTTCGGGCGTGGACGGGGTCCTGCTGCCTCAGTAGAGCACGGTGGCGAACTCGCCCACCACGACGAAGCCCGTCCGCAGGTAGGTGCGGACGGCCCGCACGTTGAAGTCGTTGACGTAGAGCGACACCAGGTCGTGGCGGTCGAGGATCGCCCGGGTGGCGGCGGCCATCGCCGGCACCGCCAGGCCCCGGCCGCGGAGGTGCGGGGCGAGCCAGACGCCCTGGACCTGGGCGATCCCACCGCAACTGATGCCGATGTCGGCCTTGAACACGACCTGCCCGTCGGTGACGATGCCGAACGCCCGGCCGGACTCGACCAGCCCTTGGCAGTGGGTGCGGTAACTGATCCGGCCGCCGGCGGCCAGCGGGTCGATCCCGACCTCCTCGGTGTACATGGCGACGGCGGCGGCGAAGTAGGAGTCGAACTCGGCCATGGTGATCGGCCGCAGGCCGACGTCCGGGGTGCCGATGCTCACCTGCCGGGCCACCATCAGGGGTTGCCGGGGACGGATCTCGCGATGCTCGGCGTACCCCCGGGTGCGCCGGGCGAGCGCGCCGTGCAGCGCGAGCGCGACCCGCGACTCACCCACGATCGCCTGGCACCAGCGGTGCGGGCCGAGCGCCTGGGCGAAGCCGACGACGGCGTCGTCCAGGTCATCGAGTCCGGCGGCGAAGACCGGCGCCAGGTTGGAGCCGGCGTGCAGCAGGTGCCGTGGCCGGTCCGCCGGCCAGCCGTACAGGATCGCCGGCGAACCGGTCTGCAGCAGGCCGACGTCGAGGCGGGAGCGGACGAACAGGTTGGCCACCGGATCGGCGGCCAACAGCGCACGCACCAGCGGCGCATCGCCCAGGCCGAGGGCCCGCGCCCGACTCACCGCCGGCCCGGTTCAGCTCACCGCAACCACCGGCACGCCCGCTTCGGCCCCCTCGGGGGCCTCGTCGGCGAGCCGGTTGGCCTCGGCGATCAGAGTCTCGACGATCAACTCCTCGGGGACGGTCTTGATCACCTGTCCCTTCACGAAGATCTGGCCCTTGCCGTTGCCGGACGCCACCCCCAGGTCGGCCTCGCGGGCCTCGCCGGGGCCGTTCACGACGCAACCCATGACGGCGACCCGCAGCGGGACCTGCATGCCCTCCAGCCCCTTGGTGACCTCCTCGGCGAGCGTGTAGACATCGACCTGGGCCCGGCCGCACGACGGGCAGGACACGATCTCGAGCTGCCGGGGACGCAGGTTGAGCGACTCCAGGATCTTGATGCCGACCTTGACCTCCTCGGCCGGCGGCGCCGACAGCGACACCCGGATGGTGTCGCCGATGCCCTGGGCCAGCAGCGTCCCGAACGCGACCGCGGACTTGATCGTGCCCTGGAACGCCGGCCCGGCCTCGGTCACGCCGAGGTGGAGCGGGTAGTCGCAGGCCTGGGAGAGCTGCTCGTAGGCCCGCACCATGACCACCGGGTCGTGGTGCTTGACCGAGATCTTGAAGTCGCCGAAGCCGTGCTCCTCGAACAGGGACGCCTCCCACAGCGCCGACTCGACCATCGCCTCGGCGGTCGGAGCGCCGTACTTGGCCAGCAGCCGCTTGTCGAGCGAGCCGGCGTTGACCCCGATCCTGATCGACACGCCGGCGTCCGTGGCGGCGGCCGCGATCTCCTTCACCCGGTCGTCGAACTGGCGGATGTTGCCCGGGTTGACCCGGACGGCGGCGCAGCCGGCGTCGATCGCGGCGAAGACGTACTTGGGCTGGAAGTGGATGTCGGCGATGACCGGGATCTGGCTCTTCTTGGCGATGATGTGCAGCACATCGGCGTCGTCCTGGCTGGGGACGGCGACCCGGACGATGTCGCATCCGGTGGCGGTCAGCTCGGCGATCTGCTGCAGCGTGCCGTTGATGTCGGTGGTCTTGGTCGTGGTCATCGACTGCACCGAGACCGGGGCGTCGCCCCCGACCAGCACCTTGCCCACCCGGATCTGCCGGGTCGGACGGCGGGGGGCCAGCACGGGCGGCGGCGGGGCGGGCATCCCCAGGTTGACGGTCATGGGCTCCTCGATCTTCCGGGCGGTTCGCGGACCGCCGCCAGTCAGCCTACTCGTGCGCCGATGCCCCCAGGCGGTAACCCTCCCGGCCCGAATCCTCACCACGTCGTCCCGCTGTTTGGCCACGCCGACAAGCCGGAAGGCCCGGCTTCCTCGGCCACATGCCCTCAGCCTCGTTTCGAGGGAAAGCGGGCCCAAACCCGTCCCGAGGAATGGAGCAGTACGATGGCGGCCTGAATCCCCGTCGATGGACCGACGAATGCGTCGAGATTCCCATGGGCGGGGTCGGCTCCAGCCTGAACGTCGCGGTGGCGGGCAGCCTGGTGCTCTACCGGCTCGCGGGCATGAGTTGACCCCTGCTGGATGACGCGCGCCAGCAGCCGCCGACCGGTCCGGTCACCCGGGGATGAGCCTCAGTGTCTGTGCTCGGGCAGGTTCCGGGGGGCCCGAATCTGCTCTCCCTCGATGATTCCGCGCCAGATCGCGAGGACCAGGCCACCCAGCGCCGTCATCGCCGCGAGGAATCCGCACAACGTGCGCGGCACCCCGAGGATTCCATCGCCGGAAATGATGCCCGCCAGTGCGAGGGCGAACGCGACCACGAGCACGGCGACGCTGAGCCACCACCACTTCATCAGGACCGAATAGGCAACCCCCTGCCCGGCAGCGGGCGACACTCGATCATCATTGGATTGCATCCTGCACTCCCCTCTATCCGGAGTCGCCGACGTACTTTCGAGTCTAGGCGTCCTGGATACTGGAGAACTGGCCGAGTTCGGCGAGGGTGGCCGCCGTGCCGTCCACCGCCCGCGCCCGCTCCCCCACCTGCGCTGCCCGGTCCCGGTGGACGTCGGAGGCGACCGCGTCGAGCAGGCCGGCGAGTCGGGCCGCGTCCAGGCGGTGCAGCGGGACGGGACGGGGCCCGACGCCCAGTTCGGCCAGCCGGCGGCCGTGATAGTACTGGTCGAAGACCGCGGGCGCCGCGACGGACGGAACCCCGGCGCGCAGCGCGGCCGCAGTGCTCCCGGCCCCGCCGTGATGCACCACGCCGGCGAGAGTGCCGAACAGCTGGTCGTGCGGCAGGTCGCCGACGGTGCAGACCAGGTCGTCGACCACGCCCGCGGCTTCCCCGGGCGGCGCCGGGGTGAGCACCCGGCGGCCGCTGGCCCGGGCGGCCCGCCGGATCAGGTCCAGCCAGCCGGTCCCGCCGGAGTCGTTCAGGCTGCCCAGGCCCACGTAGACCGGCGGCGGCCCGTCGTCCAGGAAGCCGCGCAGCGGTTCCGGCGGCGACCAAACCGGCCGTCCGGTGGGACGGATGGCGCCGGTCTGCCGGACGGTGGCCGGCCAGTCGGCGGCGGACGGGATCAGCACCGGGTCGGCGGCCAGCCAGACCGGGTGCCGGTCGGCCTCCTCGACCGGACGGGCGCCGCGCGGCCGCCGCAGCCCGGCGCGCCGCCGGAAGGCCGCCGACGTTTGACGGGACAGCGACGCGACCTGGTTCCAGTACCACCGGGTGAAGGCGCGGATCATCGCCGGTGTGCCGCGGAACTGGTGGCCCTCCAGGTGGCTGACGCGTTGCGTGGTGGGCAGGACGGCGGTGTGCAGCACGGTCGCCATCCGGCAACCCCGCGCCTCCACCAGGGCGAGCGCGGCGTCCCGCGAGGCCACCCCGGTCACCACCATCGATGCCGCGGGCACCTCGTCCAGAGCGTCCGCGAGCGGCTCGGCGAGACCCCGCAGCCATCGCGCCAGCAGGACGGGCTGGGCGAGCGGCGTCCGATAGGCGAGCCGGCCGATCCAGCCGGCGCCCAGCCGGTTCACCTCCGCGAGTCCGGGCCCGATGCCGCGGAACCCGGCGCCGTGGCTCTCGACCAGGTCGCGGTACTCGTCCACGGCGACCACGGTGGTGGCGCGTCCGGTGGCCGCGACGGCACCGGCCAGCACCGCCATCGGCTCGACGTCGCCGCGGGAGCCGACCGCCAGGAAGGTCACCATCGCGCTAGAAGATCCGCATCGGGCTGACGATGTCGGCGACGATCAGGGCGCCCCCGGCCAGGATCAGGAAGCCCGCCACGGCGTAGGCGACCGGCAGCAGCAGCGCGGTGTCGAACGGGCCGGGATCGGCCCGGCCGAACATCCGGGCCCAGCCGCGCCGGATCGCCTCCCACAGCGCGCCGGCGATGTGCCCGCCGTCCAGGGGCGGCAGCGGGACGAAGTTGAACAGCGCCAGGAACAGGTTGACCGCGGCCAGCAGCGAGCCGAACAGCACCACCTTGTCGGTGACCGCGAGGCCGTCGTTGGCGACCACCTCACCGGCGGCCCGGCTGGCGCCCAGGATGCTCAGCGGGCCGTAGATGTCGCGCGGCTTGCCCTGCACCAGGTCGGCCATCACGTTCCACACCTTGACCGGGAACTGGGCGATCGCCACCCCGCTCTGCACGGTGAGCTGCCACATCTGCTGGACGACCTCGACCGGACCGCCCTTCACCAGTTCGGAGGTCGGGGAGATGCCGAACCAGCCGGCCGCGACCCGTCGGCTCGGGTCGAGGAAGTCCGGCACCCCGCTGATCACGGTGTGCACCGGGGTCAGCGGCGTCCGGACGCCGTCGCGCTCCACCACCAGCCGGGCCTCCCGGTCGAGGTTCGCCCGGATCAGTTCCTGCAGCTGCGGGTAGCTGGTGATCGCGGTTCCGTTGAACTCGACGACCCGGTCGCCGGCCCGGATGCCCGACTTGGCGGCCGGGGTGTCCGGCACGAAGCACTGGGTGGTCGGCGGCTGGTTCTCCCGGACGATGCACGGCTGCACCTCGGAGACCACCGGCTGCGGCTGCCAGCTGCCGTGCAGGCCGAGGATCGCCCAGAACAGCGCGAACGCGATCAGCAGGTTCATCGCCGGGCCGCCGGCCATCACGATCAGCTTCTGCCAGGTCTTCTTCTGGTAGAACAGCCGGTCGTTGGCGACGTCATCCGGGGTGATCTCGGACCATTCGTAGGCGCGGGCAGAGTCGGCGAACCGGCGCAGCCGGGACGGGTTTTCGGGTGCCGGACGCGCCGGCGGATACATGCCCGTCAGCCGGACGAAACCGCCCAGCGGGATCCATTTGACGCCGTACTCGGTCTCCCCGCGGGTGGTCGACCACATGGTCGGCCCGAAGCCCACGAAGTACTGCGGCACCCGGATGCCGAACAGCTTCGCCGGCGCCATGTGCCCGATCTCGTGCAGCGCGACCGAGAGCAGGATCAGGGCGAAGAAGACCAGCGCGAATACGACGGTGAGCAGGCCGTTCATCCGGCTCTGCGCTTCCGGCGGCGGCTGGGCGGGGCGAGATCACGCACCCGGCCAAGGGTACCCGGACCGGGTCGCCGCCCACGGCGGGCTACAGCGACATCAGCCACAGCCCGAGCATGGCCGCGAGCAGCCCGGCCAGCAGTCCCCCGCCGGCGTGCAGCAGGGCGGCGGTGCCTCGTCCGGCACGCCACAGCCGCAGCCCCTCGACGCTGGCGGTGCTGAAGGTGGTGAAGCCGCCCATGAAGCCCGTCCCGGCGACGGCGGCCCATTCGGGGGCGCCGGAGTGGAACGTGACCCAGCCGGAGATCAGGCCGAGCAGCCCCGAGCCGACGGTGTTGATCGCCAGGGTGCCGACCGGCATCGGCCACCGGCGGAGCCGTCCGATCGCGGCGTCGGAGTGGAACCGGGCAACCGCTCCGAGGCCGCCGGCCAGCGCCACCAGGACCGCGATCACGGCGTCAACCTCGCCGCCAGCAGGGTTCCGGCGAGCGCAGCCGCCAGGCCCAGCAGCACGCTGCCGGCGGCGTAGCCGGCGCCGGCCAGGATCGCCCCCGACTCGAGCAGCCGGACGGTCTCGACCGCGAACGTGCTGTAGGTGGTGTAGCCGCCCAGCACCCCGGTGCCCAGGCCGAGCCGCAGGTAGTGCCGCACGCCGACGTCCGGGCCGCGGCGGGCGAGCAGTTCGAGCAGGCAGCCCAGGATGAAGGCGCCGGTCAGGTTGATCGCGAAGGTGGCCCAGGGCCATTCGCCCGGATGCGCCGGGAACGCGGCACTCAGACCGGCGCGGACGGCGGTGCCGATCGTCCCGCCGGCGAACACCGCGGCGGTGCGCAATCCCCGGATGCGGCTCACCCCCACGGCATCGGCGCCTTCCAGTCGACCACCGACAGCGGTACCGCGAGCACCGGCCGGTGCTGATGCTGGGCGAGCTTGAGCGCCAGCGCGCCGTTCAGGAACTCGCGCACCTTGGCGCCGTGCTCGGGCGCCCGGTTGCCGACCACGATGACGGCGGCGTCCACGGCCCGGGCCAGGTGGGTCAGCGACCGGTCGGGACGTCCCGCCAGGTAGCGGAACTGCCACTGGACGCCCTCGTCGGCCAGCAGCCCGGCCAGTTCGCCGCGCAGCCGCTCCTCGGTGCCGCGCCAGGAGTCGTCGGCGGAGTCCGGGTTCAGGTCGCTGTGCTGGACGCTGCCGTCCTCGAACTCGCGCTCGGTGAACCGCTGCTCGTCCACGTAGCCGAAGAACAGGTGTCCGCCGGTTGCGCGGGCCAGTGCAGCCGCGGTCAGCGCGACCAGCGGATCGCTGCCCGGACGGACGCCGACGACGATCGCCCCGCCCCAGAACGGGGTCATCCGGTCGCGGCCGGGCTGGGGTACCTGGTGGGGCATGGACGCCTCCTTCCGAGCGGGGCACTCGACGGGCAGTGCCGCTACCGAGACCACGCTAGACCCGACGAATCCGGACGGCCATCCATGGCCACGGATCGCGGAACCACCGGTCCAGACTTCGGCGGCTGCCGCCGCCCGGGGTCTCGACAGGCTCGACCGGCGGTTCAGCCTCGATCCGCCGATGGGCGCCGTAGCGAGCGGCACCAGCTGGGTGCACCGGGAAGCCGGGCACGCGAAGGCGTACCGGGTCGTACGACGAGCGTGCCCGGCGCAGCCAGGGTGCCCAGCTGGGGCCGCGCAGTAGGCGCAGATCGGTGGATCGAGGTTCAGTGCAGCCGCGACCTGCGCGCCCAGCGCAGGGACCGGATCAGCAGGTCCACCAGCCGGCGCTGCCCGTCGGCACCGCGGGCCGCCAGCCGGCCGGCGCGCTGCTCGGCGACGGCCTGCACCCGGGTGTACTTCAGCAGTCCGCCGGCGCCGTGCCGGCCGCCGGTGCCGGAGAGCCCCCGGGCGCCCATGGTCGTCCCGACCGCTCCCCAGGACGCGAGATAGCTCTCGTTGATGCTCACCGCACCGACCCGCAGCCTCGCGGCCAGCGCCCGCGCGGCGGCCCGGTCGCCGGTGACGACGGTGGCGTGCAGGCCGTAGTCGGAGTCGTTGACCAGCCGGACGGCCGCGTCGTCGTCGCTCACCCGGTACACGCTGACCACCGGGCCGAACGTCTCGGCGTCCCGGACGTCCATCGCCGCGGTCACGCCGTCGAGCACGGTCGGCTCGTACACCCACGGGCCGATGTCGGGACGGGGCCGGCCGCCGGCCAGCACGGTCGCCCCGTGGCGGCGGGCGTCCGTCACGTGCGCCTCGACCCGGCGCATCTGATCGGGACCGATCAGCGAACCCACGTCCGGGCCGAACTCGAGACCGATGCCGAGCGTGAGGTCCCGGACCGCGGGGAGGAATCGGGCCAGGAACTCGTCGGCGACCGCCTCGTGCAGCAGCAGGCGTTCGGTGTGCACGCACACCTGGCCGGCGCCCGAGAAGGCGCTGCGCAGGGCGACGTCGACGGCCCGCTCCAGGTCGGCGTCGGCCCGCACGTAGAGCGCGTTCTTGCCGCCCAGTTCGAGGTGGCAGCCGATCATCCGCCGGGCGGCCAGCCGGGCGACGCGGCGTCCGGTGGCGGTCGAACCGGTGAAGCTGACGTAGTCGGTGGCCCGCACCACGGCCTCGCCGACCGGGTCGCCGTCGCCGGTGACCACCTGCACCACGTGGGGCGGCAGCCCGGCGGCGAGCAGGCGCTGCAGCCCCCACAGCACCGACAGGCTGGTGCGCGGATCGGGCCGCAGCACGACCGCGTTGCCGGCCAGGATCGCCGCCACCGTCTCGCCGAGCGACAGCGCGAACGGGTAGTTCCACGGGGTCACGATGCCGACCACGCCGTGGGCGCTGCGCCGTTGCGTGGCCCGCGTCACCAGCGGCAGCACGCCGCGCGCCGAACATGGAGCCAGCAGCCGGCCGGCGCAACGGGCGTAGTGGCGGGCCACATTGGCCACCTCGACGACCTCTTCGAAGGCGTTCGCCCGGGTCTTGCCGGTCTCCAGCTGGATCAGGTCGAGCACCTCGTCGACGTCGTCGAGCAGCCGGTCGTGGAAGTCGAGCACGATCGCGGCCCGCCGCGCCGGCCGCAGCGCCGCCCAGGCCCGCTGCGCGGCGCGTGCCCGCTGCACCGCACCGGTGACATCGGTCGTGGTGGACAGCGGCAGCTGGCCCAGCGGGCGTTCCGACAGCGGGCCGCGCACGGTGCGCAGTTCGGCGTCGTCGGCGGCCGCCACACCGCTGGTGAGCAGTGCGATCAGGCCGCGCCCAAGGACCGGTTCGGGCTCGGTGAGGGTCACGCGCATGGTTCAGGGTAACCGCGGGTGTGGCCGTCCCGGCCGGACGGGGTCAACTCCCCTGGGCGGCGAGCTGCCCGCAGGCGCCGTCGATCTCGCGTCCCCGGGTGTCCCGGACGGTGACCTGGACGCCGCGCCGCTCCAGGGCGGCGACGAAGGCGGCCTCGTCGCGGCGGCGGGACGCCGTCCATTTCGATCCCGGGGTGGGGTTCAGCGGGATCAGGTTGACGTGCACCCAGCCGTGGCCGCCGTCGCGGCGCAGCACGTCGGCCAGCTCCTCGGCGCGGGCCACCTGGTCGTTGACGTCCCTGATCAGCGCGTACTCGATGGACACCCGGCGCTTGGTGGCGACGAAATAGGCGTGCGCGGCGTCCACCAGTTCGGCGACGTTCCAGCGGGTGTTGATCGGGCACAGCTCGTCGCGCAGCTCGTCGTCCGGGGCGTGCAGGCTCACCGCGAGCGTCACCGGCAGCCCCTCGGTGGCCAGCTGGTTGATCCGCGGCACCAGCCCGACGGTGCTGACCGTGATGCCGCGGGCGCTGATCCCCAGCCCGTGCGGCGCCGGCGCGGTCAGCGTCCGGATGGTCGCCATGATGGCCTTGTAGTTGGCCATCGGCTCGCCCATGCCCATGAAGACGATGTTGTTCACCCGGCCGGGCCCGCCGGGGATCTCGCCGTTGCGCAGCGACCGGGCGCCGGCCACCACCTGGGCCAGGATCTCGGCTGCGCTCAGGTTGCGCTGCAGCCCGCCCTGGCCGGTGGCGCAGAACGGGCAGGCCATGCCGCAGCCGGCCTGCGACGAGATGCACAGGGTGGCCCGGTTACGGCCCGAGCCGGACGCCCGGACGCCCGGTACGCCGTAGCGCATCAGCACCGACTCGATCAGCGAGCCGTCGAACAGCCGCCACAGGGTCTTCAGCGTCGTCCCACCGTCGCAACTGAGCGGTCGGACGGAGGTGAGCAGCGACGGCAGGAAGACCTCGGCGATCCGGCCCCGGTCGGCGGCGGGCAGGTCGGTCCAGCCGGCGGGGTCGAGGTCGAGGTGGTCGAACACGTGCCGGGAGATCTGGCCGGCGCGGAAGCCGGGCATGCCCAGGTCCGCGACGGCGGCGCGCCGCTCGTCCACGGTCAGGTCGAGCCAGTGCCGCGGCGGCTTGCCGCGGCGGGGCGCGGCCATGGTGAGTGCGACGGTTCGTCCGGCCCGCACCTTGTCCTCCAGCGCCGCGTAGGCGCTGATCTCGTCGGGACGCAGGGCGGCGTCGGGCTGCTGGTTCATCGGCGCTCCATTCAGTTCGGGATCAGCCAATACAGCAGCAGCCACGACACCGGGGCTGCGACCAGGATCGAGTCCAGCCGGTCCATCGCGCCGCCGTGGCCGGGCAGGAACGACGACATGTCCTTGATGCCCACGTCGCGTTTGATCAGCGACTCGATCAGGTCGCCGCAGGTGGCGGCGGCGACCACGGCCAGCGACAGCGCCAACCCGATCCACGCCGAGGAGCCGAGCCACCACACGGTGAGCGGGATGCCGACCGCGGTGGCCAGGGCCACCGAGCCGGCCAGCCCCTCCCAGGTCTTCTTCGGGCTGATCAGCGGCGCCATCGGGTGCTTGCCGAACCGGGCACCGACCGCGTACCCGCCGGTGTCGTTGGCCATCACCACCAGCAGCACGGTGGCCATCTTGGCGGCCCCGTTGGGCATGGCGACGGTGAGCCCGGCGAACGAGCCCAGCAGCGGGATGTAGGCGATCGTGAACAGGCTGGCGGCGGCGTCCTTGACGTAGCCGGCGGCGCCGCCCGGCATCCGCCAGACGAGTGCCATCAGCGTGGTGGCGCCGAGGCAGGCGAGCATGACGATCTGCCACGGCAGCGCGTCGGAGTGGGTGGCGGCGGCGTAGGTTCCGCAGATCAGGGCGATCGTGCCCACCACGATCGGCACGATCGCCGAGTTCATCCCGATCCGCTTCAGGGCGTCGTGCAGTTCGACGGTGCCCAGAGTGAGCATGGCGGTGACCAGCAGCACGAAACCCCAGTGCCAGTACAACAGCGTGACCACCACGGACGCCGCCAGGGCGACGCCCACGATGATCGCGGCCGGTAGGTCGCGCCCGGCACGCGAGCCGCGCGCGGGCGGGGCGTCCGGGGCCTGCTGGTCGCCTGCCATCAGACCTCCAGCAGTTCGGCTTCCTTGGCCTTGAGCAGCTCGTCGATGATGTCCACGTACTTGCGGGTCACGCCGTCCAGTTGCTTCTCGGCTCCACGGGCGTCGTCCTCACCGATCTCCTTGTCCTTGACCAGCTTGTGCACCGCGTCATTCGCATGCCGGCGGATGTTGCGCATCGCGACCCGGCTCTCCTCGGCCTTGCTTCGGGCGACCTTGATGTAGTCCCGCCGGCGCTCCTCGCTGAGCTGCGGCATCACGATCCGGATCACGTTGCCGTCGTTGGCCGGGTTCACCCCCAGGTCGGAGTCGCGGATCGCCTTCTCGATGCCGGCCATGGACGACCGGTCGAACGGGCTGATCAGGACGGTGCGCGCCTCGGGCACCTGAAAGGTGGCCAGCTGTTGCAGCGGGGTCGGCGCGCCGTAGTAGTCGACCATCAGCTTGTTGAACATGGCCGGGTGCGCGCGGCCGGTGCGGATCGCCCCGAACTCCTCGCGGGCATGTTCGACGGCGCCCTTCATCTTCTGTTCGGCGTCCTTGACGATGTCGCGGATCATCAGGGTCCTTTCGTGGGTTGTGCTCGGTCAGGAGTGAACGGTGGTTCCGATCTTCTCACCACGCACCGCCCGGAGGATGTTCCCCTCGACTCCGAGGTCGAAGAAGATCATCGGCAGCCGGTTGTCGCGGGCCAGGCTGATCGCGGTGGCGTCGGCCACCTTGAGGTCGCGGGCCAGGTACTCGTCGTAGGTGAGGTTCTCGAACCGCTGCGCGTCGGGATTGGTTCGCGGGTCGGAGTCGTAGACGCCGTCGGTGCCCTGCTTGCCCATCAGCAGCACGTCGGCACCGATCTCCAGCGCCCGCTGGGCGGCGACCGTGTCGGTGGAGAAGTACGGCATGCCCGAGCCGGCGCCGAAGATCACCACCCGGTTCTTCTCCAGGTGCCGCTCGGCGCGCCGCGGAATGTACGGCTCGGCGACCTGGCCCATGGTGATCGCGGTCTGCACCCGGGTCTGCACCCCGGCCTTCTCGCAGAAGTCCTGCAGGGCCAGGCAGTTCATCACTGTGCCCAGCATGCCCATGTAGTCGGCCCGGTCGCGGGCCATGCCGCGCTCGGAGAGCTCGGCGCCCCGGAAGAAGTTGCCGCCACCGATCACCACCGCAACCTGGACGCCGGCGTCCACGACCGCCTTGATCTGGCTGGCGAGGTTGGCCACCACATCGGGGTCGACTCCGATGCCGCGCGCACCGCCGAACATCTCTCCGGACAGCTTGAGCATGATGCGCTGGTAGGTCATGAGTCTCCTCGACAGGGTGTGGTGGGGGCTGACAGCGACGTGCGCCACGACATCATCGTGGCGCACGTCACTCTAGTGCCCCGACCACCGACCTTCGCCCGCTACGCGACGCCCGGACTCAGGCGCCGGCGGCGAAGCGCACGAAACGCTTCACGGTGACGCCGTTCTCCTTCAGCAACTGGCCGACGGTCTTCTTGTCGTCCGAGACGCTCGGCTGCTCGATCAGGCAGACCTCCTTGAAGAAGCCACCCAGGCGACCCTCCACGATTCGCGGAATGATCTTCTCGGGCTTGCCCTCCTCCTTGGCGGTCAGCTCGGCGATGTGCCGCTCGTGGTCGAGCACCTCGGCCGGGACCTCGTCCCGGGTGACGTACTGCGGCGACATGGCGGCGATCTGCATCGCGATGCCCCGGACGAAGTCCGACGCGCCGCCGTCGTGCTCCACCATCACGCCCACCTGCGGCGGCAGGTCGGACGAGCGGCGGTGCAGGTAGATGGTGACGTCGCCGTCGTAGCTGGCGGCGTTGGCCACCTCGAGCTTCTCGCCGATCTTGGCGGCCAGTTCGGCCACCGTCTCGGCGACCGTCTTGCCCGAGGCCAGGACGACCGCGTTCGCGCTCGCCACATCGGTCGCCTTGGCGGCATCGGTGGCCTTGGCGATCTCGTCGGCCAGCGCCACGAACTCGGCGTTCTTGGCGACGAAGTCGGTCTCGGCACCGAGCTGGATGACGCTCTTGCCGGCGGCGGCCACCAGGCCGTTGGACGCCTCGCGGTCGGACCGCTTGGCCATCTTGGCCTGGCCGGTCACCCGGAGCAGCTCGACGGCGGCGTCGAAGTCGCCGTTCGCCTCGGTGAGCGCCTTCTTGGCGTCCATCATGCCCGCGCCGGTGGCGTCGCGGAGCTTCTTCACATCAGCGGCAGTGATTGCCATTCTCTGCTCTCTCGTTGTTTCTTCGCTGTGACTGATCGGTTGGTCAGTTGGTCTCGGCCGCGGCCTCGACGGCCGGATCGACGGTCTCGTCGGCGGCGGTCTCGGCGGCCTGGACCTCTTCGGCGACCTCGGGGGACGCCTCGGCGGCACCGGCCACGGCACCCTCGACGGCGTCGGCCAACTCGTCGGCCTGCAGGTCGGAGCCCTCGACGGCCACGGCCTCGGCGGCGGGCGCCTCATCGGTGGCGCCCAGCAGCTCACGCTCCCAGTCGGCCATCGGCTCGGCCTCTTCGCCGGTGCTGCCGGCGGACCGGCTACGGTCCAGCAGGCCCTCGGCGACGGCGTCCGCGACCACCCGGGTCAGCAGCGCGACGGAACGGATCGCGTCGTCGTTGCCCGGGATGGCGTAGTCGACCTCGTCGGGGTCGCAGTTGGTGTCCAGGATGCCGACGATCGGGATCCGCAGCTTGCGGGCCTCGTCGATCGCCAGGTGCTCCTTCTTGGTGTCCACCACCCAGACGGCCTGCGGCAGCTTGCCCATGTCGCGGATGCCGGAGAGGGTCTTGGCCAGCTTGTCCTTCTTGCGGCGCTGCTGCAGCAGCTCCTTCTTGGTCAGGCCGGACGCGGCGACGTCCTCGAAGTTGATCCCCTCGAGCTCCTTCATCTTGCCGATGCGCTTGCTGATGGTGGTGAAGTTGGTGAGCATGCCGCCCAGCCAGCGCTGGTTGACGAAGGGCATGCCGACCCGGGTGGCCTGCTCGGCGATGGCCTCCTGGGCCTGCTTCTTGGTGCCGACGAACAGGATCTGGCCGCCGCGAGCCACGGTCTCGCGGACGAACGCGTACGCCCGGTCGATGTAGCTGAGCGACTGCTGCAGGTCGATGATGTAGATGCCGTTGCGCTCGGCGAAGATGAACTTCTTCATCTTGGGGTTCCAGCGACGGGTCTGATGCCCGAAGTGGACGCCGCTTTCGAGCAGCTGGCGCGTGGTGACGACGGCCATTGCCGTTCCTTTCCGTGCGGGACGCGAGGGTTGTCGGTCGAACGTGTCTAACCCTGCGGAGCCCGCTGTGTGGTTGTTCGGGCCGAGACCTTCGGCCCGCCTGATGCGACCGTTGTCGTCCACCCCTCGCGGGGACCTTGGACGCAACCCGTCGAGCGCGACGGTTCGAGGTGCATGCGAAGTCGACCCGGATCTGCCGAGTCGCTGTGCGCGATTCTACGTCGGCGTCGGGCGGGTTGTCGAAACGACCGGGTCACGATCTCGGCATCGGCACACGCTGGCCGGCCGGGGACCCGTCGTCGGGTCCCGACGGGAGAGCGTGTGCCCACGTCACCACCGGGTTGGGATACCGAGATCGGAACGATCCTCGGACGACCCACCGCTCCCGCGGCGACCCCTCCGTCGGGTGGGGCGGATCATCCCCGGTTCACGATTCTGAACACTCGGGCGATCGCGGTCGTGGAATGAGGGTGGAGGTGGTGCACGTGTGGCGAGCGGCGGCCCGGGTGTGGGCGGTACTGCTGCTGACCTTCGGGCTGCTGGCGCTGTCGGCCCCGCAGGGGCGGGCGTTCGGTTCGGTGCGTCCAGTGCCGGGTCCGGTGGTGCGGCCGTTCGACCCGCCCGATCAGGACTGGCTGCCCGGGCATCGGGGCGTCGACCTGGCCGCCGCGGTGGGTTCAGCGGTACGAGCGGCGGCCGCGGGGCGGGTGTCGGTGGCCCAGGTGATCGCGGGTCGCGGCGTGGTGACCATCGTGCACGGCGAACTGCGCACCACCTACGAGCCGGTCGAGGCGACCGTCACCGTGGGCCAGAACGTGGCGGCCGGCGACGTCATCGGCCGGCTCCAGGCCGGGCACTGTGCCGAGGGCTGCCTGCACTTCGGCCTGAAGCGGGGCGACACCTATCTCGACCCGCTGGGCGGTGCCGCCGGCGTGCGGCTACTGCCCGCCTCCGCGGTCGACATGGCCCGCACGCTGGCCGCCGACCGTGCCGCCGCGGAGCGCGCGGCGCTCCTGGCCGGCGCAGGGAGCGCGGCACCGTCCGGTTCGGGCGTGCTGCTGAACCCGGTCGGCGGACCGATCAGTTCCCCCTTCGGCCAGCGCTTCCACCCGATCTTCCACGAATGGCGACTGCACGCCGGGGTCGACCTGCGGGCCTCGTGCGGCACACCCATCCGGGCCGCCGCCGACGGGGTGGTGCAATCGGTCTCCTACGACTCCTCCGGCGGGCACCGCCTGGTGATCGGCCACACCGGCGGACTGACCACGCACTACCTGCACGCCCTCAAGCGCTACCAGGTGCGCGACGGCCAGCGGGTCACCCGCGGCCAGGTGGTCGGTCTGGTCGGCAGCACGGGCTGGTCGACCGGTTGTCACCTGCACTTCGGGACGAAGCTGAACGGACGCCACGTCGACCCGGCGCGTTATCTGTGACCTGGCCGGACGGGGTCGTCACGGGTTCCCGTGCGTTGGCTCAGCCGCAGCGAACGACTCGGGCGCATGTCCACGTCATGCAACGATGGCCAGGCTTCGCCGAGCAGCACTGATTGGTCGCTGGTCCAGCTTGTCTCAGGTAGCCAAGAGCGTCGGCCGCGTTCAGGCGCGGGGGTGCGCCTGGGTATAGGCGGCCCGGAGCCGCTCATTGGTGACGTGGGTGTAGATCTGCGTGGTGGCCAGCGAGGCGTGCCCGAGGATCTCCTGGACGCTGCGCAGGTCGGCGCCCCCGGCGAGCAGGTGGGTGGCCATCGCGTGGCGTAGGCCGTGCGGCCCGAGGTCGGGGGCGTCCGGGACCGCGGCCAGGGCCCGGTGCACCAGCCGGCGCACCACCCGCGGATCGATCCGCAGCCCACGGTCGCCGACGAACAGGGCGTCGCCGGCCTCGGCACGCGCCAGGACGTGCCGACGGGCCAGCCAGTCGCGCAACGCCCGCAGGGCCGGGGTTCCGATCGGCACACTGCGCTCCTTGTCGCCCTTGCCGCGCACCCGCAGCACCTGCCGATCGGCGTCCACCCCGGCCACGTCCAGGCCGCACAGCTCCCCCACCCGGATCCCACCGGCGTAGAGCACCTCCACGATCGCGAGATTGCGCACCGCGGCCGCCCTAGCCACCCGCTCCTCGATGGTGGCCGCCTGGGCGGCGAGGGTCTCGATCATCCGCCTCGCCTGATCCACCTCCAGGGTCGGCGGCAGCGTCCGGTCGACTCGTGGCGAGCGCAGTGCGTCCGCCGGATCGTGCGCCACCAGTCCGGCCCCGTGCGCCCAGGCGAAGAACGCCCGGACGGACGCGGCGCGTCGTTGCAGGGTGGATCGTTCGGCCCCGCCGGCATGCATGCCGGCCAGCCAGCGGCGCAACGTCCGCAGATCGGCGTCCAACAGTCCGCCCGAACCCGTGCGCTCCAGATACTCGGCCAACGCCGTGACGTCCCCGACGTAGGCCCGGACGGTGTGCGCCGACGCGTTGCGGGCCACCCTGAGGTGGTGCGCCCACTGTTCGACCGGATCCGGACCCATGCCCCGAGCGTACGGACGCCACACGCCCCCGGCCGGTGCCACCCCGCCCGGCGTGTCGGGCAAGGTCAGGGTGCGTGCATCGCACCGCCGCGGAGCGACGGCGTACCGGGTAATACGACGAGCGACGCCAACACAGCGAGGTGCACGCCATGACCGCGGAATCCGGCGATCCCCTGAGATTGTGCATTTTGTCATCCCGACGAACGTCGGGATCTCCGCGTGCGCCGTTGGTGGTGAGATCCCGGGTCGGAGCCAGGGATGCGTGCAGGGGATCCCGATGCGGGCGCGCTAGGAGCCGTTGTCGACGATCCAGTACATAGGAACGGTACGGATTGTGCATTACGTCATCCCGGCGAACGCATTGCGTCATCCCGGCGAACGCCGGGATCTCGGGTGCGGCTTTGGTGGTGAGATCCCGGGTCGGAGCCCGGGATGACGTGCAGGGCTCATCCGGATGCGGGCGTGCAAGGAGTCCTTGTCGACAATCCAGTACGTAGGAACTGTACGGATTGTGCATTTCGTCATCCCGGCGAACGGATTTCGTCATCCCGGCGAACGCAGGGATCTCGAGGTGCGGCATTGGTGGTAGGATCCCGGGTCAGGCCCGGGATGACGTGCAGGGATCCTGATGCAGGCGCGCAAACCAGCCGATTCAAGAGATCTCCCGACCGCAAACGACGACCGGCTTGTCAACAGTGGGGTTGTCGGAATCGTTGGTGTCGGCGTGGTCGCCGGTGCTGATCAACATACCGGGGCGGAATCACCTCAGCGACACCATCGGGACTGATTCGGATCTGCCATTGCAGAACCGACGGCCGCCGAGCATCGGGTTCGAGAAGGTTGTGGTGGTGCTTGCACAACAAACACAGGTTCGCCAACGAGGTGGCGCCACCTTGCTGCCACGGGACGATGTGATGGGCGTCACAGTCTGCTGCTGGCCGGTTGCAGCCGGGGAACACACAGCCCTGGTCGCGGGCATGCAAGGCCTGTCGAATCGTTGGGGTGACGAGCCGGTGCTTCTGGCCGACGTCGAGCACCCCGGACGGTCCGCCGAGCACGACCGGCAGGATGTCGGCGTCACACGCGTACTGACGCAGTTCGCCAGCGGTAAGCCGGTGGCCACTGGCCAGCTGCGCATTCCAGCAGTCCTTCACCAGGTCTTCGTAACGGATGGTGATCGTCACATGGGGCCGGTCCCCACCATGCTTCGGCGCCGCCTGCTGCACCGCGACCCGGCGGGCCAACTCCACCAGGGCGTCCGCACGGCGCATCGGCCAGGTGACCTCTTCCTGCAAGCGGTCACGTTCTTCGAGGGTGGTGCGGTGCAGTTGGTGCGCCAACGCATCGATCTGCGCTTTCAACAACGCGGCATCCCCGGTGGGAAGTTTGCCCTTGATGATCGTCGATCCATGCCCGTCCTCGGCGAAGGACAGGTGCCGGTTG
>JAGPGQ010000303.1 GCA_018055925.1 Micropruina sp.
TTCGTAGGTCTGGGTCGCCTCTGGGTTCTCAGGCATCGCCGTCCTTTCTGGTCCGCACCTCGACCACCTCGGTGCGCAGGGTGCCGTCGGCCAGCATGGCGACCAGTTCGTCGCCGGGCGAGACCGCCGTGGTGGAGTGCACCGGTTCGCCGTCGCCGGTGCTGACGATCGCATAGCCGCGCAGCAGGGTGGCCCGCGGGGAGAGTGCCCGGACCCGGCCGAGCGCGTGCTCGACCCAGGTGGACTCCTCGCGCAGCCGGGCGTCGATCGCCCGGCGGCATCGGCCGCGCACCTCGTCCACCTGGCGGAGCTGGACGTCGACCGGCCCCAGCGGGTCGGCCAGCACCGGGCGCGACCGGAGCGCGTCCAGCCGGTGCTGTTCCCGCTCCAGCATGCGCAGCAGGGCGTCCCGGACCCGCTGTCCGGACTGCTCGACCCGGACCCGCTCGTCGCCGACGTCCGGGACCACCCGTTTGGCGGCGTCGGTGGGAGTGGCGGCGCGGACATCGGCCACCAGGTCGAGGATCGGGGTGTCCGGTTCGTGCCCGATCGCGCTGACCACCGGGGTGCGGCAGGCGAACACCGCCCGCACCAGCGACTCGTCCGAGAACGGCAGCAGGTCCTGCAGGGAGCCGCCGCCGCGGGCGATCACGATGACGTCGACGGCCGGGTCGCGGTCGTGCGCGGCCAGCGCGTCGCGCACCTGCTCGACGCAACCCTGGCCCTGCATCAGCGCGTACCTGGTCGAGAACCGGACGGCCGGCCACCGTCCGCGCGCCACCTTCAGCACGTCCCGCTCGGCGGCACTGCCCTCGGCGGTGATCAGGCCCACAGCGCCCGGCAGGAACGGCAGCGGCCGTTTGCGCTCCCGGGCGAACAGTCCCTCGGCCTGCAGCATGCGCTTGCGTTGCTCGACCATGGCGAGCAGGCGGCCCTCGCCGGAGGCGCGCAGGTCGCCGCACTCGAAGGTGAGCGAACCGTTGCGGCTCCACACCGTGGGCCGTAGGTGGGCGACCACCTCCATGCCCTCGGCGACCGGCCCAGCGGCGTCCAGCACGGCGGTGGAGGCGGTCACCGTCACCGACACCTCGGCCAAGGGGTCGCGCAGGGTGAGGAAGTGCGTTGCCGCTCCCTGGCGGCGCCGCAGCTCGATCAGTTGCCCGGCAACCCACACCCGGCCCAGCCGCTCCACCCAGCCCTTGGTGGCCGACACGATGGCGCGCAGCGGCTGCGGCTGTTCGGGGGTGGAGGTCAGCGCCATGGGGGCGACCCTACTGGTCGGGGCCGACAGGTCCTGGCAGGAAACCCGGCTCCAGGCTGTGCGTCAGGTCGTGGTGCGCACAATCAGGCCCGAAGATGGAGTGTTGACCAGTGCGGACAGTCGTCGGGCGTGTGCCTTGCCAACCCAAGGGTCTTCGGGGTCAGTGCTGGCATCACACCCCGCCTTCGGGGGAGGATGAGCGCTCGTCGGTCACAGATCTGGTTGCTCATCGCAGGTCAGGAGTTGCGCTGTTGCGGGGACGCGGAGGTGCCGCATCCACGGCTCACCGCTTAACGACACGGCGGGTCGAGACGGGTGGGGTCGAGTGTGCTGTCGGTCTGTCTGGGCGGGTGCTGGGTGCTTGGTCGTCGCGAACTGGTCCATGGGGGGGTCGGCATTGGCTGGGGTCACGGTGCGCTGGTTTGGCTTCTCTCCTATGGGTTGAGTCCTGGAAATGACGCGCAACGGCTGTGACGTTGTCAGATGCGGCTGTGTGAACTCAGGTGTTGTGGGGAGATCCTTGGGGACGGTTCCCATTCCGGTTCAGGGGACGGTTCCTATTCCCGTTCAGCCGCCGCTGAGCCAGCGTCTCCCTCGCTTGGCGTCCTTACCCGGTTGAACCCGAGAAGGGCATCAACGGGTTGGAAACGCCGCCAGACACCGGCGGTATTGGCCCTGAGGTGTTGTCACGGGTGTTGTCCGAAAAGCTCGATGTTGTCCGTTTCTGACAACACCACCACCAGGGCGGGTTCTGGACGAAAAAGTGTCAGTGCCGGTCCGTAGCGTTCTCTGTATGAGCAGTTCGATCGGGTCGGTGTCGGTGGTGGATTTCACTACCGGCGTGGCCGGGTTGCTCGACACCGTCGACACCAGCACCGGCCTGTTGACCGATCGGGCCCAACTCGACCTGGTCGCCGACCTGCTACGCATCCAGTCCCGACTCGCCGGAGTACTGCACGACATCATCGGCGGAGTCGAGCGGGCCGAGGCGGCACAAACCGCGTATGGGGTGCCGCTGACCAGCTGGCTCGCCGGGGAGCTGCGCTACACCCGGCCACAGGCCGCCGCCCTGGTGCACCACGCCCACGATCTGGAACGGTTCGGGCAGGTCGGGGATGCGCTGCGCGACGGCCGAGCCAACCATCATCAAGCCCGGGCGGTGACCGATGTGTTGCGAAAACTCCCCGATGACCTGCCGGCCGGCGCCGAGAACGAAGCAGAAGCCACGATGGTGGGGTTCTGTGACCAGTTCGACTCCCAGCATCTGAAGGGTCTGGCTCAGCATCTGCTGGAGGTGGTGGCGCCAGAGATCGCCGAAGAGGCCGAAGCCGCCAGGATGGAACGTGAACGCAAAGCCGCGTTGCGCAACCGGCACCTCACCTTCGCCGAGGACGGGCACGGATCGACGATCATCAAGGGCAAACTTCCCGCCGGGGATGCGGCGTTGTTGAAAGCGCAGATCGATGCGTTGGCGCACCAGCTGCACCGCACCGCCCTCGAAGAACGCGACCGCTTGCAGGGTGACATCACGTGGCCGATGCGCCGGGCTGACGCCCTGGTGGAGTTGGCCCGGAGAGTCGCCGTGCAGCAGGCCGCACCCAAACATGGTGGCGACCGGCCCCACGTCACCATCACGATCCGTTACGAAGACCTACTCAAGGACTGCTGGAACGCACGCTTGGCGAACGGTCACACGCTGACCGCGTCCGAACTCCGCCAGTACGCCTGTGACGCCGACATTCTGCCGGTCGTGCTGGGCGGGCCGTCCGGGGTGCTCGATGTCGGCCAGAAGCATCGCCTCGTCACCCCCACCATCCGGCAAGCGCTGCATGCCCGCGACCAGGGCTGTGTGTTCCCCGGCTGTAACCGGCCAGCAGCTGACTGTGACGCCCATCACATCATCCCCTGGCAGCAAGGCGGACCCACCTCGCTGGCGAACCTGTGCCTATTGTGCAAACACCACCACAACCTTCTCGAACCCGATACTCGACAGCCGCCGGATCTGCAATGGACCATCCGGATCGGCGATGATGGAGTCGCTGAGGTGATTCCACCCCGGTATGTGGATCAACACCAACGACCACGCCGGCACCAACGATTCCGACGAACAGGCTTTTGACAACCGGTCGTCGTTTGCGGGCGGAGAGACTCTCTTGGATTGGCTCTCCTTGCGTGCTCGCATCAGGATTTCCCCTGCACGTCGTCCCGGGCCCCGACCCGGGATCTCACCACCAATGTGGCACCCCGAGATCCCGGCGTTCGCCAGGATGACGAAATGCGTTCGCGGGACGACGAAATGCACAATCCGCATAGTTCCTATGTCCAGGACTGAACCCACAAGAACCATCCCCAGGGTTCCCTTACGGACCCGCGCAGCCTGACCACGGGCGGCCATCCGCAGGCACTGGTCACATGGCGCGCCATCCGTCCACCACTCCCGCCTGCACAAGGGTGAACGATCGGGGAGCGCGACGCGACGCCGACACCCTTCGGCGCCGGAACCGAACCCGACCGCGTAGCTCCGGCCCGAACAGGGATCCGCCGCCGGGAGGGACGGCACCCGGTCGTTAGACTGGCCGCCATGACCGAACCGAAGCGTGTCGTCGTCGCCGCCCCCCGGGGGTACTGCGCCGGGGTCGACCGTGCGGTGATCACGGTCGAACGCGCGCTGGACGTGTATGGCGCCCCGGTGTACGTGCGCAAGCAGATCGTGCACAACCGGCACGTGGTCGAGGACCTGGAGGCCCGCGGCGCCGTCTTCGTCGACGAGTTGGACGAGGTGCCCGAGGGCTCCACGGTCGTGTTCT
>JAGPGQ010000304.1 GCA_018055925.1 Micropruina sp.
ACGTGCAGTCGCAGCAGCCCGTCGGCCTCGGCCCGGGCCAGGGCGAGCGCCAGCGGGGCGCTGCGCGAACCCGGCGCCAGCACGGCGTCGCGGACGCCCTGAACGCAGAGCTGCGCCACCAGCGCGGCGGCGCACCGCGGTGAACTCATCCGCGCTCCTCCCTCGTGCCGGCGTGCCGTGGGCCGGCCGGCCCGCCGCTCGGCGACCGGATCGGTTCCAGTCGCGCACGCCACCACTGTGCCGATTCGGGGCCGGCGATCCACTCCCGCCCGGCCGGGCTCACCCGGCGCACGTCGATCATGCCGTCGCGGGCCACCAGTGGATCGTCCACGACGTCGCGGGCGAGCAGGGCGACGGTGTTCAGGCCGCAGGCGTGCGGCAGTTCGGGCAGCGCCGCGGCGAGCGCCACCCCGGCCGCGATGCCGACCGAGGTCTCCAGCGCGGACGACACCACCACGGGCATGCCCAGCCGGTCGGCGAGTTCCAGGCAGCGCCGCACGCCGCCGAGCGGCTGCACCTTCAGCACGGCGATGTCGGCCGCGTCCAGGGCGGCCACCCGTTCCGGATCGCCGGAGCGCCGGATGGATTCGTCGGCGGCCACCGGCACGTCGATGTGCGCCCGGGCGAGCGCGAGCCGCAGCTCGGCGAGCTCCTCGACCGACGCGCAGGGCTGTTCGACGTACTCCAGGCCGAACCGGGCGAGCGCGCGCAGCGCCCGCACCGCCTCGTCCACGCTCCAGGCGCCGTTGGCGTCGATCCGCACCCGTCCGGACGGGCCGACCGCGTCCCGGACGGCCTCCACCCGGGCCAGGTCGTCGGACAATCCCTGGCCCCGCTCGGCGACCTTGACCTTGGCCGTCCGGCAACCGCCGGTCACCGCGAAGGCTCCCGCGGCGGCGGCGTCCACGGCCGGGACGATGCTGTTCACCGGCACGGCCGGGCGCACCGGCTCCGGCCAGCCCACGCAGGCGGCCTCCACCGCGGCGTCCCACCAGGCGTCGGTCTCGGGCCGGCGGTACTCGGCGAAGGGGCTCCACTCGCCCCAGCCGGCGGCTCCGCGGAGCAGCATGCCGGAGCGCCGCGACACCCCCCGGAAGCGGGTGGTCAGGCCGACGTCGTAGACGACCGTCTCGGCGATCGCGAGGCTCGGGGGCATCGTTCAGCCCCCCAGCGCCAGGCCGGCGGCCAGTCCCGCGGCGGCGGCCAGCTCGGCCAGGCCGGTCAGCTTGAGCACCTTGATCAGGGCGCGGCCGCGTCCCCCCGAGGCGACCTCGCGGACGGGGCCGATCAGGAACGCCAGCGCCAGCAGTCCGAGCAGCCCCCACCAGGTGGTCAGCCACGCGGTCAGCACCACCGCGGCCAGGGCCAGCCCGGCCAGGGCACAGAACAGGACGCGGGTGCCGCGATCGCCGAGCCGGGTGGCCAGCGTGCGTTTGCCGGCCGCGGCGTCCCCCCACAGGTCACGCAGGTTGTTGGCCACCAGGATGGCGCAGGCCAGGGAACCGACCGCCGTGGCGGCCGTCCAGGTGGCCGGCGAGGTGCCGCCCACCTGCACCAGCACGGTGCCGCCGACCGCGACCAGCCCGAAGAAGACGAAGACGAACAGCTCGCCGAGTCCCAGGTAGCCGTAAGGCCGGGTGCCGCCGGTGTAGAACCAGGCCGCGACGATCGCGGCCGCGCCCACCAGCAGCAGCCACCACAGCTGGGTGAGGACCACCAGCGCCAGTCCGGCCGCCGCGGCCACGGCGAAGCAGCCGAAGGCGGCGGCCTTCACCCGCGCGGGCGCGGCGGCACCCGAGCCGACCAGGCGCATCGGCCCGACCCGCTCCGCGTCCGTGCCGCGAATGCCGTCGGAATAGTCGTTGGCGTAGTTGACGCCGACCTGCAGGGCCAGCGCGACCACCAGGCACAGCAGGGCGGGAGCCGGGGCGAAGGCGTCCTCGAAGGCGGCGATGCCGCTGCCGGCCACCACCGGTGAGACCGCGGCCGGGAGGGTGCGCAGCCGCGCCCCCTCAAGCCATTGCGTCGGTGTCGCCACTCAGCTCCCTTCGGCCCACATCCGTCGCAGGCCCTGCCGATCGATCTTGCCAGTGGACGTTCGCGGCAGGCCAGCGACCCGGCGGACCTCCCGCGGAACGGCCACGGGTTGCAGCGACCGGGCCAGCCGATCGCGGAGCTCGTCGAGGGGCAGGTCGGCCGCGGAGAGGGCGACGATCCGGACCCCCCAACGCTCGTCCGGCACACCCAGCAGGCCCACCGTGCCCGGGCCGAAGGCCTCGTCGCAGGCCCGTTGGGCCTGCGCCAGGTCAACGTTGATCCCCCCGGTGACGACCACGTCGTCGACCCGTCCGAGCACCTGCAGCCGGCCGTCGCGCCAGCGGCCCCGGTCCTGGGTGCGTAGCGTGCGGCCGTCCAGGGCGGCGGCGGTGGCGACCGGGTCGAACCGGTAGCCGGCGAAGACCTGGGGGGCGGTGATCAGGATGCGTTCGCCCGGGTCGAAGTCGAGCCGGACGCCGCCGAGCGGCACGCCGTCGTAGACGCAGCCGCCGCAGGTCTCGGCCATGCCGTAGGTGGCGACCAGGGTGATGCCGGCGTCCCGGCCGCGCCGCAGCAGGCCCGCCGGGATCGCCGAGCCGCCCACCAGGACCGCGTCGAAGAGTGCCAGCGCCGAGGTGATCGCGGGCTGCTCGAGTGCCCGGTGCAGTTGCGCCGCCACCAGTGAGAGATAGCTGCGTCCGTCCGGCGCCGGCAACAAAGAGAGGTCGGACGGCGCGACCAGCACCTCGGTGCCGGCGACGGCGGCCCGGGCGGCGGTCATCAACCCGGCGACGTAGTGCATCGGCAGCGGGCACACCCAGGTTCCCGGGCCGCCGAGCCGATCGTGGGTCGCCGCGGCGGAGGCGCGGATCGCGTCCGCCGTGAGCAGGACGCCCTTCGGGTCACCGGTCGAGCCGGACGTGCCGATCAGGACGGCCGCGCCGGCCTCCAGCGGTTCGTCGAGGCGCCAGGCGGACGGTGCCGCGCCGGCCAGCACGGCGATCGGACGGCCCCCGTCGAGCACCTCGGCGAGCAGGGCCGGAACCTGGTCGCCGGTGATCGCGCGGGGGTGCATTCCCGTCACCCTAGTGCCGCGGCCACCCACCTTCGCCCGCTGCGCGACGCCCGGACGGCGCCCCGCCGCGTTCTCCTCGGTCTGCATACGACCCGGGTATGACTTGCTCGTCGGCCTTGCGAGGCATCCGACCGGACACCGCTCGTCTTGGTCGAACGTCGATGGCCGCGGGACTAACGGTCGCCGGTAGTTCTTCTAGTTCTTCGGGGGTTCAGGCCCAGGCCGTGGGGTGGTTGAGGTAGCGGCCGCAGGCGGTGTCGAGGGCGTCTTCGACGGTGCCGGAGGGGATGTCAGCCCGGCTGGCGTTGGGGAGATCCTTGGGGACGGTTCCTATTCCCGTTCAGGGGACGGTTCCTATTCCCGTTCAGCCATGGTGTCCCTGGCGGGACGCCCGTTCCGGTTGGAAATCGATGCCACGTGCGTCACAGCCGTCACATGAGTCCCACCTGCATCTATTTCCGGACTGGGGACGGTTCCCATTCCCGTTCAGGGGGGCCGATGAGCCGCTGTTTCCCTGGCTTTGGCGTCCTACATCTGGCTTGAACCCGGAGAAGGTCGCCAATGGGTCGAAAAGAACGTCGCCAGCCACCGCGCGGTTCTGACCCTGGGTGTTGTGACGGGTGTTGTCCGAAAGCTTGGTGTTGTCCGTTTCTGACAACACCACCACCAGGGCGGTTCTGGACGAAAAAGTGTCAGTGCCAGTACGTAGCGTTCACTGTATGAACAGGTCGATCGGGTCGGTTTCGGTGGTGGATTTCACCACCGGTATGGCCGGGCTGCTCGACACCATCGACACCGATGTGCGACTGCTGACCGATCGGGCCCAACTCGACCTGGTCGCCGACCTGCTACGAATCCAGTCCCGACTGGCCGGAGTGCTGCACACCGTGCTGGGTGTGGTCG
>JAGPGQ010000305.1 GCA_018055925.1 Micropruina sp.
GCCGCGGCCCTGGCCGGCAGCGCCTTCCTCGGTGCCCTGGTGGCGATCGCCCTGGTCTTCGGACTGGCCCGGGTGGGTGGCCGGTTGGTCCCCGGCCGGCTGGTGTTCGCCGGCATCGCGGTCGGCTTCGCACTCGGGGCGCTGACCAACCTGTTGGTCTTCCTCTCCAACTCGCGCGACGGCGTCCGTGCCGTGCTGTTCTGGATGCTCGGCTCGCTGGGCCAGTCCCGCTGGGACACACTCGGCCTGCTCTGCCTGAGCACCGTGGTCACGTTCGTGCTGCTGCTCGGCTGGTCGCGCAGGCTGGATGCGATCGCGCTGGGCGACGACACCGCCCGGACGCTGGGCACCCACCCGATCCGGTTCCGCGCGCTGGCCACCGCCACCGTGGCCCTCAGCGTCGCCGTGGCCGTGTCGGTGTCGGGCGCGATCGGCTTCGTCGGCCTGGTCGTGCCGCACGTCGCCCGGCGACTGGTCGGCGCTCGGCATCGGCTGGTGCTGCCGGCGTCGGCCCTGATCGGCGGCCTCGTGCTGGTCTGGGCGGACGCCCTGGCGCGCACCGCGTTCGCGCCGGCCGAGCTGCCACTGGGTGTGCTGACCGCACTGCTCGGCACCCCGCTGCTGATCGTCCTCGTCCACCGGATGTCCGCGGCCCGATGACTCCCGCCCCCGCAGTGTCACCGAAAGACCGCTCCATCGAAAGGAACCTCGTGATCACACCGACAAGACTGGCCGCGCTGGGGGTGGCGACGCTGCTCGCACTGGCCGGCTGCACGACCACGGCGCCGCAGGCGGCCGCCCCGTCCGCGGCGTCCGGTCAGCCGGCCGCCAGCTACCCGCTGGCCGTCACCGACTGCGGCAAGGAGGTGACCTTCCAGGCGGCGCCGACCAAGGTGATGACCATCGGCAGCGATGCCATCGCCCTGCTGGACGCCGCCGGCGCCGCCGACCGGATCATCGCCCGCTCCGGCGAGTTCGGTGCCGAACTGCCGGCCGGGCTGACCCATCCGCCGACGGACGCGACCATCGTCGACCCGTCCGATCCGACGACCGAGAAGATTCTGGGCAGCGGCGCCGAAACGGTGATCGGCTACGGGTTCTTCAAGGCCGACGCGAAGGCGCTGGCCGACGCCGGGATCACCCTGCTGACGATCAGCGGCGAGTGCGGCCACGACGCCAACGCCGAGGTGAAGCCGGTCGACTTCGACCTCATCCTGGGCGACGTCAGCCGGTTCGGCCGGGTCTTCGGCACCGTCGAGGTCGCCGACCGCGCGGTGAACGCCTTGAGCTCCCGGATCAAGGCGGTGCGGGACGCCAAGCCCACCGCCACCCGCAGCGCGGCCGCCGTCTACTACTTCTCCTCCACCGCGCCGATGAGCGCCTATGGGGGCGCCGGCATCCTGCACACCCAGCTGGCGATGAACGGGCTGACCAACGCGTACGGGGATCAGCCGAAGACGTACCTGGAGGTGTCCACCGAATCGCTGCTCAAGGCCGACCCCGAGGTGATCGTGCTCGCCTACGGACTGTTCGGCGAGAACTTCGAGACCGCGAAGAAGCGGCTGCTCGCCGAGCCGGGCGCCAAGGACCTGCGGGCGGTCAAGGCCGGCCGGATCATTCCGTTGCGGGCCAATCAGACGTCGGCGTCGACGGCGGCCGTGGACGGGCTGGAGGCACTGCACAAGGCCGTGGCCGGCCTCGGGAGCTGACCCGGGTGCTTCGCGGATCGGGCCTGAGCGTCCAGTACGGGCGGCATCCCGCCCTGGCCGGGGTGAGCTGGACGGCTCGCCCCGGCCGGGTGCTCGGGCTGATCGGACCCAACGGCAGCGGCAAGTCGACGCTGCTGCGGGCCGTGCTGCAAGCGGTCGACTCCACCGGCGAGTTGCTGATCGACTCCGACGACCTGCGCCGGCTGTCGACCCGCGAGCTCGCCCGGCGCACCGCGGTGGTCGCCCAGCAGGAGGAGGGTGCGTCGGAGATCACGGTCGCCGAACTGGTCCTGCTCGGCCGCAGCGTGCACCGCTCGGACTGGGCGAGCTATCGGGACGAGGACCACGCCATCGCCGCCGAGGCGATGGCCCGCACCGGCGTGGAGCAGTTGGCGGACCGCACCCTCGGCCGGCTCTCCGGCGGGGAGCGGCAACGCGTGCTGATCGCCCGGGCCCTGGCTCAACGCAGCCGCTATCTGCTGCTGGACGAGCCCACCAACCACCTGGACGTGCACTACCAACACGAGGTGCTGGCACTCGTCCGCCGGCTCGGGCTGGCCAGCGTCGTCGTGCTGCACGACCTGAACCTGGCCGCCCGCTACTGCGACGACCTGGTGCTGTTGCGGGAGGGCCGGGTGTGGGCCGACGGCCGGGTCGAGGACGTGCTCACCCCCGAGATCCTGGAGCCGGTGTACCGGGTGCGGGTGACGCCGATCCGGGTGGACGACGCGCTGCAACTGGTGCTGGCGCCCTTCCCGGCCGCGGACGGACGGGAAGGCGCCGTCCCCGAGGCGGCTCCGCTCAGCACATAGCCACCGCCCATCGTCCGTCACTCCGACGGCTGAGCCAACCGAAACCCCTAGCCAGGTCATGATCGACAAGGGTCGATCGGCGATCAACCGATGCGTCGATCCCGTCGCCTCCCCTCGGCACGAACACACGAAAGGAGACCGGCCGCCATGGTCACCAAACTCCCGGTCATCGTGCTCACCGGGTATCTCGGCGCGGGCAAGACCACGCTGTTGAATCACCTGCTCGGCACGCCGGGCACCCGGATCGGCGTGGTGATCAACGACTTCGGGACGATCAGTGTCGACGCCGCGCTGGTCTCGGGCCAGGTCGACGAACCGGCCTCGATCGCCGGCGGCTGCCTGTGCTGCCTGCCGGACGCCGGCGGCCTGGACGATGCGCTGGAGAAGCTCGCCCAGCCGCGCCGGCGACTGGATGCGATCGTCGTCGAGGCCAGCGGGATCGCCGAACCGGCAGCGCTCGCCCGGCACGTGCGGTTCAGCGGGGTGGAGCGGGTCCGGCCCGGCGGGGTGATCGACGTGATCAACGCCGCCGACCACTTCGACACGGTCGACGTCGGCGGCCTTCCGCCCGCCCGGTACGCCGCGGCGTCCCTGGTGGTGGTCAACCAGCTCGACCGGGTTCCGCCCGGGCAACGCGCCGCACGGCTGGACCGGGTCGCGGCGCGGGTGCGCGAGCTCAACCCGCGGGCGCACATCGTGTCCACCACGAGGGGCCGGATCGATCCGCTGCTGGTCTTCGACCCCTCCTCACGATCGAGCCTCGACGACCAGCTGCCGCTCGCACCGCCCGACCACGACCACCACCCGCACCGGCACGCCGACGCGGTCACCGTGCCCGCTCCGCACTCGGTGGATCCGGGCCGCTTGCTCGACCTGCTCGAGCGGCCGCCGGGCGGGGTGTACCGGCTCAAGGGCTGGGTCACGGTGGCCGGCCGGGCTCCCCGGCGACTGCTGATCAACCTGGTCGGGTCGCAGCTCCACATCGCCGACGGGGGCGCCGCGCCGGTCCCGGACGCCCTGGTGGCGATCGGCGTGCATCTCGACCGGAGCACCGTCCACGACGCGCTCGTCCGAGCACTCGCCCCGGCCTCAACACGCCCGACCGCGGCCGACCTTCGCCGGCTGCTCCGTTACCGCCGGCTCAGTGAGTAGGACCGGGCTCCAGCAGTGGGCGCACATGGGGCACCATCGGCCTGGCCGTCACGCTGCGGCGGGAGCTGTCGGCCGTCACTCGCCGATCGGGGCATGCTCGCCCGGACGTTCGAGGTAGGTGGCGCCGGGCTCGGTGAAGCCGAAGCGGCGGTAGAGGTCGTGGGCATCGGCGGTGTGCAACATCCAGCGGAACCCAGCGCCGGGGCCCTCGTCGACCATGGCGGCGACCAGGGCCTTGCCGAGGCCGCGGCCGCGGGCCTCGGCGACCACGAAGACGTCGGCGAGGTAGGCGAGGGCGAC
>JAGPGQ010000082.1 GCA_018055925.1 Micropruina sp.
GGTTACGGGGCCGGGACGGGGAAGTTCTTCGGCACGACGGTGATGCCGTCCTCGTGGAAGAACCCGCGGGCCTTGTCGTGCTCGGGATCGACGCCGATCTCGACACCGTCGGGGACGATGACGTTCTTGTCCAGGATCGCCCGGCGGACGACGGCGTTGCGGCCGATCTTGCAGCCGGAGTAGATCACCGACTCCTCGACCTTGGCCCACTTGTCGACCATCACGTTCGGCGACAGCACCGAACGGTCGACGTCGCCGCCCGAGATGATGGAGCCCGCGCTGACGATCGAGTCCTCGGCGGTGCCGCGCAGGGTGAACTTCGCCCCCGGCAGCTGCGCCTGGGAGGTGTAGATCGGCCACTTGCGGTTGTACAGGTTGAACTCCGGATCGACCGAGACCAGGTCGATATGGGCGTTGTGGTAGGCCTGGATGGTGCCCACGTCGCGCCAGTAGTTGATGTCCTTCTCGGTCGCACCGGGAACCTGGTTGGCGGTGAAGTCGTACACGCCCGCGTCGCCGGCGTCCACGAACCCGGGGACGATGTTGCCGCCCATGTCGTGCTTGGTGTCGGACGAGGCGTCGTCGGCCAGGGCCTCGACGAACGCCTTGCGGGTGAACACGTAGTTGCCCATCGACGCGAACGACTCGTCGGGGCTGCCCGGCAGCCCGGGCGGGTCGGCCGGCTTCTCCAGGAAGGAGTTGATCTTGTTGTTCTCGCCCGCGTCGATCACACCGAACGCGCTCGCCTCTGAGCGCGGCACCCGGATGCCGGCCACGGTGCAGCCGAAGCCGGACTCGATGTGCGCCTGCAGCATCTGCGAGACGTCCATCCGGTAGATGTTGTCGGCCCCGAAGACCACGACGTATTCGGGGTCCTCGTCGTTGATCAGGTTCATGGACTGGTAGATGGCGTCCGCACTGCCCTGGAACCACTGCTTGCCGGTGCGCTGCTGCGCCGGCACCGAGGTCACGTAGCTCCCCAGCATGTTCGACATCCGCCAGGTCAGCGAGATGTGCCGGTCGAGGGAGTGCGACTTGTACTGGGTCAGCACGCAGATCTTGGTCAGGTCCGAGTTGACCAGATTGGACAGGACGAAGTCGATGAGGCGGTAGGTTCCGCCGAACGGAACGGCAGGCTTGGCCCGGTCGGCCGTCAGGGGCATCAAACGCTTGCCCTCACCGCCCGCCAGGACGATTGAGAGAACGGATGGGTTGCTCATGGTCACGAACATAGGCCCCTCGGGCCGGGCGCGACAGTAGGCGCGAGCAGAATCTCCGAGTCCGAGCACGGCGCGCGGGCGTCCGTCCGCACCCCGCCGCGGCCCCGCCCGTTGTCCGCAACCTGGGCCGCAACCCTCGCCCCGGCGGTGGCCGGTGTGCCACGATCCAGGTATGTCACTTCGAGTCTCCATCCTCACGCGTGAGTACCCGCCGCACATCTACGGTGGTGCGGGCGTGCACGTCGGTCAGCTCGTTCCCCAACTGCGTAAGTTCTGCGAGTCGGTGGACGTCCAGTGCATGGGCGAACCCCGCGACGGAGCCACGGCGCACGCCGAGGACTTCCCGCCCGGTGCGAACGCGGCCCTTCGCACCCTCGGCGCCGACATGTCCATGGCGGCCGCCATCCCCGAGGTGGACGTGATCCACTCGCACACCTGGTATGCGCAATTCGCCGGCATCGTCGCCGGCCAGTTCCAGAACGTGCCGCACGTGGTCACCGCCCACTCGCTCGAGCCCGACCGGCCGTGGAAGGTCGAACAGCTCGGCGGCGGCTACCGGGTCAGCTCGTGGATCGAGAGGACCGCCTTCACCCAGGCCGACGCGGTGATCGCCGTCTCGGCGGCCATGATCAAGAACATCAGCAACGCCTACCCGTCGGTCGACCCGGCGAAGATCCACGTGGTCAAGAACGGCATCGACCCCGAGGAGTTCAAGCCGGACACCAACACCGACATCATCGACTCCCTGGGCGTCGACCGGGACAAGCCGATCGTCACCTTCGTCGGCCGGATCACCCGGCAGAAGGGCCTGATCCACCTGGTCAGGGCCGCCCAGCAGTTCGACCCGGACACCCAGGTGCTGCTGCTCGCCGGCGCGCCGGACACCCCCGAGATCGCCGCCGAGTTCGACGGCGCGTTCGCCGACCTGAACAAGACCCGCAGCGGCGTGAAGTGGGTGCAGGAGATGCTGCCGCGCGCCTCGGTGCGCCAGGTGCTGACCCACTCCACCCTGTTCGCCTGCCCGTCGGTCTACGAGCCGCTGGGCATCGTGAACCTGGAGGCGATGGCCTGCGAGATCCCGGTGGTGGCCTCCGCCGTCGGCGGCATCCCCGAGGTGGTCGTGGACGGCGAGACCGGCCTGCTGGTCGAGTACGACCCCGAGCGGGCCGGCGATCCCGAGTTCGTGAAGGGCTTCGAGACGTCCTTCGCCGAGAACGTGAACGCCCTGACCCGCGACCGCGACCGCGCCCGGCAGATGGGGCTGGCCGGCCGGCAGCGCTGCATCGACGAGTTCAGCTGGGAGAAGATCGCCCAGGAGACCGTCGGCGTCTACGAGGCCGCGATCGCCGCGCACAACGGCTGAGCGAGATCCGCACATGCGACGAAGGCCCCCGGATGATCCGGGGGCCTTCGTCGTGTCCTGAATGAGACCGTCTGCGGAGACGTGCTCCAACCGGTCAGGCGGGGTTCACCACACCGGACAGCGCGTCCAGCAGTTCTGCAGTCTCGGCCGCGTTCATCTCGATGACCAACCGGCCACCGCCGTCGGCCGGGATCCGCATCACGATCACGCGCCCCTCCTTGGCCACCTCGATCGGTCCATCACCGGTCCGCGGCTTCATTGCTGCCATTGCTCACCCTCGCGTTCTCTTGTGGACTGCCGGGGTCCATTATTCCAGAACCCTCGGGCTCCGCGTCGGAGACCGGCCGGGCTCCCGAGACGGCCCCGTCGAGCTGCCGGGACAGGCGATCCAGCAGTTCGTCCACCTGGTCCATCGAGTAGCCGCGGGTCACCACCGCGAACCGCAGCCCGCGCAGGTCGTCCCCGGTCAGCGTTCCGGTGGGCACGTGCGGGCGCGGGGTGTCGGTCACCGTCCCCGGCAGTTCGCCCAGGCGTCCAGACGCGGCCACCGCGGCCAGGCCCAGCACGCCGACCGCGATCATCCACAGCACCCATTGCACGACGAATCCCCCTTGTTCGTTTGCGGTCAGGACCCGTTGTGGGCCGGACGGGTCTGGGTCACCAGGCCGATCGCCTCGGGCACCGAGTCGGACATCATCAGCAGGTCGAGGTCGACCTCGGAAATGTAGCCGCCCTCGAGCACGCTGGCCCGGATCCAGTCCATCAGCGGAGACCAGTACGACGTGTCGAACAGCACCACCGGGAACGAGGTCACCTTGCGGGTCTGCAGCAGGGTGAGTGCCTCGAAGAGCTCGTCGAAGGTGCCGAAGCCGCCCGGCATCACGATGAAGCCCTGGGAGTACTTGACGAACATCACCTTGCGGGCGAAGAAGTAGCGGAAGTTGATGCCGAGCGTGACGTGCTTGTTCAGCGACTGCTCGAACGGCAACTCGATGCCCAGCCCGACCGAAACCCCGCCCGCCTGGGCGGCGCCCTTGTTCACCGCCTCCATCAGTCCCGGGCCGCCACCGGTGATCGCGGCGTAGCCGGCCTCGGCGAGGCCGCGGCCGATCTCGATGCCGGCCTGCCACATCGGGCTGCCCTTCGGTGTCCGGGCCGAGCCGAACACGCCGATCGCCGGGCCGACCTCGGCCAGCGTGGCGAACCCCTCGACGAACTCGGACTGGATCCGCAGCATGCGCCAGGGGTCGACCGCGGCGCCGCCCTCGGCCGGGGCGGTCAGCAGCCGCTGGTCGGTGGTGGTCGGCTGAACCTGCCCCTGGCGCCGGATCACGGCTCCCTGGGTTCGGGTACGTGCACTGCTCACACTGCCAGCGTAGTTGTCGGGACGGCCCCGGCGGGTGGGCGTGGCCCGCTTGTGGGACGCCGGTGCGCGCCGTCCCGGCCGCGCCGTGGGATGCCGGTCAGCCGAGCCAGCGGAGCAGGGCGTCGCGGCAGGTGTACAGGTCGGCGATCGGGCAGAACTCGTCGTCGGCGTGCGCCTTCTCGGGGTTGCCCGGGCCGAAGTTGACCGCGGGCACCCCCAGCTCCGAGAACCGGGCCACGTCCGTCCAGCCCAGCTTCGGGGACGGATCTCCGCCGACGGCCGCCACGAACGCGGCCGCGGCGGGCCGGTCGAGTCCCGGACGGGCGCCGGCCATCGCGTCCACGAAGGTCAGGTCGTAGCCGGCCAGCACGTCCCGGCAGTACTGCTTGGCCTGCTCGACGCCGCGGTGCGGGGCGAACCGGTAGTTGATGCTGATCGTGCAGGCGTCCGGGATCACGTTGCCGGCGATGCCGCCGCTGATCGCGACGGCGTTCAGTCCCTCGTGGTACCGCAGCCCCTCGATCTCGGGTTGTTCGGGCACGTGGGCCTGCAGCCGGGCGAGCACGTCGGCGGCGTCGTGGATCGCGTTGTGGCCCATCCAGGAACGGGCCGAATGCGCCGCCTTCCCGCGGGTGGTCACGGTGAACCGCAGGGTGCCCTGGCAGCCGCCCTCCACCCGGGCGTTGGACGGCTCCATCAGGACGGCGAAGGCGCCGGCGAGCAGGTCGGGGCGGGTGGCGGCGATCCGGGTCAGCGCGTTGGCCGCCGAGTCGACCTCCTCGTGGTCGTAGAAGATCCAGGTCAGGTCGTGCGCCGGCCGGGTGAGGGTCACGGCGACGGCGAGCATCACCGCGACGCCGCCCTTCATGTCGCAGGTGCCCCGGCCGTAGACTCGCTCCCCCTCGACCCAGGACGGCAGGTTGTCCGCCACCGGCACCGTGTCGAGGTGCCCGGCGATCACGATCCGCTCGGCCCGGCCGAGGTTCGTCCGGGCGATCACCGTGTCGCCGTCGCGCAGCACGTCGAGGTGGGCGCAGGGCCGCAGCGCCCGTTCGACGGCGTCGGCCAAGGCGCGCTCGTTGCCGCTCACCGACTCGATGTCGACGACGTCGCGGAAGAGGGTGATCAGGTCGCCGTGCGGGTCGAGGCTCATGCCAGCAACCTATCGGCTCACCCGGGACGCCCCGGCGGCGCGGCGGCGGGCCGGTCCGGTTGTGTCGCAGCCCGACGGTAGGGTGGCCGGCATGACCGACACCCGCTCCGCCTGGGGTTGGGGGCTGGCCTGCGTGCACGCCTCCGGACAGGTGCTCGACACCTGGTTCCCCGATCCGCGACTCGGCCCCGCGTCCACCGACGATCCGCCCGCCGAGGTGGCCGCCGCCCGGGGCGACGACCCCGTCCGCGGCACCCGCACCGAACCGGTGCTGGTCGAGATCGACCTGGACGCGCCCCCGTCCGGCACCCCCGACGCCTACCTGCGGCTGCACCTGCTGAGCCACCGGCTGGTCCGGCCCCGGGGCCTCAACCTGGACGGCCTCTTCGGGGTGTTGCCGAACGTGGTCTGGACGTCGGCCGGGCCGTGCGCCGTCGACGGCTTCGAGCGGGTGCGCGCCGGCCTGCGGGCCGCCCGCGGGCAGCTGACCGTGTTCGGGGTGGACAAGTTCCCGCGGATGCTCGACTACGTGGTGCCCTCGGGCGTCCGAGTGGCCGACGGTGACCGGGTCCGGCTGGGCGCCCATCTGGCCGCGGGCACCACCGTGATGCACGAGGGCTTCGTCAACTTCAACGCCGGCACGCTGGGCGCCTCGATGGTCGAGGGCCGCATCTCGGCCGGGGTGATCGTCGGCGACGGCTCCGACATCGGCGGCGGCGCCTCGATCATGGGCACCCTGTCGGGCGGCGGCACCGAGATGGTGTCCATCGGCGAGCGCTGCCTGCTGGGCGCCGAGTCGGGCCTGGGCATCTCGCTGGGCGACGACTGCACGATCGAGGCCGGCCTGTACGTGACCGCGGGCACGAAGGTCACCCTGCCCGACGGGTCGGTGGTGAAGGCCCGCGATCTCTCCGGCCGCAGCAACCTGTTGTTCCTGCGCAACTCGCTCACCGGCGTCGTCGAGGTCCGGCCCCGCGCCGGCGGCAGCTTCGAACTGAACGCCGCGCTGCACGCGAACTGATCCGATGCGTCCCAACTGGCCCCGGCTGCTGCTGGTGTTGGGCACCCTGGCCGTGGTGATCGGGGTGGTCTGGGCGGGCTCGACGATCTGGTCGAGCACCAGCCGCACGCCGGCGCCGATCGAGGATCAATGCCGGGCCGAGGCCGACGGCGCCGGGGTCAACCTGACCCTGGAGCAGGCCCGCAACGCCACCGTGATCGCCTCGGTCGGGTTGACCCGCGGGCTGCCCGAGCGGGCCGTCGCGATCGCGCTGGCGACGGCCTACCAGGAGTCCGGCATCCGCAATCTCGACTACGGTCACGCCGACTCGGTGGGGCTGTTCCAGCAGCGGCCCAGTAAGGGCTGGGGTTCGGTGAAGCAGATCATGGACCCGTACTACTCGTCGGCGAAGTTCTACGAGGCGCTGGTCCGGGTGCGCAACTGGCGCACCGGCGACATGAACGACATCGCGCAGGCGGTGCAGCGCAGCGCCCACCCGGAGGCGTACCGCAAGCACGTGAGCAAGGCCCGGGTGCTGGCGGCGGTGTTCACCGGGACGGCGCCGGGCGGGTTCACCTGCAAGGTGGGCAAGCCCGGCGAGGCCGACACCGACGGCCTGGCCCGGCTGTTGCGGGTCTCGTTCGGCGAGCAGGCCGAGGTGGGCGGCGGTTCCGGGCTCACGGTGCGCGCCGCCAGCGAGGAGTTGGCCTGGTCGGCGGCCACCCTGACGATCGCGCACACCGGCCAGTACGGCGTGGCCCGGGTCAGCGTCGGCGGGGCGGAATGGAAACACGACACCCGCGCCCTGGGTGCCTGGCGTGGCAACGGCGGCGGACGCGTGGCGGGCATCGCCTTCCGCTGACCGTCCGCGTCCCGGTGGGCTCCGTCCCCCGGCAAGGCTCTGTCCCCGGCGGGGTTCCGTCCCGGTGTGGCTCCGTCCCCCGGCGGGGTTCCATCCCGGTGTGGCTCCGGCCCCCGGCTGGGTTCCGTCATCCCGGCGAACGCCGGGATCTCCGCATGCGCTCGGAGCCTGGCCGACCAGATCCCGGGGCAAGCCCGGGATGACGGGGCGATCGGATGACGGGGTGGTCGGGACGACGGGGGCGGCCGGACGACGGGGGCGGCCGGACGACGGGGGCCGGACGACGGGGCGAGGCCAGGCCGACGGGAGCAGCAGTGATGACGGGGCGAGGCCAGGGCGACGAGGCGGCCAGGGCTCAGCGGGTGCCGCGCAGCCGGGCGGCCGCGGCGGCGATCCGCTCGTCGGTGCCCGTCAGCGCCACCCGGACGAAGGGTCGCGCCGCCTCGCCGTAGAACTCGCCCGGCGCCACCAGGATGCCCAGGTCGGCGAGGCGCTCGACGCTGCGGCGGCCGTCCTCGCCGCGGGTCGCCCACAGGTACAGCGAGCCCTCCGAGTCCTCGATCCGGAAGCCGGCCGCCTCCAGGGCGGGACGCAGCAGCTCTCGCCGACGGCGGTAGCGGTCCCGCTGCTCGGCGACGTGCGCCTGGTCGCCCAGCAGCACGGCCATCGCCGCCTGCACCGGGGCCGGCACCATCGCCCCGGCGTGCTTGCGCACCTCGCGCAGTTCGCTGCACAACGCCGGGTCGCCGGCGACGAAGCCGGCGCGGTAGCCGGCCAGGTTGGACCGCTTGGACAGCGAGTGCACCGCCAGCAGCCCCTCCACGGATCCGCCGCAGATGGACGGGTGCAGCACCGAGACCGGATCCACGTCCCAGCCGAACTCGCCGTAGCACTCGTCCGAGGCGAGCACCGCGCCACTACTCCGGGCGAACGCCACCCAGGCACTCAACCGGTCCGGCGACAGGATCGCGCCGTGCGGGTTGGCCGGCGAGTTGATCCAGATCAGCGCCGGCGACCGTCCGTCCAGGTCGGCGGGGTCGTCGCAGGGGACGCACGCCGCCCCGGCCAGCCGGGCACCCACCTCATAGGTCGGGTACGCCTTGACCGGGAACACGACCTCGTCGCCGGGGCCGAGCCCCAGCTGCGCCGGCAGCGCCGCGACCAGTTCCTTGGTGCCGATCACCGGCAGCACGCCGTCGTCGGTGAGCTCCACCGATCCCCAGCGCCCGGCCAGGTAGCCGCGGATCGCTGCCCGGAGCGCCGGCGTCCCCCAGGTCGTGGGGTAGCCGGGGGCGTCCGCGGCCGCGATCAGCGCCTCTCGTCCCAGGGCGGGCGTCGGATCGACCGGGGTGCCGACCGACAGGTCGACGATCCCGTCGGGGTGGGCCGCGGCGCGGGCCTTCGCGGTCGCCAGGGAATCCCAGGGGAAGTCCGGCAGGGTCGCGGAGACCCGCACCCGGGCAGCTCCGTCGGTGTGGGTCACTCGCCCTGCGGCGGCAGGCCCAGCACGTGCGGGTGGTCGGCGTCGATCGGGCCCTGCCGGGCCGCGCCGCCGGGCGAACCCACGGTGTCGAAGAACTGGACGTTGACGTCGTAGAACACCTGCTGGTCGGCCGGCACGTCGTCCTCGTAGTAGATCGCCTCGACCGGGCAGACGGGTTCGCAGGCGCCACAGTCGACGCACTCATCGGGCTGGATGTACAGCATTCGGTTGCCCTCGTAGATGCAATCCACGGGACATTCCTCCACGCACGCCAGGTCTTTTACATCGACACAGGGCTGCGTGATGATGTACGTCATCTCGATCCTCTCGGAACCATCGCTCGGACGCCCGACACTCTACCGCGCGGGCCCACAATGAACGGGGCTGCCCATGGACGCTCTCGGACGGCTGCGGCCACCGCTGCGGCGCGGCGAGCGGGTGACGCTGCGGCTCACCGATCCCGACCGTGACCTGATCGGCTTCGTCACCGCGGTGGATCCGCTGATCGTCGAGGACCGGCACGGAGGCATGCATCCGATCCGGGCCGGGACGGTCGTCGCCGCCCGCCGGGTGGGGGTTTCGCTGGGACGCGACCCGCACCGCACGCCGAGAGCGCTGTTGGACGACCTGGCCGACCGCGCCGGGGTGGACGGCGAGCCGGAACTGCACCGGATCAGCGATCTCCTCGCCGGGCGGGAGGCGCCCGCCGAGGTGTTCGGCGAGCGTTCCGCATGGCGGGACGGTGAGCGCCGGGCCCGCATCGAGGGCGAGTGGCTGACCACCAATGTGACCGATCCCGACCTGCTGATCGACCTGGCCTGGTGGGCCACCCGGCGGAACGCGCGCAGCGTCCAGGTCCGCCGCTGAGTCCACTATCGCCGGGCGTGCTCGGCTCCTGGGCCGGTCGAGCGTGTCTCCAGGGGTTCACGCTCGACCGCCGAACCCGTGAGCGGCGGCCGGGCTACACCTGGATGAACAGGTCGGTGCGCAGCGTGGCCGGATCGGTGTCGGGCGTCGGTTCGGTGACGTAGACCTCGTAGAACGATCCCCGCGGTTGCAGTCCCCGCTGGGCGGCGGCGCCGAAGAGTCCGCCCCAGGCCGGCCCGAGCCCGTCGTAGCCGCCGAGGTGGCTGACCACGAGCACGTCGCCGGCGGGCAGTTCGGACGGCTCGACCTCCCCGATCGGCCCGGTCAGCGGATCGGTCACGGGGAACCCGAGTTCCAGGTCGAACCGGGTCGACACGTCGCCGGTGTACAGGGCGAACGCCGGCCCCGCGATCGGGGCGCCGCTGGCGGCGATCGCGCTGTAACCGGCGTCGAACAGGGGACGCAGATCGTCCATGGTGATGCCGTGGTGCCGGATCACGGCCGTCGGAACGGCCGCGGCGGTCAGCAGGGTGGCCTCGGTGAGGGGCTCGTCGGTGATCATGCGAACCATCCTGGCACCCGCCCCCGACACTCCTGACGCCGGGGCCGGCTCCCGCCGTCCGGACCGGACGATCGGGGACGGTTCCCACCGTTCAGGCCTGAACGGGGAACAGGCCTGAACGGGAAAGGAACCGTCCCCGGCCGTTCAGCCTCGATCCACCGATCTGCGCCTACTGCGCGGCCCCAGCTGGGCGCACTGGCTGCGCCGGGCACGCTCGCCGTACGACCCGGTACGCCTTCGCGCACCCGGCTACCCAGTGCACCCATCTGGCGCCGCTCGCTACGGCGCCCATCGGCGGATCGAGGCTCAGGTTCCGGGGCTCACGCGGTCAGGTGTCGCGCCAGCCGCAGCGCGAGCGCAGCGGTGGTCAGGCTCGGGTTGGCCGCCGGGGAGGCCGGGAACACCGAGTTGTCGCAGGCGTACAGGTTGTCGTAGGCGAGGAACTTCAGGTCGGCGTCCACCACGCCGGTGCCGTCGCCGGCCATCCGCAGCGTGCCCACCTCGTGCGCCACCCCGCCGATGGGTGCGGTCTCCAGCCCCAGTCCGTCCTCGCCCAGCACGGGTTGGGCACCGGTCGCCGCGAAGAACGCGGCGGCCAGGGCGTCCGTCTCGGCCAGCACCGCGGCGGGCGGATCCGCCGGGAACGCCGTGACCAGGACGTCGTCGGCCGGGTTGCCGGTGACCACCACCTGGTGACCGGCAGCGAGATCCGCGTAGTACATGAAGACGAGTTCGCACAGCATCCAGCCCGCCCGGGCCTCCCGCTCCAACGCCAGGTGCGCCGGATTGACGAACCTGCCCTGGTTGAAACCGGCGCCCAGCTCGACCACCACGGCGTACGGGTGGTCACTCGCGGTGGCCCCGGGATGCCGCAGCAGCACCTTCGCCGACTGGGTGTCGCTGGCCAGCGGCGAGCCGGGCGGCAGGGTGAAGTGCCGGTAGCGGATCGTGTGATCGGTGATGCCCTTGCCGATCAGCCCGGCGGGATCGTCCAGTCCGCTCTGCAGCGCGATCTTCGCCGACTCGATGGTGCCGGCGCTGAGCACCACCCGGTCGGCGGCGAACGTCCGCTCCCGCTGGCCGAGCAGGTCCCAGGCGGTCACCCCGGTCACCCGGGACGGGTTCGCCGGGTCGGCGTTAACCCGCCAGACGGCGGTGTTCAGGTTCACCGTCGGAAGCACGTGGCCAGGGTCGTCCAGCAACCGGTCCTGCATCAGCAGGTCGGCCGTCGAGAACAGCCCGGCGCCCAGGGACAGCTCGGTGGCGCCCTCGTACTGGACGGCCATCCGCGCGTCCTCGGCGATGAACCCGGGCAGCGCGGCGGCCAGCGCGTCCCGGCTGGCGGCCTGGTACGGGTCGGCGTCCGGTGGGACGCTGCTCATCGCCGCCTCGGCGGCGGCGAAACCGGTGGTCAGCAGGTAGTCGCGGACGGCGTCCGGCCAGGCGGCCAGCTCCCAGGGCGCCTGCCGCGGGATCAGTCCGCCCCAGAAGAGCGAGCGTCCGCCGAGATTGAAGCCCTGCCCGCCGGCATAGGTCGAGCCGGGCGTGTTCTGGTACGCCTCCACCTTGAAGTCCGGCCACAGCGACCAGATGTGTTTGTCGAACCGGCCGACCTTGAGCCGGCGCGGCAGGTTCCCGATGTGGGTCGGGAACAGGTACGAGCCGGCCTCCAGCACCAGGACGTCCGCGCCGGCCGCGGCGAGTTGCGAGGCGAGGATGCCGCCGCCCATGCCCGAACCGACGACGATCACGTCGTAGACGTGGTCGGGGCTCAGGTTGCGGGCGAAGAACCGCTGCGCGACCACCGGATTCTCGGTGACCAGTTCGTCGGCGGGCGGGAAGATCCACGCGCCGGCGAGCTGGTCGGGGTAGTCGTGGACGCCGACCAGCGCCTCGGGCGGCAGGTACAGGTTCTCGCCGGACATCCAGCGTCCGGGGGTGAGCACGAACTTGAAGACGATGCCGTCGGCGAAGGCCGCCTCGTCGAGGTCGAACGTCCAGGCGCCGTCGACGTACACCCCTCCCCGGTCGAGTTCCCAGTGGGGACCCCAGCGCATCGTGACGGTCTGGTTGGGCGCGAACTGCTCGGTGACGAGCCGGATGGTGAACAAGGCGGTCCCTCTCTGATCGGCGGAACCTCGATCGAGCGCCCGCGCGCCGCCGGCAGTGCGTGGGCACCTCGGCGGGCGTGGGCGTCGGAACGCTCGTTGGCGAGCCTTCCGGCTGGTGGTTCGACCGTCAAGAGGCTGGAGTCCGTACGGTGATACCCGATTCCGGGGATCGATACCCGGTCTGGTCCTGCCCGGACACTTGTCGGTGCCCGAAACACGGGTGTGCGGTCAGAGTTCGAGCCGCATCAGCACCCGCGGGAAGCCGGCCAGCACCGAGGTGGTGTCGGCGGCCTTGTGGAATCCGGCCCGCTCGAACAGGGAGCGGGTGCCGACGTAGGCCATGGTGAGGTCGACCTTGTCGCCACGATTGTCGACCGGATAGCCCTCGATCGCCGGCGCGCCCCCGTCCCTGGCGAAGTCCACGGCCCCAGCCAGGAGGGCGTGCGCGATGCCCCGTCCACGGTGACCGGGACGGACCCTGAGGCACCACACGGACCAGACGTCCAGGTCGTCGACGTGCGGGATCCTGCGGTTGGTCGCGAAGGACGTGTCCGAGCGGGGGTGGACGGCGGCCCAGCCGACCACCTCACCGGACTCGTAGGCGAGGATCCCCGGTGGACCCTGCCGGATCAGCGACCGCACCTTCTCGCCGCGGGCCTCGCGCTGCAACGCCCGGTTCTCCCTGCCCGGCAGCCGGTAGCTCAGGCACCAGCAGACGTTGGCGTCCGGCCGCTTCGGCCCCACCATGGTGGCGACATCGGCGAAGACGGTCGCGGGGCGCACCTCGATGGCCATGCGGCCAACCCTGCATCAGTGCTCGGCCGGTGGCAATCCGGGCGTGCCCGCTAGCGGCCTGCCCGGCGCTCGGCGGCCTCGACGGTGTTGCGGAACAGCATCGCGATGGTGGTGGGTCCGACGCCGCCGATCCGGGGGGTGATCCAGCCGGCGACTTCGTTGCAGGCTTCGTCCACGTCGGGCAGCAGCCGCGTGCCCTCGTACCGGACGCCGCCGCCGACCACGACCCGTCCGGGGGTGAGGTGTTCGGGACGGAGGATGCCCGGCACGCCGGCCGCGGCGATCACGATGTCGGCGCGGCGGGTGTATTCGGCCCAGTCGGGTACGCCGGTGTGCACCACGGTGACCGCGGCGTTGCCGCCGGGACGCTTCAGCGACAGCAGCATCGACAGTGGTCGGCCGAGGGTGAACCCGCGGCCGAGAATCACCACGTTGCGGCCGGCGACGGGGATCTCGTAGAACCGCAGCAGTTCCTCGATGCCGGCCGGGGTGCACGGCAACGGGCCGTTCATGCCGAGCGCCAGTCGTCCCATATTCGTCGGGTGTGCGCCGTCGGCGTCCTTGTCGGGGTCGAGTTCGGCGAGCGCCGCCTCATAGTCGAGGTGGGCCGGGATCGGGTGCTGGATCAGCACCGCGTCCACCGCGTCGTCGTTGTTGAAGTCGCGGATGGCCGCGACCAGGTCTGCCTGGCTGGCATCGGGGGGAAGCTGGACGTGGCGGCCGCCGAAGCCGAGCGCGGCCGCCTTCTCCTGCTTCATCCGGATGTACCCGGCCGAGGCCGGATCGTCCCCGACCAGGATCGTCCCCAGGCCCGGGTTGTGTCCGGCGGCCCGCAGAGCGGCAACCCGCGGCTCGAGGTCGGCGAAGACGGCATCGGCGACCGGTTTCCCGGGCATCATCACGGCGCTCACGAATGATCAGCCTATGCGGGGTCGTCCCGGACGCGCGAACCGTGGACGGTCCGGCGCAACGCGAAGGAATCGCCTGACGGGACGGTCCGGGCCGGGGCCGACGCTCCGACGGTGCCACGATCTCGCGATCATCAACTACTGGCGGGAACGATCACCACTGGCAGGAAATAACCCGAAACCAGTAATGCCAACCCAACAGCAATCACCGATCGCGCGATCATCACACCCGGACCGGGCACAGGCCCGGGTGCGGCCCGACGAAACACCTGGACGAGGACGGTCCGTCCGGTCGAGTCTGGCCGGCCGGGGCGTCGGGCCGGTGGGCATCGTCCATGCGGTGGGGGTCCGTCCCGGATCGTCCGTGGGTGAACAGGAATAGGAACCGTCCCCTGAACGGGAAAGGGAACCGTCCCCTGAACGGTAATAGGAACCGTCCCCTGAACCGGAAAGGGAACCGTCCCCCGAAGCGTCGGCCGGGGACGATCAGGGCTTCTTGCCG
>JAGPGQ010000083.1 GCA_018055925.1 Micropruina sp.
GGGGGGTGGGCGATCTCGACAACGCCGCGGGATGGAGGGAAACCTCGCCGATTTCATGTCGTGACTCGAAATCGGACGGGGTTTCCCTTCATCGGCGAGCGTTGTCGAGATCGCCTACCCGTGGTACAACCCGGGGCCATGGATCGAGCCGGCACAGGATGTCGGGTGCCGCTACAGGTCCGGGATATCGCCCGAAGGGCACCCGGAGGTCGGGTGACGATCCCGCGATGACGGCCGGATGTCCACTGAGCGATGTTTGGCGGGCCAGACGGTGGATCTGCTGCATCCCGGCCCGGGAATTGCTTGGATTGAGCCATGGTTGAACTGCTTGGCGCCGGCAAACGGATCGGCATCCTGACCAGCGGGGGCGACGCGCAGGGCATGAACGCGGCCGTGCGGGCCGTCGTCCGCACCGCCCTGACGCTGGGCGCCGAGGTGTACGCGATCTTCGAGGGCTACCAGGGCATGATCGACGGCGGCGACGGCATCCGCCGGTTCGGCTGGGACGACGTCGGCAACGTGCTGCACCGCGGCGGTACCGTGATCGGCACCTTCCGCTGCAAGCAGTTCCGAGAACGGTCCGGACGCCGCACCGCCGCCCGGAACCTGCTCGCCGCCGGAATCGACCGGCTGGTCGTGATCGGCGGCGACGGCAGCCTCACCGGCCTGGACGCGTTCCGCACCGAATGGCCGGAACTGCTCGCCGAGCTGGTCGAGGCCGGCGACCTGGACGCCGAGACGGCGGCCGCCCACCCGTCGTTGATGATCGCCGGATTGGTCGGCTCGATCGACAACGACCTGATCGGCACCGACATGACCATCGGCGCCGACACCGCCCTGCACCGGATCGTGGCCGCCATCGACGACCTGGCCGCCACCGCCGCCAGCCACCAGCGCAGCTTCGTGATCGAGGTGATGGGCCGGCACTGCGGCTACCTGGCCCTGATGGCCGCGGTGGCCGGCGGCTGCGACTACGTGCTGATCCCCGAGAACCCGCCGGAGCCGGGCTGGGAGGAGCGGATGTGCGCCGAGTTGCGGCGCGGCCGCCGGGCCGGCCGGCGGGACTCCATCGTGCTGGTCGCGGAGGGCGCCACCGACCGCGACGGCAACCCGATCACGGCCGAACAGGTGCGCGGCATCATCGAGGAACGGCTCGGTGAGGACGCCCGGGTCACCCTGCTGGGGCACGTCCAGCGCGGCGGCCGGCCGAGCGCGTTCGACCGCTGGTGCCCGACCTGGCTCGGCTACGAGGCCGCCAAGGCGCTGCTCGCCGCCGAACCCGGCAGCGCCGGCCAGGTGTTCGGCTTCCGCGGCAACCGGGTCGCCCCGGTCGACCTGATGACCGCGGTGCGGGACACCCAGCGGATCCCCGAGCTGATCGCCGCCGGGGACTACGCCGCCGCGATGGAACGGCGGGGCGGCTCGTTCGTCACCATGTCCACGCTGTTCCGCGAACTGTCGGAGCCGTCCCGGATCGAGCCCGGTGCCGAGTCGAAGCGAATCGGCATCATCCACGCCGGCGGCCTGGCACCCGGCATGAACACGGCCGCACGGGCCGCGGTCCGGCTCGGGATCAGCCGCGGCCACACCATGCTCGGCCTGCACGACGGCTTCCCGGGGCTGCGCGAGGGCCGGGTGAGCGAGTTGACCTGGGCCGACGTCGAGGCCTGGACGTCCGACGGCGGAGCCAACCTCGGCCTGCGCCGCACCATCCCGTCGCTGGAGGAGCTGTACGCCATCAGCCGGCAGCTGGAGGACCACCGGGTGGACGCGTTGCTGGTGATCGGCGGCTGGAACGCCTACCAGGCCGCGCACCTGCTGCACAGCGAGCGCGACCGCTACCCGGCCTTCCGGATGCCGATCGTCTGCGTACCGGCGTCCATCGACAACAACCTGCCCGGCTCCGAGCTGGCGATCGGCGCCGACACCGCGCTCAACGTGATCGTCGAGGCGATCGACCGGATCAAGCTGTCGGCCTCTGCGACCACCCGCAGCCACGTCGTCGAGACCATGGGCCGCTACTGCGGCTACCTCGCCCTGATGGGCGGACTGGCCGGCGGCTCCGAGCGGGTGTACCTGCACGAGGAGGGGATCACCCTCGACCAGCTGAACGCCGACGTGGGGTGGGTGCGGCGCTCCTTCGAGGACGGCCGCGGGCTGTTCCTGGCGGTGCGCAACGAGCGGGCCAACCCGCACTACACCACCGAGTTCGTCGCCCGGCTGCTCGAGGCCGAGGCACACGGGCGCTACGACGTCCGTTACGACGTGCTCGGGCATCAGCAGCAGGGCGGTTCGCCGTCCCCGTTCGACCGGCTGCTGGCCACCCGCCTGGTCGGCCACGCGCTCGACCTGATCGCCGATCAGTTCACCGCCGGCGACGACGGCAGCTACCTGGTCGGGCTCACGGAGTCGCGGATCACGGACGTGCCGATGGCGTCCATGATGACGCTGATGGACACCACCTACCGGCGGCCACGGTCGCAGTGGTGGCTGCAACTGCGCGAGGTCGGCCGGGCGGTCGCCGAGCAACCCGGCCTGCGGCCCTGAATCCTGGTGGCGAGATCCCGGCGTCCGCCGGGATGACGGGTCTTGTCGTCCTGGGAGTCGTCATCCCGGACTCGATCCGGGATCTTGCGGGGCGCTAGGCGAGCGGGATGGACGTGTCGGCGCCTGGCCGAGGATGGGCGAGGGCAGCGACGACGGAGGTGAGGGTGGGGCCCGACTACGTGAAGGTTCGTCCGGCGAGACCGGACTGGATCTTCTCCGGCTGCTCGGCACCGTGGCACACCGCGAGGATGTCGATCGTCTCGTCGGTCACCTGATAGGCAACGTAGTACTTGAATGGCCTCAGGTAGATGTGCCGATAGTGCTTGAACAGCGGTGCGTAGGCGTTCGGCATGCGAGGCGGGCGCGAATCCGCTTGTCGAAGTCCTCGACGCTCGACCAGTGGCTCGGGTGGGCGTCGTTGGCGCGGGACTCGATGAGTGCCTTGTCGACGTCACTGACATTGGTCACCGCAGACAGGCGCCCGTTGATGTGTTCGACCAGCTCGATCTGGTCCTCAACGGGAAGCGCATCGACGCTCGCCAGCAGTGCGGGATTGACCATGCCCACAACGATACTGGAGCGTTCCGACGCTAACCGGGTGCCGACGTGCCGATGGCGTCCATGATGTCGCTGATGGACACCACCTACCGGCGGCCACGGTCGCAGTGGTGGCTGCAACTGCGCGAGGTCGGCCGGGCGGTCGCCGAGCAACCCGGCCTGCGGCCCTGATCCTGGTGGCGAGAGCCCGGCGTCCGCCGGGATGACGGGTCGCCGGGGATGCGGCGTTCCGCTTCGTCGTCATCCCGGACTCGATCCGGGATCTTGCGTGGCGCTAGGCGAGCGGGGCGGGCGGCGAGAGGTGCAGCAGCACGGTGCTGTCGGGTTCGAGCTCGATCCGGCCCTCGTGGGCGGGCGTGACCGTGCCGAAGCTGCCGAGCGTGCGCGCCCCGGACGGGATGGACGTGGTCGCGGCCTCGCGGCCCAGGTTGGCGATCACCAGGACGCCGGCGCGGCGCACCAGCAGCAATTCGCCGGCGCGCTCCACGCTCGCCTCGGTGAGGGCCGAAGCGGTCAACGCCGGCAGTTCGCGGCGCAACCGCAGCAGCCGCGCGTACCAGTCGAACAGCTCCCGGCGTCCGGGGTCGTCCAGGTCGCCCCAGTCGAGCCGGGACGCCTCGACGGTCGCCGGGTCCTGCGGGTCGGGCACCTCCTCGGCCCAGCCGTGGCTGGCGAACTCGGCCCGCCGGCCCTCCCGGATCGAGTCGGCCAGCCAGTCCTCGGCGTGGTCGGTGAAGTACTGCCATGGCGTGGACGCGTCGAATTCCTCGCCCATGAACAGCATCGGGGTGTACGGCGAGGTCAGTAGCAGGGCCGCCCCGGCCGCGGCCCGGCCGCGTCCGGCCAGCTGCCCGATCCGGTCGCCGAAGGCCCGGTTGCCGACCTGGTCGTGGGTCTGCAGCGAAGCGATGAACCGCCAGGCCGGCGTGCTCGCCTCGTCGACCGGACGGCCGTGGGTGCGGCCCCGGAACGTCGAGAAGGTGCCGTCGTGGAAGAACGGGGTGCCGGCCAGCACCTTCGGCAGCGCGTGCGGATCGGCGAAGTCGGCGTAGTAGCCGTGGGTCTCGCCGGTGATCGCCACGTGCAGCGCGTGGTGGACGTCGTCGGCCCACTGGCCGTGCAGGCCGAGCCCGCCGGAGCCGCCCGGGCCGCGCCGGGTGACCGTGCGGGGATCGTTGCGATCCGATTCGGCGATCAACGTGCGCGGCACGCCGGTGTTCTCGGAGATCCGGTCGGCGAGCGCCGCCAACTCCTCGAGCAGGTGGACGGCGGAGTCGTCGCCGAGTTCGTGCACCGCGTCCAGCCGCAGGCCGTCCAGGTGGTAGTCCTGCAGCCACTGCCGGACGTTGTCGGCGATGTAGGTCCGCACCTGGTCGCTGCCCGGGCCGTCCAGGTTGAGCCCGTCCCCCCACGGGGTCTGGTGGTGGCCGGTGAAGTAGGGCCCGAACCGGGCGAGGTAGTTGCCGCTCGGCCCGAGGTGGTTGTAGACCACGTCGAGGTAGACGCCGAGTCCGCGGGCATGCGCGGCGTCGACCAGCCGGCACAGCCCCTCGGGGCCGCCGTACGGGTCGTGCACGGCGAACGGCGCGACCCCGTCGTAGCCCCAGCCGGCGACGCCCGGGAAGGCCGCGACCGGCATCAGCTGGATCACCGAGACGCCCAGGTCGACCAGGTGGTCGAGGTGCTCGATCACCCCGTCGAAGGTGCCGGCCGCGCTGAACGTGCCGACGTGCAACTCGTAGATCGTCGCGCCGTGCAACTCGACGCCGGCCCAGTCGCCGTCGGTCCAGCCGTACCGGGTGGGGTCGAACAGCGCGCTGGGGGCGTGCACCCCGTCCGGCTGCCACCGGCTGCGCGGATCGGGCAGCGGATCGTCGTCGTCCACCTGGAACGCGTACCGGCCGTCGCCCACCTCGGCCAGCTCCGACCACCAGCCGTCGGCGTCCCGGCTCAGCTCGACCACCCGGCCGCCGTCGGCGTCCAGGTGCACCCGGACGCGTTCGGCGGACGGTGCCCAGACGGCGTAGCGGTGCAGGTCGGGCTGGTTGCCCGGGTCCTTCACCAGCAGGGCGACCGGTGAGTGCGCGAGCACGTCGGCCACCGCCAGGCCGGCGTCGTCCACCAGCCACAGCGCGCCGCTGAGCTCGTCGCGCCACACGCCGTGCGGCAGCTCGAAGCGTTGTTGCCGGAAACCGCCGGCCCGCTCCAGGGAGCCGGGCGCCCGGGTGGTGATCGTCGCCACCCGGGAGTCGCGGACGAATCCCAGCACGTACGGCCCGGCCTCGATCGGCTGGAAGTCGCCGTCGAAGACGTCGACCATCTTGGCCCGGAGCCGCAGCGTCCGGGAGGTCAGCCAGAGCGCCTCGTCGTCCAGGTCCTCCAGCTTGCCGCCCGCGTCCAGCCGGTCGAGCCGGGCCTGGCGTTCGGCGTAGTCGACCGGACGCCGGTTGTCCGGGTCGACCAGCGTCAGGTTGACCAGGCCGCCACCCTGGTAGGTGTCGGGCACCCCGGGCAGGGTGAGCTGGACCAGCTTCTGCGCCAGGGTGACCGCACGGATGGCGGCCCCGTTGGTCCGGATGGCGGCGCCGATCCGCTCGGCCACCTCCGACTCCCCGGTGAACTCGCCGGCCAGGTCGTGCACGCGTTGCTCGTAGTCGAGGTCGGGTTCCTGCCAACTGCTGTGCACCTTCGCCTCGCGCACCGCCTTGGTCAGGTACTCCCGCAGCCGCTCCGAACTCGCCCGTCCGACGCCCACCAGGGTCTGCCACAGCAGATGCGCGGTGGGCCGGTCGACGCCGTGGGCGTCGGCCGCCTCGGCGGCCGCCCGGGAACAGGCCGCCCAGGCGTCCGGATCGCCCGAGACCGCCAGCAACCGGGCCCGGACGTCCTCGGCCCGCTTGGTGTCGTGGGTCGACAGCGCGGTCAGGCCGTCCAGCCAGTTGTCGGCCTGGTTGCGGGCCCACTCGTGCAGGGCGGTGACGCCGGGTTCGCTGCCGCGGGCCGGGTCGGCGCCCACCTCGTTGAGCGCGGTCAGCCGGTGCCAGCGGTAGAAGGCGGTGTCCTCGATGCTCTTGGCCATCACCGGTCCGGTGGTCTGCTGGAACCGGACGCACAGGTCGACCGCGGACGCCCGGTCGCCGGGGGCGGTGCCGGGGTCGAGCAGGACGCCGCCGAGCGTGGCCAGCTCGCCGGCCAGGTCGGGACGGGTGGTGATCGCGGTGCTGACCGCGCGGGGGAGCGGAGCCAGCAGGTCGGGATCCTGCTCGGCCGGGGGCAGGTCGGGACGGATGTAGGCCCGGTAGACGTCGACGGCGATCAGCAGTTCGACCATGGCCTCGGTGAGCCGGCCGGGATCGAGGTGGGGCAGCGCCTCCGTGGCCCGCCGCATCAGCCGGCCGACCTCGGGGATCAGCAACTGGGCGATCACCTGGCGCTTCGCGGCGTCCACCTCGACGGCGAAGTCGGGTTCGCCGCCGGTGGCTCGCCAGGCCCGGTCGAGTTCGTCCACCGTGCCCGGGTCGACCAGAGCCAGGCTGAGCGCCGAGTTGGCGTCGTAGCCGGTGGTGCCGGCACAGGACCAGGTGAGCGACAGCCGCTCGTCGGCCTCCAGGATCTTCTCGATCCAGATCGGGGTGCCCGGCCGGCAGCCGTCGGCGAGCTCGGCGAGGTAGCCGATCGGGTCGGCCAGGCCGTCGGGATGGTCGATCCGGAAGCCGTCCACCAGCCCGGCGTGATGCAGCTCGAACAACAGCGCATGGGTGTCGGCGAACACGTCCGGCTGCTCCACCCGGACGCCGATCAGCCCGTCCACCTCGAAGAACCGGCGGTAGTTGAGCACCTCGGCGTCGCGCCACCAGGCCAGTTGCCAGTGCTGCGCCCCGAGCAGTCCGGCCAGCCCGGTGCGCTCCGGGTCGGGCCCGTCCGCCCGCAGCGGCAGCACGTGCTCGTGATAGCGGACGACCGGTCGCCCGGCCGCGGGGCCCTCGTCCTCGCGGCCCACGTCGACGGTGAGCTCGCCGGCCTCGATCACCTCGTCCAGCGGGGAACCGAGGACGGGCAGGCCGAACCGTCCGTCCAGATGGTCCCAGTCCACGTCGAACCAGTGGGCGTACGCCGAGCCGGGGCCCTCGGCGAGCACGTGCCACAGCGGGGCGTTGCGCCACAGCGGAGCCACCAGCGCCATGTGGTTGGGCACCACGTCGACGATCAGCCCCATCGAGCGCTCATGGCAGGCGTCCGCCAGCCGCTCCAGCCCGCTCCGTCCACCCAACTCGGGATTGATGCTGCGGTGGTCGAGCACGTCGTAGCAGTGCGTCGATCCCGGCACCGCGGTCAGGATCGGCGACAGATACACGTGGCTGATGCCGAGCGCGTCCAGGTAGGGCAGCACGGTGGCCGCCTGTTCGAAGGTGAATCCGCCGTGCAGCTGCAGCCGGTAGGTGGCCGTGAACGGCCGCACGGCCGGGGCGACACTGGTAGGGGACACCCCGCAACCTTGTCACAATCCGCGTCGCGCGGGCCCGGCCGTTCCGCCGGGCCGTCCGGACGCCGGTGGGGAACCCAATATTTCGGCCTCCCGGCTTTGGCCTGGGGGCCGTCCGCCGAGACGGCCTCCCTCAGGCCCCAATCCAATCCAACCGAGTTGGGTTGGGTTCCCAAGTCCCTTGGCGGGGCTAGTGCGAGGCACGTCTCACCATGCGAGAAGTTCTCTTGGTGAAGAGCAGGCGGCGATCCCTATGCTGACCAGCCGTGACACATGTTCCCGGGCTCCGCATGCCCCTCGGAAAGCCCAATCGTGGGGTTGTGAACAGATTGGGATTAGTAGATAATCACAATAACGTTCGCTACTTCAAGCGGGCAGCCCGAACACCGAGAGGATGTGCGCACTTGGACATCGAGGAGCGTCACAAGGCGATCGTCCAGTTGCTTCAGACGAAGAGATCCGTCAAGGCGCTGGCGCTCAGCAAGTTGTTCGACGTCTCTCCCGAGACGATCCGCAAAGACCTCGTCGACCTGCACGAACAGGGCCTGCTGGTGCGGGTGCACGGCGGGGCCCGGATCCGCCCGGCCGAGAAGGAGAGCGCCTACGAGCGCCGGCTCGCGGTGCACCGGAGCGCCAAGCAGGCGATCGCGCAGGCGGCGTTGGCCAGCATCGAGGAGGGCTCGACCATCTACCTCGACTACGGCACCACGACCTACGCCCTGGCCGATGCGCTGGTGTTGGCGAAGCGGCGGATCAGGGTGCTGACCAACTCGCTGCCGATCGCGACCAGGCTGAGCCGCAGCGAGCGCGCGGAGACGATCATTCTCGGCGGCGTCGTGCGCGGCAACGAGGGATCGCTGTACGGCCCGATCGCCGAGAAGGTCCTGGAGAGCATGTACATGGACGTCGGCTTCTTCAGCTGCGCCGGCATCAACGCGGTCGCCGGCGTCACCAACCACCACGCGCTGGAGGGCGCGACCTCGCAGAAGGCGATGAGCCACTGCCGTTCGGTGGTCGTGCTGGCGGCCGAGGACAAGCTCGACACGATCGCGGTCAACCGGCTCGCCGACCTGTCCCAACTCGACCTGGTGATCACCACCGGGACGCCCGGCTCGGAGCTGAGCCGGGCACTCACCGAGGCCGACGTGTCGGTCGTCATCGCACAGGAGGACTCTCTTGGAGTTTCGCAATGATCTGATGTTCCCGCGGCTGGCCGTCGGGGACCGCGACGAGTTGCTCGCGACCCTCGGCGGCGCGGTCGCCGGTGCCGGGCTGGCGAAGCCCGGCTACGTGGACGCGCTGCAGCAGCGGGAGCGCGAGTTCCCGACGGGGCTGCCGCTGTCGGGTGGCGTCGCCATCCCGCACACCTCGGCCGACCACGTCACCGGCAACACGATCGCCGTGGCCTCGCTCGCCGAGCCGGTGGTCTTCCACGAGATGGGTGGCGACCAGGAGTCCAGGGTCGACGTCTCGACCGTCTTCATGCTGGTGTTCGCCGATGCCGCCAACCACGTCCCGCTGCTCTCGCACATGATCGGCAAGCTGCAGGACGCCGACTTCGTCGCGGCCGTGCGTGACGCCGACGACCCCGCCGTCGTGGTCGACCTGATGGAACAGGCATTCGCCGGCCTCTGAGAGCCGATCCCCGGATCGCCCCTCGCACCCCACCACCCGTTTCTCGAACCCCCGTTCAAACCCCATTCACAGAGGAGAAGTCCATGAAGAAGATCATCGTCGCCTGCGGCGGAGCCGTCGCCACCTCGACCGTGGCCGCGAACAAGGTCCGCGAGCTGTGCGAGGCCAACGGCATCGCCGTCGACGTCCAGCAGTGCCGGATCAGCGAACTCGCCGGACGTGCCGAGCAAGCCGACCTACTGGTCACCACCGCCAAGGTGAGCCGCGACTACGGGGTGCCGGTGGTGCACGGCATCGCCTTCATCTCCGGCATCAATCTCGCCGCCACCGAAGCCAAGATCCTCGAGATCCTCGGCTGACCGGCGAACCGCGCACTCAAAACATAGGTGGGGCGCTGCGTCCGGGCAGGGACGCAGCACCCCGGTGATTCGGAAGGAATCTCGATAAGTATGGACGCCGTACTGGCAGTCATCCAATACATAGTTGACCTGGGGCCCAGCGTGATGCTGCCCCTGATCATCATCATCATCGGCCTGTCGCTGCGGCAGGGAATCAGCAAGTCCGTGCAGTCGGGCCTCACCATCGGTGTCGGCTTCGTCGGTATCGGCCTGGTCGTCGGCCTGCTGACCGAGTCCCTGGGCCCGGCCGCCGAGGCGATGGCGCAGAACTTCAACCTCGGTCTCACCGTCATCGACGTGGGCTGGCCGGGCTCCGCGCCGATGGCCTGGGCCTCGAACATGGGCCTGATCGCGATCCCGATCGCGATCGGCGTGAACATCGTCATGCTGCTGCTGCGCGGCACCCACGTGCTCAACGTCGACATCTGGAACATCTGGCACATGGCCTTCACCGGTGCCATCGTCCAGGTCGCCACCGGCAGCTTCTGGTGGGGCATCGTCGGCATCGTGGTGCACGCCGTCATCGCCTACAAGCTGGGCGACATGTTCAGCCCGGTCACCGACAACTTCTTCGGCCTGGAGGGGGTCGCGATCCCGCACGGCACGTCGGCCTACATGGGCGTCCTGGCCCCGCCGATCGACGACCTGTTCGAGAAGATCCCGGGCGTGCGCAAGATCAACCTGACCACCGAGCAGCTGGAGGAGAAGCTCGGCCCGTTCGGGCAGCCGCTGGTGATCGGCACCGTTCTCGGCATCGTCATCGGGCTGCTGGCCCGCTACGACATCGGCCAGTCGCTGCAGCTGGGCGTCAAGATGGGCGCGGTCATGCTGCTCATGCCCCTGGTGGTCAAGCTGATCATGCAGGGCCTGCTGCCGATCGCCGAAGCGGCCCGCGAGATGCTGCAGAAGCGGTTCTCCGACGGCAACTACCGAATCGGCCTCGACCCGGCACTGCTGCTCGGGCATCCGCAGGTCATCTCGGCCAGCCTGATCTTCGTGCCGCTGACCATCGTGGTGGCCGCGCTGCTGCCGGGCAACCGGGTGCTGCCGTTCGGCGACCTGGCCACCATCGGCTTCTTCGTCGCCATCGCGGTCGGCGTGCACAAGGGCAACATCTTCCGGACGTTGTTCTCGGGCACCGCGATCATGGTGATGACCGTCTGGATCGCGAACCAGATGGTCGAGTTGCAGACCCAGCTGGCCCAGAACGTCAATCTGCTCCCCAGCGGCGGCCAGGTCTCCTCGCTCGACCAGTCCGGCAGCCCGATCACCTACCTGCTCGCCAAGGGGGTCAGCGGTGACATCGCCGTCGGCTGGTTCGTGATCCTCGCCCTGTACGGCGCCTGTTTCGTCTACACGTTCATCAAGTACCGCCGCCGCACGCTCTACGTCGAGGCGGAATCCCAGTGAAAGGAATCCTCTAGATGAGTACCGGACTCAAGGCGGTGGCTGTCACTGGTCGCCGCGAACTGACCCTCTCCGAGATCGACCCGGTGTGCGCCGCGGACGAGGTGCTCGTCCGGGTCGCCTACTGCGGCATCTGCGGCTCGGACGTGCCCCGCTACTTCGAGGGGGCGGTGCACAGCTTCCCGCAGGTGCTCGGCCACGAGTTCTCCGGGGTGGTGGCCGAGGTCGGCTCCGACGTCACCACCGCCCGGGTGGGCGACCGGGTGGCGGTCGCGCCACTGGTTCCGTGCCACACGTGCGCGGAGTGCCGGGCCGGCACGCCGTCGCTGTGCCCGAACTACTCGTTCATCGGTTCGCGGCGGCAGGGGGCGCTGGCCGACCTGGTCGCCGTGCCGGCGGTCAACCTCGTCCCTCTGGGTGATCTCAGCCTCAAGGTCGGGGCGTTGGTGGAGCCGCTCACCGTCGCCATCCACGGCGTGGAACGGGCGGACGTGATCCCCGGCGCGCCCGCGGCAGTCCTCGGCGGGGGAGTCATCGGCCTGCTGGCCGTGCTCACGCTGCGCGACAAGGGCGCCGGTGACATCACCGTCGTGGACGTCGACCCGCGCAACCTCGAGATGGCGCTGAGGCTGGGTGCCGCGCACGCGGTGAACGGCGCGACGGACGACCTCGCGGCGCACTTCGAGAAGGTCGGCGCCCCGGTGCTGACCGTCGAGACCGCCGGGGTTCCCCCGACGCAGCGGCAGGCGCTGGCCATCACCGCCCGGCGGGGCACGGTGGTCTACGTCGGGACAGCCCACCAGGACCTCACCCTGAGTCCGAAGCTGTTCGAGACCATCCTGCGGCACGAACTGACCGTCCGTGGCTCCTGGATGTCGTACTCGGCGCCGTTCCCCGGCCATGAGTGGACCGATGCGGTGCGGATCCTGGGCTCCGGCCTCGTGGATCCGGAACTGCTGATCACCCACGAGGTGGCCCTGGCCGACGCCGTCAGCGGCTTCGAGGTGATGCGGTCGCGGGACGAGCACCGGCTCAAGGTGATCTTCCGGGTCTCCGGTGAGTCGGGCGCGTGAACCTGCGTCACTCCGTAGTCCCAGCGGACCGTCCCGTCATCCCGGCGGACCGTTCCGTCATCCCGGCGGACCGTTCCGTCATCCCGGCGGACGCCGGGATCCCGGGTCGAGCCCGGGATGACTGTCGAGGCCCGGGATGACGGGGCCGAGCCCGGCATGACTCGCTACTCAATGAACGAAATCTCCGGCGAATCCGGAGCCCGATCTCTACGAAGAATGAGGAAAGGAAACACATGTCACGCGATGCACTTCGCGAGATTCTGTCCGGCAACCGGCAGGGGAGCGGGGGCGGTATCTACTCCGTCTGCTCGGCCCATCCGCTGGTGATCGAGGCGTCGATGCGCCAGGCGCTGGCCGACGACAGCGTCGTGCTGATCGAGGCCACCTCGAACCAGGTGGACCAGTTCGGCGGCTACACCGGGATGACCCCGGCCGACTTCCGGGACTTCGTCCTCGAGATCGCGGATGCCCACGGGTTCCCGCGGGAGCGGGTCATCCTGGGCGGCGACCACCTGGGCCCGAACCGCTGGCAGAAGGAGGAGACCGCCGAGACGGCCATGCCCAAGGCGGAGGATCTGGTGCGCGCCTACGTGCTCGCCGGATACACCAAGATCCACCTGGACTGCTCCATGTCGTGCGTGGGCGACCCGGTGCCGCTGACCGACCAGATCGTCGCCGAGCGGGCGGCCCGGCTGCTCGTGGTCGCCGAGGAGGCCGCGAAGGAGGCCGGTCTGACCATTCCGGTCTCCTACGTGATCGGCACCGAGGTGCCGGTCCCGGGTGGCGCTCACGAGACCCTGGGGGCGCTCACGCCGACCGCGCCGGAGGCCGCGCGGGAGACCATCGCGGCGCACAAGGAGGCGTTCGCGGCGGTGGGGGCCGACGACGGCTGGTCGAAGGTGGTCGCGATCGTGGTGCAGCCCGCGGTCGAGTTCGACCACGTCAAGGTGATCGACTACGTCTCGGCGAACACCGCCGCCCTGCAGGGCGCCCTGGACGGCGAGCCGACGCTGTTGTTCGAGGCGCACTCCACCGACTACCAGACCGAGAGCAACCTGCGGGACCTGGTGCTCGACCACTGGGCGATCCTCAAGGTGGGCCCCGGGCTCACGTTCAACCTGCGCGAGGGGCTGTTCGCGCTGGACGCCATCGAGGGCTACCTGGTCGAGGATCCCGCCAAGCGGGCCAAGCTGGTCGAGGTGATCGAGCGCGTGATGACCGAGTCGCCGGGCTACTGGAGCGGCTACTACGAGGGCACGGACCACGAGCAGGAGATCGCTCGCCGGTTCAGCTACTCGGACCGGATCCGGTACTACCTGCCGAACGAGGAGATCGTGCGGGCGGTCGACGTCCTGTTGGCCAACCTGGACGAGGTGGGCATTCCCGAGCCGCTGATCAGCCAGTTCCTGCCCAAGCAGTTCGAGCGGGTGCGGGAGGGCCTGCTCGAGCCGACCGGGCACGAACTCCTGGTCGACCGCGTCCGGGACGCCCTGCGTCCCTACTCGGGAGCCTGCGGCTTCACGGGTTCCTGAGCCTCGAGCCGCCGCTCTGCGCCTACTGCGCGACCCCAGCTGGGCGCCCTGGCTGCGCCGGGCACGCTCGTCGTACGACCCGGTACGCCTTCGCGTGCCCGGCTTCCCGGTGCACCGATCTGGTGCCGCTCGCTACGGCGCCCATCGACGGATCGAGGCTGAGGCGGAACGGAAGGACGCCGGAGTGGAGTCCGGCGTCCTTTCCCTCGACCTGTCATCGACAGAAGGCTGCGAACCCGGGACGTGATCTGTAGCGTGACCCCGTGGGTTCAAAGAAGAACAAGAAAAGCAAGAAGTCGAAGAAGCTCGACAAGGAGCTCTACGAGGCCGAACTGCTTCGGCTGCAGGCGGAACTTGTCGAAATGCAGGAATGGATTCGCCAGGAGGGTCAGCGCCTCGTGGTGGTGTTCGAGGGCCGGGATGCGGCAGGTAAGGGTGGTGCGATCAAGCGGATCACCGAGTACCTGAGCCCCCGGATCGCTCAGGTGGTGGCGTTGCCGGCTCCGACGGAGCGGCAGCAGACCCAGTGGTATTTCCAGCGGTACGTGC
>JAGPGQ010000084.1:0-3477 GCA_018055925.1 Micropruina sp.
AGGAGAGCCGTCGGGCTCAATGCAGCTTGTCGAGCAGATCCTCCAGCAGGTAGCCCAACCACTCGTACATGTTGTACATGACGCCCCGGGGATCCTCGGCGTCGAGTTCCTCCAGCTCCTCGACATCCTCGGCGTCGGCGATGCCGAGCCGCACCGACAGGGTCAGCCGCAGCGCGGCGATCGTCTTCAGCCAGGCGTCCACGTCGACGCCGCGGATCACCGCGGGATCGCGTCCGCCGCTGGTCTCCAGCAGGGCGTGCAGCACCACCCGGGCCTGCTCGATCTTGGCCCGGCGCTGTGCCGATTCGGTGAACCGGCGGAACTCGGCCTCGGCCTTCTCGTCGTCGCGGTAGGCGGGCGGGAACAGCCGGGCGATCACCGGGTCGGAGGTGTCCAGGTCGCCGGGCGCGGCCATCTCGGCTTCCCAGCGGTCGAACTGGTCGTCGATCTGAGGGCGGACGCCGTCACCCTCCAGCAGGTCGATCAGCTGTTCGACCATCGACTCCAGCACCGCCTCCTCGTAGTCGGCCAGCGCCAACAGCAACTGGTCGCCGGAACGGCGGAAGCGGGTCATTGGGCACGCTCCAGGCTCGCCCACAGTCCGTAGGCGTGCATCGCGTTGACGTCGGTCTCCATCGCCTCGCGGGTACCGGACGAGACCACCGCCTTGCCCTCGTGGTGGACCTGCAGCATCAATCGGTGGGCCTTCGCCTTGGAGTAGCCGAAGTAGGTGCGGAACACGTGCGTGACGTAGCTCATCAGGTTCACCGGGTCGTCCCAGACGATGGTGACCCAGCTGATCAGGTCGAGTGGCTGGTCCAGCGGACGCTCGGCGATCGCGGTGCCGCCCTCGGGCACCGCCTGCTGACCGGTCGCGAAAACCATGCTGCAGATTGTGTCAGACCCCAACCGTTACGCTGACGCCCATGCTGAACTCCACGGCGCTGCTGACCGACCATTACGAGCTCACGATGGTTCGGGCGGCCATGCGATCGGGCGCCGCCTTCCGGCACTCCCTGTTCGAGCTGTTCCCGCGCCGGCTGCCCGCCGGCCGCCGCTACGGGGTGGTCGCCGGGGTCGGCCGGGCCCTCGAGGCGATCGAGGCGTTCACCTTCGACGACGAGACGATCAGCTTTCTGCTGAGCCACGGCATCATCGACGACAAGGTCGCCGAATGGCTCGCCGGCTACCGGTTCCGCGGCAGCATCTGGGGTTACCCCGAGGGCGAAATCTACTTCCCGGGTTCGCCGGTGATGATCGTCGAGGGCTCCTTCGCCGAGGGCGTCATCCTCGAAACGGTGCTGCTCAGCGTCTACAACTACGACTCGGCGGTGGCGTCGGCCGCCTCCCGGATGACCGCCATGGCGGGCGATCGTCCATGCATCGAGATGGGATCTCGGCGGACCAACGAGATCGCCGCCGTCGCCGCCGCCCGGGCGGCCTACATCGCCGGGTTCGGGGCCACGTCCAACCTCGAGGCGGGACGCCGCTACGGCGTCCCGACCCGCGGAACCGCGGCGCACAGCTTCACCCTGCTGCACGCCACCGAGGCCGAGGCGTTCGGCGCCCAGATCGAGGCCCTCGGCGAGAACACGACCCTGCTGGTCGACACCTACGACATCGAGGCGGCCGTGCGGACCGGTGTCGAACTCACCCAGGGACGGCTGGGCGCGATCCGGCTCGACTCGGGCGATCTGGCCGAGCTGGCCACCGATGTGCGGCACCTGCTCGACTCGCTGGGCGCCACCAACACCAGGATCATCGTCACCTCCGACCTCGACGAGTGGCAGATCGCGGCACTGCGCGGCGCCCCGGTCGACGGGTTCGGGGTCGGCACCTCGCTGGTCACCGGCTCCGGTGCCCCGTCGTGTGGGTTCGTGTACAAGCTGGTGGCCCGGGCCGACAGCGACGAGCCCGGCGCGCCGCTCGAACCGGTCGCCAAGAAGAGCCTGAACAAGTCGAGCATCGGCGGCCGCAAGTACGCGCTGCGCCGGCTGGACGCCCGGGGCAAGGCCGAGGCCGAGGTGATCGGGGTGGGCTCCCCGCCCGACGGCGATCACAACGACCGGCCGCTGCTGGTCGAACTGGTCCGCGACGGCGAGATCGTCGGCCGGGAACCGCTGGTGGACGGTCAGGCCCGGCACGCCCGTTCGCGCGCCGAGTTGCCGCTGGCCGCACTGAAGATGTCGAAGGGCGAGGCGGCGATCCCGACGCTGATGCTGGACGCCGACGGCCAGGTCACCCACAACCCCTACGCGAGGGCCGAGTCGTGAGCCGGGTGTTGATCGTCGTCGACGTGCAGAACGACTTCTGCGAGGGCGGTTCCCTGGCGGTCGCCGGGGGCGCCGCGACCGCCTCGGCGATCTCGGCGCTGCTCGAGCGGGGCGGCTACGACGCCGTGGCCGCGACCCGCGATCACCACATCGACCCAGGGACGCACTTCTCGGCCACCCCCGACTTCGTGGACTCGTGGCCGCCGCACTGCGTCGCCGGCACTCCCGGTGCCGAGTTCCACCCCCATCTGGCCTGGCGTGGCTTCGACGCCGTCTTCGACAAGGGCGAGTACGCCGCCGCCTACTCGGGCTTCGAGGGCGCGAACGCCGCCGGGGAGCCACTGGCCGACTGGCTGCGTGACCGGGACGCCACCCGGGTCGACGTCTGCGGGATCGCCACCGACTACTGCGTGAAGGCCACCGCCCTGGATTCCGCCCGGGCGGGCTTCCCGACCCGGGTCCTGCTGGACCTCACCGCCGCGGTCGCCCCGAGCAATGTGCCCGCGGTCGTCGCCGACCTGCGCGCCGCCGGCGTCGAAGTGGACGAGACCACCTGAGCGGCGCGGACGATGCGGGGCTCGCCGTCCCGCCACCCTCGCCGTCCCGTCCCTTCCGTCATCCCGGCGCCCTCCGTCATCCCGGCGCCCTCCGTCATCCCGGTGAACGCCGGGATCTCGTAGCCAACTGACCGGGCCGTACAAGATCCCGGGGCAAGCCCGGGATGACAAAGGCCCGCCTTGCGCCCTCTCACCACCCCGGTCATCCCGGCGAACGCCGGGATCCCGTATGCCAACTGACGGGGCTGCAGAAGATCCCGGGGCAAGCCCGGGATGACGAGGGGCGCCTTGTGCCCGTCCCACCACCCCGTCACACCAACGAACGCCGGGATCTCGTACGCCAGCCGACCGAACCCCAACAAGATCCCGGGGCAAGCCCGGGGCAAGCCCGGGATGACGGGGCGCCTTGTGCCCGTCCCAACGCTGCCATCGAGGACGCCGCCGGCGACGCGGCAGAATGGCCGGGTGTCCAAGCCCGTGGTGACCATCTACTACTGCATCGACTGCCGCTGGCTGTTGCGTGCTCAGTGGTACCAGGGCGAGCTGCTGCAGACCTTCGCCGACGACCTCGGTGGGGTCCTACTCGTCCCCTCACACGGAGGCATGTTCCGCGTACTGGTCGGCGAGACCACGGTCTGGAACCGCAA
>JAGPGQ010000084.1:3577-14169 GCA_018055925.1 Micropruina sp.
GTGCTCAGTGGTACCAGGGCGAGCTGCTGCAGACCTTCGCCGACGACCTCGGTGGGGTCCTACTCGTCCCCTCACACGGAGGCATGTTCCGCGTACTGGTCGGCGAGACCACGGTCTGGAACCGCAAAATCGACGGCGGCTTCCCGGAGATCGCTGAGTTGAAGCGCCGCGTCCGCGACCTGGTCGCGCCCGAGCGGTCGCTCGGTCACACCGATCGCGCCGGGCACGCCTGATCGCCAGAGCTGGGGACGGTTCCCTATCCCGTTCAGGGGACGGTTCCTATTCCCGTTCAGGGAACCGTCCCCAATCCCGTTCAGGGAACCGTCCCCAATCCCGTTCAGGGAACCGTCCCTTCCCGTTCAAGGGACGGTTCCCATTCGAGTCACGCACGAAGCCAGCGGGTACCGACCGGCCGCGGACGACCCTGGCCCGCGGTGAGTTCCGCGATCGCGGAGACCACCGCCGGACGATCCGTCGGCGGAATCGCCAGGACGAGCGTCGCCGCCGCCGCATGCCGGACGTCGGCCACCCCGACGCCGCGATCCCGCAGGGACGCCTCGACCCGCCCGGCGATCGCGTAATCCAGCTCGAGCTCCAGCAGGTCGACGAATCGGTAGCGGACGACATCGGCGGCATCGGCGGCGGCCGCCACGGCGTCCGAGTACGCCCTCACCAGGCCGCCGGCACCCAGCAGGGTGCCGCCGAACCAGCGGGTGACCACCGCCACCACGTCACGCAGTTCGCGTCCGCGAAGCACCTCGAGCATGGGTGCGCCGGCGGTCCCGGCGGGTTCGCCGTCGTCACTGCTGCGCTCGACGGCGCCGTCCGGCCCGAGGATGAACGCCGAGCAGTGATGCCCGGCGGTGTGATGCTGCCGGCGGACGGCCTCGATGACGGCCCGGGCCGAAGCCTCGTCCGCGACGGGTTCGAGGCGCGCCAGGAAGCGCGAGCGCCGGTCCTCGATCTCAGCCTCGGCCGGCTCGGCGATGCTCAGGTACTCCTCGATCACAGCCAGCACCCTGCCACGGCCGGATCACCGCCACCACCGCCGTCCCCGACCCAACCGCTCGCCGACGCTGCGCGCCGTCGAAACCGATCCAGGCACAGTGTCGTTCCGCAACGTCCTGGCGGTACTCGCCGTGCTCGGTGTGGACGAGGCGGTGGCTACCGCCATCAACCCGGCCATGTCGGAGCGGGGGCAGGCCCTGCTGACGGCCGCTGCCCGCGGTGAACTGCGATGACCGCCGGCCCGATCGACGTCCTGTGGACTGCTCCCGACGGAACGACGACCCTGGCCGGGTGGGTCGGGCTCACATCGTGCGGCGGTAGCGTCCGCCGACCTCGAAGAACGCCTCGGTGATCTGGCCCAAGGACGCCACCCGCACCGTCCGCATCAGTTCGTCGAACACGTTCCCGCCGACGAGCGCGACCTCCTTCAAGCGCGCGAGCGCGGCCGGGGCCTCGTCGGCGTGCCGGGCGTGGAAGTCCGCCAGCCGGGCCAGCTGGGACTCCTTCTCCTCGGTGGTCCCCCGCGCCAGCACGGTCGGCGCGGACGCCTCGGCGTCCGGGTCGAGGAAGGTGTTCACCCCGATGATCGGCAGCGTCCCGTCGTGTTTGCGGGATTCGTACAGCATCGACTCGTCCTGGATCAGCCCGCGCTGGTACCCGGTCTCCATCGCACCCAGGACGCCGCCGCGGTCCGCGATCCGGTCGAACTCGGCCAGCACCGCCTCCTCGACCAGGTCGGTCAGCTGCTCGATCAGGTAGGAGCCCTGCAGCGGGTTGTCGACCGCGGCCAGCCCCCACTCGGTGTCGATGATCAACTGGATCGCCAGCGCCCGCCGCACCGACGCCGGGGACGGCGTGGTCACCGCCTCGTCGTAGGCGTTGGTGTGCAGGCTGTTGGCGCTGTCATAGAAGGCGCACAACGCCTGCAGCGTGGTGCGGATGTCGTTGAACTCCATCTCGGCGGCGTGCAGCGACCGGCCCGAGGTCTGGACGTGGTACTTCAGCTTCTGCGCCCGCTCGCCGGCGCCGTAGCGGTCGCGCAGGGCGATCGCCCAGATCCGGCGGGCGACCCGTCCGATCACGGAGTACTCGGCGTCCATGCCGTTGGAGAAGAAGAAGGACAGGTTGGGCGCGAAGTCGTCGATCGCCATGCCGCGGGCCAGGTACGCCTCGACGTAGGTGAACCCGTTCGCCAGGGTCAGCGCCAGCTGCGTGATCGGGTTCGCCCCGGCCTCGGCGATGTGGTAGCCGCTGATCGACACCGAGTAGAACCGCTTCACCCCGTGCTCGATGAACCACTCCTGCACGTCGGCCATCGCCCGTAGTGAGAAGTCGATCGAGAACAGGCAGGTGTTCTGCCCCTGGTCCTCCTTGAGGATGTCTGCCTGGACGGTGCCGCGCACCTTGCGCACCACCTCGGGGTCGCCGGCCTGGTCGATGGCGGCGTTCAGGAACATCGCCAGGATCGTCGGCGCCGGACCGTTGATGGTCATCGACACCGAGGTCGAGTCGTCGGCCAGGTCGAAGCCGGCGAACAGGTCGCGCATGTCGTCCAGGGTTGCGATCGAGACGCCCGAGGTGCCGACCTTGCCGTAGATGTCGGGCCGCCTCGCGGGGTCGCGTCCGTACAGCGTGACCGAGTCGAAGGCGGTCGACAGCCGGGTGGACGGCTGGCCGGCGGCCAGCAGGTGGAAGCGCCGGTTGGTCCGGAACGGGTCGCCCTCGCCGGCGAACATGCGGGTCGGACGCTCCCCCGATCGGCGATGCGGGAAGACACCGGCGGTGAACGGGAAGCTGCCGGGACGGTTCTCGGCCCGCAGGTATCGCACCAGCGCGCCCGGTTCGTCGTCGGAGGGCAGCGCCACCTTCGGCAGCCGCAGCCCCGACAGGGTCTCGGTGACCGACTGTGCGGCGTCGGTGTGGACGCGCCAGGCGTCCAGGAGCGTCTGCGCCTCGGGGGACGGCGATCCGCGCAGTCCGGCCAGGGGCGTGGGGTCGTCCAGCATGGCGGCGACCGCCTCGACCTGTGCGTGACGGCGGACGTCCGCGACCAGGGCGGTGGTGTCCGCGTGGTAGTCGCGGACCGTGTCGGCCACGTCGGCGAGGTAGCGCTCCCGGCCCCGCGGCACGATCGGCGCGCCGGGACGTTGCCGCTCGCTCGGCGGCGGTTCCGGCAGGTCGAGGTCGTGAGCGCGCAGCAGCGGCACCAGCCGCCGGTACAGCTCGTCCACGCCGTCGTCGTTGACCCGGGACGCGACGGTGCCGATCACCGGCTGGTTCCGCCAGGACTCCCCGAAGGCGCCCCGGTTGCGGATCAGCTGTCGCCCGACGTCGCGGCGGGCGTCCTCGGCGCCGCGGCGGTCGAACTTGTTGATCGCGACCAGGTCGGCGACCTCGAGGGCGGCGATCTTCTCCAGCTGGGTTGCGGCCCCGTACTCCGGGGTCATCACGTAGAGCACGACGTCGGCGTGATCGGCGATCGCGGCGTCCCCCTGGCCCATGCCGGGCGTCTCGACGATCACCAGGTCGTGACCGGCGACGCCGCAGGCCCGGATCATGTCGTCCAGACCCTTCGGGATGCCGCCGGGCGCCCCTCGGGTCGCCAGCGAGCGGAAGTACACCCCGTCCAGGGCGTTCATCCGGATCCGGTCACCGAGCAACGCTCCCCCGCGTCGCGCGGTCGGATCGACGGCCAGGACGGCGATCCGCACGCCCGGCGCGTGCCGCCGGAACCGCAGCAACAACTCGTCGGTCAGGGACGACTTGCCCGAGCCGCCGGTCCCGGTGATCCCCAGCACCGGTGGGTGGTTCCCCGGCAGGTCGACCCGTCCCCCCTCGGCCAGCACGCTGATCGCCCGCGCCAGGTTGAACGCCGGGGACGGTTCCCTATCCCGTTCAGGGGACGGTTCCCATTCCCGTTCAGGGGACGGTTCCCATTCCGGTTCAAGGAACCGTCCCCTCGATTCACGGGCCTCCCCCGCTGGTCGAGACCCCCGCACCTCCTGACAGGCTGCGATCACCTCGTCCGCCATGCCGATCAGCCCGAGCCGCTGCCCCTCGTCCGGGCTGTAGATCCGGACGCCCCTGGCGGCCAGCGCGGCGATCTCGTCCGGGACGATCACGCCCCCGCCGCCACCGAACACCCGGGCTGCGGACCCCCGCTCGGCGAGCCGATCGACCAGGTAGCCGAAGTACTCCAGGTGGCCGCCCTGGTAGGACGACACCGCCACGCCGTGCGCGTCCTCGTCCACGGCTGCGGTCACCACGTCGTCGACGCTGCGGTCGTGGCCGAGGTGGATCACCTCGGCGCCGCGCGCCTGCAGGACGCGCCGGATCACGGTGATCGCCGCGTCGTGCCCGTCGAACAGGCTGGCCGCGGTCACGATCCGCACCGGTGAGGACCTCATGGGTCCATTGACTCACCGGCGCGCTCACCTGTCGAGCCCGAACCCCACAACGACACCGCCGTCCGCGCATTCCTTCGTGCGGTCAGCGCGCGGGGCGACCCGGTGGTCATCGGTGCTACCCCCGGACGGCGCACCGGCTGGCGACGGACAGATCTCCGATCCCATCGGTGAATCCCACCTGGACGGTGTCGAGCGGGCTCCCGGCCGGGACGCCCAGGTGCCACTCACCGTGCAGCCGTTCGGGACCGGCCACCAGCCCGGTGCGGACCCAGGCGTCCACAATCACCCCGGCGATCCGTTCGTTGTCGCGCGAGAGCGCCCCCATCTCGGCCGGCCCGTGCACGTCGTCCGGATCGCGGGTGGTGAACCGCGCCTTGAGGAAGAACACGGTGCCGGCGCGTCCCCCGTCCCCGCACCGGGTCTGCGTGATCGTCGGCCGGAGTGGCCAGATCAAGTCGTCGCCGCCGATCTGCGTCGCCTTCCGCCCGAGGCTGACCACGTCAGCTCGCGCCCGGCTCGCGGACGCGGGCCGTGGCGAGGCGGTGGACGTGGCCGTGGGCACGGGCTGGGCGGGGACCGGCCCGGGTAGCTGCGGCACCTGGGCAGCGACTCGCTGACGGGCGGCCTCGGCCACGCCCCGGGCGTCCGCGATGTACCCGGCCCAACCGAGGGTGGCGGTCACGACGAGCGCTCCGACCACGACCAGCAATCCGGCACCCTCGGCAGCCGGCTCCACCCGCACGTGCCACATCGCCACCACGAGACAGAGCAGGGTGACGCCCAGGGCGACGACCAGCGCGGGTCCCGTCCACAAGGGGTTCGTGAACACGACCAGGTCGTCCCGGGCGCAGGCCAGCTGTGGCGGGAAGCCTTGGCGGGCGGCGCCCACCTGCGTCACGGATACCCCCAGCCGCGAGGCGCACGCCTCGTCCCAGTCCCAGGCCCAGGACCGCAGGGCCAGAGCGAGGTAGGTACCGGCGGTGATCGACCCGAGGGCAACGGTCAGGGCCCACCAGACTGCCCTCCGACGCCGCACGCCCTCACCCTAGGCCGACGCTCCAACGCCACCAGACCTTTGCACCGAGCCCGGTGCGAGCCTCAGGGACGGGTGCGAAGTCGCGGCAACACGGACGGTGCCGGCGCTCCGTCGGCGAGCCCGAACCCCGAACCGCACCTCGTCCCCCGCAGGCACCTCCCGGCCCCTCGAAAAGACTCTCGAAACTTCTTTCGCGGCCGTGTCGATCCGGCGGTTTCCCGTTCGACGTCGTCAGTGAGAGGGTCGATACGGCGACCCGACGAACAGGGAGAAACACCATGAAGTACATGCTCATCATGCGGGCGACCGACGAGGCCCTCCAGGCGTCGAAGGAGGTCCCCTTCGAGCAGATCATCGAGGCGATGGGGAAGTACAACGAGTCGCTCATGAAGGCCGGCGTCATGGTCGGCGGCGAGGGCCTCTCGGAGCCCGAGGAGGGCTTCGTCGTCGACTTCGCGAGCGAGCCGCCGCTCATCACGGACGGCCCCTACGGCGAGACCAAGGAGCTGTTCAGCGGTTTCTGGATCCTCGAGGTGTCGTCGAAGGAGGAGGCGGCCGAGTGGGCGAAGCGCTGCCCGCTGGGTCCCGGTTCGTACCTCGAGGTGCGCCGCGTCCACGGCGAGGAGGACTTCCCGGCCGACAACGAGTGGATCCAGAAGGAAGAGGGCTGGCGCGAGGAGCAGGCGAAGCGCGCTCAGGGATCCGGCTCCGAGGCCTGAGATGACCGACGTCACGGCGCGCTCCGACCATTCGGCGGGGCGCGCCGTCGCCGCGGTGTGGCGGATCGAATCCGCGCGCATCGTGGCGACGCTGACCCGCTACACCGGCGACTTCGGCCTCGCCGAGGACCTCGCGCAGGAGGCGCTCCTGGACGCGCTCGCCCAGTGGCCGCGCGACGGCGTGCCGCGGAACGCGGCGGCCTGGCTCACCACGGTCGCCAAGCGCAAGGCGATCGACGGCTGGCGGCGGCGCGAACGCCTCGACGAACGGGTCGCCCTGCTCGCCCACGAACTGGAGCGGCAGCAGACGGACGCCGCCGCGGACGACCCGTGGGATCCCGACACGATCGACGACGACGTGCTGCGACTCGTCTTCGTCGCGTGTCACCCGGTGCTGTCGCGCGAGGCGAGGGTCGCGCTGACCCTGCGGGTGGTCGCGGGCCTGTCGAGCGAGGAGATCGCTCGGGCGTTCCTCGTCCCGGTCGCGACCGTGCAGCAGCGGATCGTCCGGGCCAAGAAGACGCTCGCGGCCGCGAAGGTGCCGTTTGAGGTGCCCGAGCGGGACGCGTTCGCCGAGCGGCTCGGCACCGTGCTCGGTGTGCTCTACCTCATCTTCAACGAGGGCCACGCGGCGACGTCCGGGCAGGAGTGGATGCGGCCGGAGCTCGGCCGCGAGGCGATCCGGCTCTGCCGGGTGCTCGGCGAGCTCATGCCGGCCGAGCCGGACGTGCACGGGCTGCTGGCGCTCATGGAGCTCACGGCGGCCAGGTTCCCGGCGCGGACGGACGCCGCCGGCCGGCCGATCCTGCTCGCCGACCAGGACCGTTCCCGGTGGGATCGCGGACGGATCCTGCGCGGCCGGGCGGCGTTGGCCCGCGCCGACGCGCTCGGACGGGGACGCGGCGCCTATGCGCTGCAGGCGGCGATCGCCGAGTGCCACGCGGTCGCACCGAGCATCGACGAGACGGACTGGGACCGGATCGTGCTGCTCTACGAGGCGCTCGGACGCCTTGCGCCCTCCCCGGTCGTCGAGCTCAACCGTGCCGCGGCGGTCGCGATGGCGACCGGACCGGCGAACGCGCTCCGCATCGTCGACGCGCTCGCCGCCTCCGGCGCACTGCGCGGCTACCACCTGCTGCCCGCGACCCGGGCCGAACTGCTGCTGCGGCTCGGCCGGGACGACGAGGCGCGAGCCGAGTTCGCCGTCGCCGCCCGGCTGGCGGGCAATGACCGCGAGCGGGCCTTGCTGGAGGAGAAGGCCGGAGGGTCGGGTTAGGCCACGGGGACGTGGACGCCGGCGCGGCGGTCGCGTCCCAGTCCGTCCTGTGCACGCCAGCGCCCGGACCGAACAGGCCTGTCCGGTACCTCAGGTCCCAACCACGCCGGCGAACCATGGGGTGGTTGTTCGTCATCCCGGACTAGATCCGGGATCTTGGTCGTCTTCGGAGATCCCGGCGTTCGCCGGGATGACGAGCCTATGGCGCCCAATCGACATCCCGGGCCCGCATGGAGTGCGACACAAACTGGCTGGATCCTCAGTGGCGGAGTTCGAGCCGGGAGAAGGCTCCCCGCCGGACGCGCAGTTCCGCGGCGGTCCCGTGTTCGAGCACCCGTCCCGCGTCCAGCACGACCACGGGCGCGCCCGCGGGGACCAGGTCGGCCCGGTGGGTGATCTCCAGAATGGTCAGCCGGGGCGTCCGGGCGAGCAGCCGCTCCCGGACCTGGCCGGCCGTGTCGGCATCGAGCTGGCTGAGGGCCTCGTCCAGGATCAGCAGGTCGGGCTCACCGACCAGGGCCCGGGCGAGGGCGAGCCGCTGCAGCTGTCCGCCGGAGACACCGCGGCCGGTCAGCGGGGTGTCCAGGCCCTCGGGTAGCTCCGCGACCCACTGGTCGAGTCCCGCGGTGTGCAGGGCCAGCCGCAGACTCGTCGCGTCGGCGTCGGCGTCGGCGTCGGCGTTGGCCAGCCGCAGGTTGTCGGCCACCGTCCCGGAGAGCACCACCGGATGCTGCGGCACCAGGGCGATCCGGGAGCGGAGCTCGTCCAGGCCGGCCGCGGAGACCTCCGTCCCGGCGAACCGGACGCTGCCGCACTCCGCGTCCCAGCCCCGCAACAACAGGTGCGCCAGGGTGGATTTGCCGCTGCCGGAGACCCCGACCAGGTAGCTCCAGGTGCCGGGTTCGACGCGGACGGTGACGTCGTCCAGCGCCGGCCGGGCGGCGTCCGGGTAGCTGAATCCGACCTGCTCCAGGTCCACCCGTGAGCCCTGGCCGAGCCCGAGGGGGGACGCGGGATCGGTCACCTGGGGCGGCGCGTCCACGACCTCCCGCACCCGGACGGCGGCGGCGAAGGCCGCGTCCAGGCCGGCGACGAAGTCGTCGATGCCGCGGGCCGGGGTCCACAGGCCGATGCCGACGGCAAGGGCCGTGAGCACGACCGGTGCGCCGGCACCCGCGGCCGAGCCGACGGCCACCACCGCGACCAGGGACGCTCCCTGCACCACCGTGATCATGCCGGTGCGGGCGCCCTGGACGGCGCCGGCCCGGGAGCGGGTGCCGGTCAGGGCGCGGTCCGCGGCATCCAGGCCGGCGAGGCGATCGGTGGTCGCGTCGAAGGCGACGATCTCGCGCACCCCCTGCAGGTCGTCGCCCAGATGCGCCGCCACCGCGCCCCTGCCCTCGGCGACGGCGCGGGCCGAGGACCAGGTGGCGCGCCCCGCGAGCAGCGGCACGACGAGGACCACGAGGGTGAACCCGGCGAGGGTGAGCGCCAGCGGCGGCGAGACGGAGGCCAGCCAGGCCAGCGCGACACCCGGGACGGCCACGGCGGCGACGGCCGGCGGCAGAGTGTGGGCGAAGAACACCTCGATCCGGTCGATGTCGCGGGTGGCCCGCTCGGTGAGTTCGGTGCCGGCCCGGCCCGTGGTCGCCGCGGGCGCCTGCGGGATCAGCCGGTCGAAGAACAGCTCGCGCAGTCGTTGCAGCGCGGTGAACGCGACCCAGTGGCCCGCGTAGTGCTCCAGGTAGCGCAGCAGCGCCTTGCCCAGGGCGACCCCGGCAAGGAGGCCGACCAGTCCGGGCAGCGAGACCGCCGCTCCGCCGGACGTGCGGGCGATCGCATCGGCGGCCAGGACGAGCAGCGCCACACCCATCAGCTGCCCGGCGATCCGGGCCACCACGGCCACACCCAGGACGGGTACCAGCCGCCGGGTGTGCCCGATCAGCCAGCGGGTCAGGCCGATCCTGGACGGCGCCCGGGCGGTCATGCGTCCGTCCCAACGGTGGCGGTCAACTCGATCACCCGGTCGGCGGCCAGGATCGCACCTGGGCGGTGGGCGATCATCAGCACGGTTCGACCGGTGGCGAGCCGTTCCAGGGCGGCCAGGATCTCCGCCTCTGCAGCCAGGTCGACCTGGGAGGTCGGCTCGTCCAGGATCAGGATCGGGGCGTCCCGGAGCGCGGCCCGGGCGATCGCCAGCCGTTGCGCCTGCCCGCCCGAGAGCAACCGTCCGCGCTCACCGACCGGCGTGTGGAGTCCGTCCGGCATCGCTCGCACCTCGTCCGCCAGTCCGGCGACCCCGAGAGCTGCCCAGAGCGCGTCCTCGTCCGGATTCTCGGAGTCGCGGGATGCGTGCCCATCCTCCGGATCCGAGCCGGGCGGACGGTTCCTGCCGTCCGCATCTGAACGGGAAAGGAAACCGTCCCCTGAACGGGAATAGGAACCGTCCCCGGCACGGGCGAGCCGGAGGTTGTCGGCGATGGTGCCAAGGAACAGGTAGGGACGTTGCTCGACGACCGCCAGCCGGGTGCGCACCGCCGCGGCGGGCGCGGTCAGGGTGTCGAGGCCGTCCACCAGGACGTGTCCGGAGGCCGGCAGCAGGTGGGCCTGGAGCAGTGCGCTCACGGTGGACTTGCCGACCCCGCTCGGTCCGATCAGGGCGACTCGTTCACCTGGCGCGATGCTCAGCGACAGGTCCCGGAACACCGGATGCCCGCCGGGCCAGGCCGCGGTCACGCCGTCCAGCACCAAGGCGTCACCGGACGATCCGGTCGTCGGTTCGCCGTCCGGATTCGGCAGGCCGGTCGCCTCGGACGGGGCTCGCAGGTGTGCGCTCAGTTGCCGTTGCGTGGCCCGTCCGGCGATGCCGACGTAGAAGAACTGGCCGACCACGTCGACCGGGCCGATCACCAGGACGGTCATCAGCACGACCGTGATCCCCTCGCCGAGGCTCAGCGTGCCCGCGCCGATCCCGGCCACCGCGAGCCCGGCCGCGGCCACCACCACGCTGAGCGAGAACGCGGCGTCCACGACGAAGATCAGCAGCTGGTTGCCGGCGAGCAGTCGCATCAGGTTCCGCCGATGCTGCTCGCCGCGTTCGGCCAATCGGGCCCCGACCCGGACGGCCGCCCGCGCGTACACCAGGG
>JAGPGQ010000306.1 GCA_018055925.1 Micropruina sp.
ACTTGCCCGATATCGATGTCCCCGGCCAGCTGGACGAGGTGACCCGCCGAGTGAGTGCGGAGGCGCCCGGCGAGACCACGACCGCGATGACGGTCGAGATCAGCCAGGAGTACCCGACCGAGCAGGCCGACCTGTGGCAGGCGGTCACCACCGCCGACCGGCTGGCACGCTGGTTCGCCCCCGTGCACGGGGATCTCGAACTCGGCGGCCGCTATCAGGTCGAGGGCAATGCCGGCGGAGTCGTGCAGACCTGCGAGCCGCCGGAGCGATTCACCGCGACCTGGGTGATGGGCGAGGGGCATTCGCTGATCGACGTGCGGGTCGAGGAGATCGACGCCGACCATTCCCGGCTGCGGCTGATCCACTCCGGTGACGTGGACAACGGCTTCTGGCAGACCTACGGTCCGGGCGCGGTGGGCGTCGGCTGGGATCTCAGCCTGCTCGGCCTGGCCGGGCACATCGTCAGCGGCGCCGGGCGTCCACCCGAGGCGGACGAGTGGGCGGCCGGCGAGCAGGCCCGCGAGTTCATGCGCGGCAGCGCCGTCCGCTGGGTCGATGCCGCGATCGCGGCCGGGCTCGATCCGGACGCCGCCCGCGAGGCGGGCGGGCGCACGACGTCGTTCTACCTCGGCGAGTAGCCACCCAGCGCTCGCCCGACTTGTTCCGCGCTCGCGCGGTGAGCGAGCGGGCTAGTTGGGCGAGCGCTGCGGGGTGTGGGCGCTCAGGCGGTCGGGGCCAGGATGACGCTCGCCCCGGCGTCCACGAAGTCGGCCTCGGTCTCGTCGAACCAGGTGCCGTTCTCGCCGAGGTAGCGGAAGGCGACGATGTAGTCCGCGGGAACCGTCACGCTGGCGCTCATGGTGCCGTTGGAGCGCTTCTTGAGCAGGTGGGCACCGGGGGTCCAGTCGTTGAAGTTGCCGACCACGGAGACCTTGCCGGCCGGGTGGTTCGCCGGCAGCGCGAAGGTGATCTTGCGCGTGGTGGACTTGGTGGAGCCGGTGAGCTTGAGCATGTGTTTCAGGCCTTTCGGATGCAATGTGGGGTACTCAAAGGGCACCGAGAGCGGGGGGAAGGGCTGCCCGCATCCCACCTTGCCACGTATTAGTTGATGTGACTATTTCGGGCGTGTCCGCCGGTGGTTCGGAGGCGACCCGGCTAGAATCCGCGCACTCCGCGCGGCGGGAAGGCCGTCGGCCGGGCACGAGTCTGACACCCGGCGGGCTGCCGGGGGCCGGGGCGGGACGGCATAGGCTGCGGCCATGCGAATCGCCCGTTTTGTGGCCGACGGCGGCGACCCCGCCTTCGGCGTCGTCGAACTCGCCGAGGACGGCGGCAGCCATCCCGAGACCATCGCCGCGGTCACCGGCGATCCGCTGGCCACGGCGGTGCACTACACGGGGGAGCGGCACATGCTGGACGACGTCCGGCTGGTCAGCCCGGTGATCCCACGCAGCAAGGTGGTCGCGGTCGGCAAGAACTACGCCGCGCACGCCGCCGAGTTCAACTCGTCCGTGCCGGCCGAACCGCTGATCTTCCTCAAGCCGAACACCTCCGTCATCGGACCGGGGGAGCCGATCGTCTACCCGCCGGAGACCGAGAATCTGCAGTTCGAGGGCGAGTTGGCGATCGTGATCGGACGGATCTGCCGCCGCGTGCCGCGCGACCGGGTGGCCGATGTGATCTTCGGCTACACCATCGCGAACGACGTCACCGCGCGCGACCTGCAGGCCAAGGACCGGCAATGGAACCGGGCCAAGGGCTTCGACACGTTCTGCCCGCTCGGGCCCTGGATCTCGACCCACCTCGGCCTCGAGGAGACCGCGAACCTGGCGATCACCACGCGGCTCAACGGCGAGGTGAAGCAGGACGCCCGCACCGCCGACCTGGTCTTCGACATCCCGCGGCTGATCGAACACATCACCGCGTTCACCACCCTGCTGCCCGGCGACGTCGTCCTCACCGGCACCCCGGAGGGGGTCGGGCCGATGCAGCCCGGCGACTCGGTGTCGGTAACCGTCGAGGGCATCGGGACGCTCACCAACCCGGTCGTGGCGGAGGGCTGATGGCGGTGCCCGTCCGGCGTTCGTGGGTGGATGCCTTCGCGAGCGAGCCGACGCCCGGCGGCGTCCGGTACGACGAGATCCTGCTCGGCCCCCAGGCCGGCAAGCTGCGCGCGATCGCGGCCATCGTGAGCGGCGTGTTCCTGTTCGTGGTGCTCGCCCCCACCGTGTCGCAACTGCTGGGCTGGCTCGGCTGGGTGATCTTCCAGCCCGGCGGGGACGTGACCGACTGGCTCCGGTCGCTGGCCGCGTTCGAGCATCCCTGGGGGATGTTCGCCGGGCACATCGCCCTCGCCCTGCTGATCCCGATCAGCCTGGCGGTGGTGCTGTTCTTCCATCGGCGGCATCCGCGCTGGCTGGCCTCGGTGCGGCCCTGGTTCCGCTGGCGCTACCTGGTGATCAGCATGGGGCTGGCGCTGGTGGTGTTCAACCTGTTCCTGTTCCTCTCGCACCTCGGCCAGCCGTTCCCGCACCTGCAGCCGCAACGCGACTACTGGGTGTTCCTGGTGCTGATCCTGCTGACCTCGCCGCTGCAGGCGGCCGCCGAGGAGTTCTTCTTCCGGGGGTATCTGCTGCAGGCGTTCCAGTCCCTGACGCCGGCCGCGCCCTGGTTCGGCGTGGTGTGCTCGGCGGCGTTGTTCGCGCTGTTCCACGGCACCCAGAACGTGCCGCTGTTCCTCGACCGGTTCGCGTTCGGCGTGCTCGCCGGCGTGCTGGTGGTGAAGACCGGCGGACTGGAGGCCGCGATCGGCGCTCACGTGGTCAACAACGTGCTCGCCTTCGGCTACGCCGGGCTGTACTCGACGATCGCGCAGGTGAAGGCCACCGCCACCATCGGCTGGATCGACCTGGTCTGGGACGTCGTGGGCTTCGGCGTGTTCACGCTGCTGGCGCTGCTGGTCGGACGCCGGCTGAACCTGGCGGTGACCACGCCGGGGGTGCGCTCCGGGGTGGTCGATCCGAGGGCGCGAGGCTGATCTTGGGGCGGCGGGTTCGTCCCTTCGGGACGGGCCTGGGCGAGGGGCGACTGCTGCCGGGGCGGTCGCGTTGGGCGCTGTGGTGGCTCCGCCTTCGTCGGGCCGTTCCTGAGGTTGGGGACCGGGACCGGGCTGGCTCCCGCTGACCGGACCTGCCGCTGACCGGACACCAGTGTGGCTGGTTCGGTCGTCTCCGCCGGGGTCGAGTCTGCTCGTCCCTCCTCCGCCTGTCCTTCCGAGTTGGCCCGGCCAGGTCGCGCCAGTCGACCCCGGTCGTCTCGGCCCGTTCGAGCAGCGGCTCGTCCATGTCGATGACGTTCTGGGTGGATACCATCCGATGCCCGCAGTCCTGGTCGCCATCCGGCTGACCAGGGACGTACGTGGACAGCGTCCGTTCCCTCGGCCCCTCCCGTTCACCGATCGCGAGATCGGACACCACTGTCGGCTTCGCACACTGATCGCGTGAAATAACACGACATCGGTGATCCAAGGTGACACCGGTGCAGGATCGCGCGATCGGTTGGGCGGGCCGAGCCGTCCGAGCTCCGCGCGGCCGCGTGCGGGGCTCGCGCGATGGCGCCCCGACCCTCAGGGCAGAACCGTCGCTCCGCCCGGCCCGTCGCGCTGATCGTCGCTGATTTGTGGCGCGCGTCCCCGATTCGGTAACGTTGCTCCTCGTTGGCCGCACGCGGCCGACAGTGGGGTATGGGGTAATTGGCAGCCCGCCGGATTCTGGTTCCGTCAGTCTAGGTTCGAGTCCTAGTACCCCAGCGCAGAGGATTCGCCGAAGCTGCGCTGGCTTTGGTAATCTTCGACAGGTCGCTCAGGCGACGCTAGGGCCCCGTTGTGTAGCGGCCTAGCACGCCGCCCTCTCAAGGCGGTAGCGCGGGTTCGAATCCCGTCGGGGCT
>JAGPGQ010000307.1 GCA_018055925.1 Micropruina sp.
CGCTGCACGTCGAACTGCGCCAGGTAGGCCGAGTCAACTTCGAACCGCGTGACGTGGCTGACGCCGAACGCGGGCACCTGGAACCCGCGAGCGATTTCAGTCGCGTACTCCTCGTTCAGCACGGGGTAGAAGATCGGTTGCCAGTCCAGCCTTGGCGGCCACCGCCGCCAGCGGCTCTCGGCCACCAGCGCAAGTTCCGCGTCGTTGCAGGGCCGCCAGAGTGTTGTCGTCGGCGAGGACGTTTCGGTCACGCTCATGAGCCAAGTCTCGCGAAATGCCGCGTCAACGGCTACTCGTGGTCGAACCGAGAGCGAGCCGGCCTTACCCGCTCGGTCGCGACAGCAAGGTATTCAGTAGCGCGATAGCCTCTTCCCGTTTCATCGCGAGAACGGTTGCCTCCGGCACTCCCAGATTCATCAGGAGCGTGACCACTCCCGCCGGGATGGTCTCGGGGGGTGATGATGGGGCTCCACGGTCCGGCTTAACCTTGCGCTGCACGCAATCCCAGAACTCCGCTTGGGAAACATGAAGTTGACTACGCAGAATGGTCCCCCACAGGCCGGCGCCATAGGTTGCCTTGGCCGAGCCAGGCCGAGAGATGTGAGTGCGCAGGATCCGGCCATCGGGCAGATTCAACTCGAAGGTGATGTGGTGCCGGACGGGACCTCCCGTCGCCCGCCGAACCTCGGACCACCCCTCGATCTGGCAGAACGACAGATGGTCCGAACGGCTGGGCGTTGGGAATCCGACCATGCGTTCAGGACCCCCGGATCCATTCGGTCAGTTGCTCGTCGGTTGAATAGGCGATGAGCTGCACCAGACCCCAGTTGTCAGCGTGGTTGGGGGCGCGTCGTAGATGATCGGTCCAGTCCTCGGCGTAGTTGCGCAACGCGATCACCATCTCGGCGGTTGCCCCCTCGAAGGTGTCGCCTTCGACGGCGAGTCCCAGTTCGGAGATTGCGATCCCGACCGCCTCGTCCTCCGGGAACACCTCCGCGCGAGCGGGATGCAGCTTGGCCAGTGCATCGCGCAGGCGGACCGCATTGACTGCGGCGATCACCTGTCCGTCGCGTGCGTAGGCGATCGGCTGACCGCCGACGGCCTGGTTGGTGATGTCGGTCAGATGGGCGCGGGCATCGCGCAGGGTTTCGTAACGAACGGTGGTCATGCTGTGCCTCCCGGAGCCTGCCGTGACCGTAGTGTACATCGTGTACACGGTGCCGCGAGCCTTCCCACGATCGAGTAGATCGAGGCGGAACTGGAGGCCGGCCGATAGGGTTCAGCTGTCGGTGGCACCACCTGGTGCAAGGGAATCCGGTGTGAATCCGGAACTGACGCGCAGCGGTGAGAGTGACCCTCCGGGCCCAACGTCACTGGGCACACAGCCTGGGAAGACGCCCACGAGGGGACGATCTCGAGTCCGAAGACCTGCCGGCATTCGTCCATTGCCTCGCGAACAGGCACGAAGTGGAAGAGGTTCCATGTTTCGTCGTACCCATCTGCTGGCGGCCGCCGTCGCCGCCGCCCTGGCCCTGAGCGGCTGCGCGGGCGCGCCCGCGTCGTCCACGCCGACGGCCTCCGCCCCGGCCAGTTTCGCCCCGGTCAACCTGACCAACTGCGGGGAACAGGTCACCATCGACACCCCGCCGACGGCCGCCGTCACGCTCAACCAGGGCGCCACCGAGGTCATGCTGTCGCTCGGCCTGCAGGACCGGATGGCCGGCACCGCCTACCTCGACGACCAGATCCCCGAACGCTGGAAGGCCGCCTACGGCCAGGTGAAGGTGCTCGCCGAGAAGTACCCGGCCAAGGAGGCGTTCCTGGCCGCCAAGCCGGACTTCGCCTACGCGTCCTACTCGTCGGCGTTCACCGACCAGGGCGTCGGCAGCCGCGGTGAACTCGAAGCCGAGAAGATCACCACCTACGTGAGCCCGTTCGGGTGCCCCAAGGGGGTCGAGAAGGCGCCCAGCACCATGGACGCCGCCTGGGCGGAGGTCGCCGAGGTGGCCAGGATGTTCGGCGTCACCGACCGTGCCGACGCCCTGATCGGACAGCAGAAGGACGCCCTGGCGGGCCTGAAGGCCAAGGCGGCGGGCAAGGGTAAGAAGGTGCTCTGGTACGACTCCGGCGACAAGGAGCTGTTCGCCGGCACCGGTGGCGGCGGGCCGCAGATCATCCTGGACACCGTCGGCGCGACCAACGTCTTCGCCGATGTCGAAGGCAACTGGGCCACCGTGTCCTGGGAGAAGGCGATCAAGGCCGATCCCGACGTGATCGTGCTCGCCGACGCGTCCTGGTCGACCGCCAAGGCCAAGATCGCCTACCTCGAGGCCGACCCGGTGCTGAAGAAGCTGAAGGCGGTCAAGGCGAAGGCCTACGTCACCATCCCGTTCTCCGAATCGACGCCGGGCATCCGGCTGGTCGACGGCGCCACCACCGTGTCCGACCAGATCGCCAAGCTGTAGGTGAGGACTCACCGGGCGGTCAGGGTGACGGTGCTGAGCCTCGCCCTGACCGCCACGCTCGCGGTGCTGGCCGTGGTGGCGATCGGGGTTGGCGCCGCCGACCTCGACGTCGGCACCGTGGTCGAGGTGATCGCCCGCCGCCTCCGCCTGATTGCCGGGGAAGGGGTCACCGAACTCGACGACCGGATCGTCTGGGAGCTGCGGATGCCCCGGGTGCTGGGGGCACTCGCGGTCGGTGCATCCCTGGCGATCTGTGGCGTGATCCTGCAATCGCTCACCCGAAACGCTCTCGCGGAGCCCTACCTGCTGGGCATCTCGGGCGGCGCCTCGATGGGTGCCGTCGCCGCGATCGTGTTCGGGGTGTCGCTGCCGTTCGTTCCCGCGAACCTGACCATCGCCGGCATGGCGTTCGCCGGCGCGTTCACCGCGCTGGTCGTGGTGCTGATCCTGGCCACCGGCCGGTCCGGGGCGCTGCCGCCGGTGCGGACGGTGGTCGCCGGCGTCGCCATCGGGCAGCTGGCCAGCGCGTTCACGTCCCTGGCGATCCTGGTGTTCGGCGAACGGGACGCGGCGCGCACCGTCCTGGCCTGGACGTTCGGCTCGATCGCCGGGATGCGCTGGCCGAGCGCCTTCATCGTGGTCGGCGCCGCCACCGTCGCCCTGGTGGCCCTGGTCTTCGCCACCCACACCCTGGACGCCTTCGCGTTCGGCGAGACCTCCGCCGCCGCCCTGGGGGTCAACGTGAACGGCGCCCGTTGGGCGCTGCTGGTCGCGACCGCCCTGATCACCGCGACCACGGTCGCCTTCGTCGGCCAGATCGGCTTCGTGGGGCTGATCGTGCCGCACCTGATCCGGCTGGCCACCGGCCCCTCGCACTACACCCTGCTGCCACTCAGCGCGCTCGCCGGCGGAGTGCTGCTGCTGGGCGCCGACACGATCGCCCGAACCCTGCGGGAGAGTACCGAGATCCCCGTCGGCGTGGTCACGGCGGTCATCGGCGTCCCGGTCCTGGTCGTGCTGCTCCGGCAACAGGCGGCCCACTCATGACCGGCACCCGCATGATCACGGTCGAGAACCTGAGCTGGGGCGTCCCGGGGCGGACCATCGTGGACGACGTCACGGTGGGCTTCGCGACCACCGGGATCACCGCGATCATCGGGCCCAACGGATCGGGCAAGACGTCCCTGCTGCACCTGATCGCCGGCCTGCGCCGGCCGCTGCGCGGGGGAGTGTGGCTGGACGGACTGCCCCTGGAGCGCCTGACCGCCCGGGAACGCGCCCAACGGATCGCGCTGGTCGAACAACACCCCAGCACCGAACTCGACCTGAGCGTGCGGCAGGTCGTCGAGCTGGGCCGGATCCCGCACCGCGGCCGGTGGCCGGGAGCCCGGGACTCCGAGCGGGACGCGGTCGAGCAGGCGATGGCGGTCGCCGCCGTCGAGGAACTGGTGGAGCGCCGCTGGCAGACCCTGTCCGGCGG
>JAGPGQ010000085.1 GCA_018055925.1 Micropruina sp.
GTTGAGGGTGCGGATGACGCCCGCGGATCCTCGGGGTTACCGTCCGACCAGCCGGACCCACCCCACCCCCGGAGGACTTCAGCGTGTTGATCCTGCCCGTGCGCCCCCACACGGCCCGGGTGCTGCTACTCGCCCTGCTGGCCGCACCCCTGATCGCCATCCCACCCCAGGCGCGGGCCGCGGTGCCCACCCCCGGCCACGTCGGCGGGCGACTGCCCGCCGCGGCACCCAAGGTGAAGGCGCCCACCTCGCTCAAGGTCACCAGCCGGGCGAACCGGTCGCTGGCGCTCACCTGGAAGGCGGCCTCCGGCGCCGGCGGCTACCGGATCAAGTACACGACCTCCAAGACGAACTGGAAGGGCTCGAAGTACCTGTTCGTGAAGCGGGGCACCACCGCCGAACTGACCAAGCTGGCCGCCGGCCGCGCCTACCAGGTCAAGGTGCGCTCGGTCAGCAAGGCGAACAAGGCGCTGTCGGCCTACGGGACGAAGGTGCGCACCAGCACCCGGTCCGCAAGCAGCTATCCGTACCTGCGCCCCGGGACACCCACCGCCCGCGACGTCGAGGCGACCACCGCGGCGCTGGCCTGGCCGTCCCGAGGCGCCGGCCTGAGCTACCGCGTCCGGCACACCCCCGTCGGCGGAGCCGCGTCCTACACGGTGGTGAACGGCACCAAGGCGACCCTGAAGGGCCTGCTGCCGAACACCCGCTACACCGTCGAGGTGCGCGTGGTCGGCCGGAAGAACACCCCGGCGATGAGCGAGTACTCGTCCCCGGTCACGCTGCGGACCCGCACCCAGCAGACCCCGCTGCGGGTGGCCACCTACAACGTCCGGGCGCACAACGGGTTCAAGGGCCAGCCGAACGAGACCACCTGGCTGGAGCGCCGCACCGCCGTGGCGGCGCTGATCAAGAAGCAGGCGCCGGACGTGATCGGGCTGCAGGAGGCGCAGCAGTCCCGGCTGTACGACGCGGACGGCAAGCTGACCAAGATCGCCCAGATGGAGGACCTGGTCGCCCTGCTCGGCTCGCCCTACAAGCTGGTCAACCCCCACCGGTACGACTGCGTGAAGTCGACCACCATGACCAAGTGCGTGGCGAAGGACCGGGAGGCGTCCCGCGGCATCCGGATCGTCTACAACTCCGCCGAGCTGGAGCTCAAGCGGCACGGCGCCAAACGGCTGACCAACGTCCCCTCCGGCGGCATGGAGCGCTACGTCGCCTGGGCGGTGTTCCGGCACCTCGACTCAGGCAAGGACTTCATGTTCGCCGACGTGCATTTCGAGAACCGCACCGACACCGACGGCGGCACCCAGTACTACGAGAACCGCAAGACCCAGACCCGCGAGTCCCTGGCCGAGGTCAACGCCAACAACCCGGGCAAGCTGCCGGTGATCTTCGTGGGTGACCTGAACTCCACCAAGACCCGGGTGCCGGACAACGCCCCCTACGACCTGCTGCGGGCCGCCGGCTACATCGACCCGCTCGGCAACACCTACCGCTCGACCAGCATCGCCGCGTGGGCGACCGCCGAGAAGCGGATCAACGCCCACTACAACTCGTTCAACCGGTGGCAGGTGAGCCCGCCGAAGTCGAGCAACCCCAACGGCACCTACTACGACTACATCTTCACCTCGGGCCGGCTGCGGGTCTCGGAGTGGGAGACCGCCATGACGCTCAACTCCGACGGCACCTACAAGGGCGTGATCCCCTCCGATCACCACCTGCTGCGCGCGACGGTGTGGCTGCCGTGATCCGCCGGGTGATCTGCCTCGTCACCACGCTGTTCGTGCTGGCCGGCATGCTGGTGACCGCCCCCACCCGGGCCGAGGCCGCCGCCTGGGCGGCGCCCGGCAAGCCGTCGGTGGTCAGCCGCTCCGCCAAGGCGGTCGCGGTGTCCTGGAAGGCGGTCTGGGGCGCCCCCCGCTACCTGGTGAAATACGCCACCAAGAAGTCGTTCGCCTCGGCCAAGACGGTGCGCACCACCGAGCCGTACGCGGAACTGACCGGGCTGAAGCCGGGCCGGCGCTACTACGTGAAGGTCGCGGTCGCCCGGACGACGGGCACCAAGCTCAGCAAGTACGGCAAGACCGGCCAGGTGACCACCCGCACCGCGCGCACCGCCCTCCCCCGGCTGGCCCCCGCCGGCCTCCGGCTGCACGCCCGGGGCAAGAACACCCTGACGGTGTCCTGGCGGGGCCGCGCCGGCGCCACCCACTACCAGGTGCGCTACGCCACCAACGGGCGCTTCACGAAGGCCCGGCACGCCACCGTCAAGGCGACCGGCCTGCGGCTCACCCGGCTGAAGAAGGGCACCCGCTACTGGGTGCAGGTCCGCACCCGCACCGCCAAGGGCAAGGCCACCTCCTCCTTCGGCAAGGCCATCCGGGTGAGCACCACCACCGGTGTCAGCTACGCCCCGCTGCGGGCCGCCACCTACAACATCCTGTGCGCGAACTGCTCCGACTCCCACCCGTGGGCCAAGCGGCGCGGCGCGCTGGTGAAGGCGATCAAGGCGCAGGACCTCGACGTGCTGGGCGCGCAGGAGGCCTCGCAGGGGCTGACCAAGGGCGCGGACGGCAAGCGCAAGGCCCAGTTCGCCGACCTGCTGGCGCTGCTGGGCTCGCGGTACCGGCTGACCAACACCTACCGGTACAACTGCAAGAAGTCGACCACCCCGACCAAATGCAAGGTGAAGCAGCGGGGGGCCTCGAACGCCACCCGGATCTTCTACAACCGCACCCGGGTGAAGCTGCTGCGGCAGGGCTCGACGCAGTTCCGCGCGCAGGACCCCACCCGCACCAAGCGGTTCGTCGTCTGGGCCGAGTTCCGCCAACTCTCCACCGGCAAGCGGTTCTTCGTGGTGAACACCCACCTGGACCCGGTCAACGACGCGTCCGGCGCCAGCTTCCACCACAAGGTCCGGGCGGCCCAGGCCCGCGAACTCGTCGCCGCGATCAAGCAGCGCAACCGGTCCCGGCTGCCGGTGGTGATCCTCGGCGACTTCAAGACCAGCAAGTACACCAAACCCAGCAACGCCCCCTACGACGTGGTCACCCGCGCCGGCTACCGCGACCCGCTGGGCAACACCTACAAGTCGAAGACCCCGAGCCGGTCGGCCATCGTGGAACGCCGGCTGGGCACCGAGTTCAACACCAAGAACAACCTGAAGGCGGCCCCGCCGAAGTCGGCCTACATCAACGGCTCGGTGATCGACTACGTGTTCGTCTCGCCGAAGATCCGGGTGGCCGAATGGCAGACGGTGGTGCACCTGGCCGGTTCGGGCAGGTTCGCGGCCAAGCCGCCGTCCGACCACAACATGGTGCGGGTCAGCCTCTACCTGCCGTGAGCCACCCGTCCGGCCGGCGAACTGTTCAGCGGCCGGACGGACGCCCGAGCCGCGGCGGCGCGGTGGCGAACAGCGCGGCCAGCACCCGCCGGGCCGAGTTGCCGTCGTCGTGGGCGTTGAACCGGGCCTGCCAGTCGTCGTACCTGTCGGCGTACACCGTCGCCCGGTCCGCGGCGGCCGACCGGATCGCGGCGGCGACCAGCTCCTGCCGGTAGATCACCGGGCCGGGGGCGACCTCCTCGAGGTCGAAGTAGACGCCCCGGATCGAGTCGCGGTAGTCGTCCAGGTCGGGCACGAAGAAGATCATCGGACGCCCGGTCGCCGAGAAGTCGAACATCACCGAGGAGTAGTCGGTGATCAGGACGTCGGACGCCAGGAACAGCTCGGTGATGTCCGGGTAGGTGGTGACGTCGATCAGGTTGGTCGCGGTGACCGACTCGCTGATCTCGTGCGTGCGGGTGTGCCCGCGCAGCAGCACCGTGTAGCCGTCCCCCAGTTCGGCGGTCAGCGCGGCCACGTCGAGCAGCAGTTCCGCCTTCTCCTGGTCGTCGCGCCAGGTGGGGGCGTACAGCACCACCGTGTGCTGCCGCGGAATACCCAGCAGCTCCCGGATCGGACGGCCGTCGCCCCCGGTCAGGGCGTCGTTGCGGGGGTAGCCCTCCTCGATGATCGGACCGTCCCAGGCGTACGCGGAGCGGAAGATCTCGCTGCTGTGCCGGTTCTGGCTGAGCAGCAGGTCCCAGTTGTCGCGCTCCCGCTTGAGGGCGATCTCCTGGATCTTGTCGAAGCCGGGACGGTCCAGCCCGATGCGTTTGAACATCGAGCCGTGCCAGGTCTGCAGCACCACCTGGTGCGGCTGGTGCTTGAACTTCTTGCGCAGCCAGTCGTTGGCGATCACCCAGCGGGAACGACCGCGCGCCTCCCACCAGGCCCTGGTGTTGTACACCACTGGCACCGCGCCCGCGGGCACCCCGACCGAGTTGTCGACGATGCCCCAGTAGCGGGTGATCCCGGGGTGCTCGGCCGCCACCAGCGCGTCCAGGGCGCGCGGATTGCAGGCCGCGCTGCGGCCGTAGAACGACTCGAAGAAGATGCTGTCCTCGGGTTCGAAGGTGGCCCTGCGGTAGTTCTGCTCCAGGATCCGCTGGTGGTAGAAGCCGAGCTCGCCGTCGGCCCGCGGCAGCTTCACCCGGAACACCAGGCGGCGGGCCTTGTCGATCGCGAACCGGCAGCGGAACAGCGGGTGCGGGATCTCCGGCGACAGGGTCTCGATCAGGTCCTCGGCGGTACCGGCCCAGAACCACTCCCCCGCGGCGGTGGCCGCGCGCAGCGTGTAGGGGCCGGTCTTCGGCGGCAGCGGCGGACGCCCCCAGGTGCTGGTCATCAGCGGTGCGACGGCCTCGAACCGGTCGCCGTCCACCGTCCATGCGACGGGCAGGCTCTGGTGCGGCCCGACGAAGCTCAACCTCGCCCCCGTCACGTCGCCCCTGACCCGGCCGGCAAAGACCAGTCGCGGCTCGTCCCCGCCATGGAACTCGGCCGAGGTGACCAGCAGCGAACACGGCGTGTCCCGGATGCACAGGCCACCCGCCTGGGTGAAGCCGGTCAGTTCGGTGCCGCCGTCGATCCGCTCCTCGGGCAGCAGGCACGCCAGGTCGGTGCGCCCTCCCCGGTCGTCGATCGTCCGCACCCGGTACCAGCTGTGCGCCAGCCAGCCGTGGTGCCCGTCGACGTCCTCGGCGATCTGTCCGCCGTCGGATTCGGTCGCCGGTGCGGTGACCGGCACCTCGCCGGTCAACTCGACCCGGCCATCGCCCAGGGGGGTGGCCTGCAGCTCGATGGTGGTGCCCGCGTTCACCAGTTCGCCGCCGGCGATCCGGTCGCCGGCCGCGACGAGTCTCACCCGGCGCCCGGCGAAGCCGACCGAGACCGCCGTGGCCGCCGGCACCCGGGCCTCGACGAGCAGTCCCTGTTCGGCGTCCCAGTCCGGGATCGCCTGGACGCCGGCCCGCAGCCGGGAGCCCGGGAACCGCGCCGAGCCGCCGTTGAACCGCTTCTCGAAGCCCCCCGAGCGGGTGTGGCCGGCACCCGTGACGGACACGAACGCCCGCAGCCGGGCACCGGGCCGGGCGTACAGTCCGTCCAGGTCGAACACGGCGCGGAAGCCGGTGTTGGCGTAGTCGTAGTCGCTGTCCTTGGTGCGCGCGTTGGCGGCCGGGTCGCGGCGCGGTTCGACGTCCGCCTCGATCCGCAGCTTCGACGGCCCCTGCAACCACACCCGGATCGACTCCGGCCCGTCCGGGAACCCGATCCCGCGCTCGAAGGCGAAACCGGTGACCTCCAGGTGCCGGTCGTCGAGCCAGCGGACGGTCTGCAGCTGCGCGATCCAGGCGACCGGACGCCGCGTGACCAGGCCGATCACCCGGCGCGAGCCCAGCAGCAACGGCCGGTACACCTTGTGCGCCACCGAGTCGGGACGTTCGTTGATCGAGCGCAGCCCGGCGTAGAGCGCACGCTTGAGGAAGTCGGCCTTCGCGGCCAGCCGGTTAGCCACGTCCGCCTCAGCCGAAGGTGACGGCCTGCGCGCGGGCGCGCTCGATGATGTCGGCGATGGCGATCGACTCGGCCGCCCGCAGCTTGAACGACTCGGGCGTGGAGTTGCGGATCATCCAGGCGAACTCGGCCAGCTCGTAGCGCAGCCCGTCGCCGTCGAACTTGTAGTAGTACTTCTTGTTGTGCGCCGGGTTCTCGAAGCGCGCCTCGAAGTACTCGGTCAGCCACCACGGCGCCGGCACGTACACGTACCCCCGGGTGCCGGCCACCACCAGTTCGCCCTCCGCCTTCACCCCGATGCCGGTGCGCGCCGAGGCGATCGCGTGCTTGTAGGTGATGTCGATCCGGGAGTACAACTCGACCTCGGAGCCCTCGGGACGGAACGAGTGCGTCCGCACGTCGGTGTAGTCGGTGCCGAGCAGCTTGACGATGGCGAGCAGCGGGTAGGTGGCCAGCTCCGAGATGCTGCCGCCGTCCTCCCCGTGCAGTTCGCGTCCCTCCTTGACCAGCTTGGTGAACGTGGCGTCCACCGACCGCACGGTGCCGATGGTGCCGATCCGGGCGACCGCCACCATCCGCTGGAAGCCGGGCGCGAAGGCCGTCTTGATCGCCTCGACCAGCACCACCTCGCGGGCCGCGGCCAGCCGGTAGAGCTCCTCGGTGGCCTGCCTGGTCAGCGTCATCGGCTTCTCGCACAGCACGTGGACGCCGGCCTCGATCGCGGCCCTGGCGTAGCCGTAGTGGCTGGCGTGCGGGGAGGCGATGTAAACCGCGTCGACGTGTTCCAGCAGGTCCTCGAAGGTCTCGTTGGCCCACTGGAGTTCGCACTTCTCCGCGAACGCCTTGGCCTTCTCGAAGTTGCGCGTGTAGACCGCCTCGACGTTGATCCCGCTGACGTAACGCGCCTCGGCGACCAGGCGGGTGGCGATCCGTCCGGCGCCGACGATGCCGACCCGCAGCACCCCGGCCTCGTCCCGCAATTGGGTGCTCGAGACGCCCTTGGTGCGGTCCAGGTAGACCACCTTGCAGTAGTCGTTCAGATAGTCGAACTTGCCCAGCCAGTCGGAACCGATCGCGAAGATGTCGACGTCGTGCTTCTGCATGTCCTGGACCTTTTGGCCCTCGTACTCCTCGATGATGATCTCATCGGCCAGCCCGCTGTTCTGGACGTTCGCGATCCGGTCCATCAAGCTCTGCTGGACATTCAGCTTGCCGCGGGAATCGTCGTAATTGTCGGTGGTGACTCCGACGATCAGATGGTCACCCAGCGCCTTCGCCCTTTCAAGCAGCCGCCGGTGCCCCTCATGAAACAGGTCGAACGTGCCATAGGTGATGACCCTCACCGGCTCCTCCTAGCAGAATCCCGAGTCCACCGCCGCCATCGCGGGACAACATGGCAGGCTGGTCGGGCCCAAGTATCGCAGGGATTCGGAGGTCTGGGATGAAGCGGCTGCTGAGTGGTGCGGCACGTCGGGCGCGGACGGCCTGGCGCCGGCTGGCGGGCGCGCCCACCCGGACGACCCCGCCGCCGGCCCCGCTGGAGATCCGGCCCATGGGACCCACCCCCGAGCCGACACCGTTTCCGGAGGCCTGCTACCTGTTCGCCGTGAACGCCATCCCCCGGCTCTACGGCGGCCGGAGCGCATCGATCGTCGCGAAGGCCCGGATCTTCGCCGAGCAGGCCGGGGTCGACTCGACCCTGGTCACCTTCCTGCACTCCAGCGAACTGGCCGACATCGAGCACGGCCTGCGGGAGCGCGGGGTGATCGGCGACAACCTGCGGTTCGTCTGCCTGCACGACCACTACCCCGACGACACCGCCTACGCCGGCGACGACGTGGAGCATCCCCTGGAGGAGCCCGGCTTCGCCTGGGTCAAGGACCCCGACCACGAGATCTACCGGTTCTTCGACGCCGAGGGCACCTACCGGTTCTACAAGCGCTACGACCACGCCGGCCGGCTGATCGTCCGGGACCACTTCAACCCCAACCGGGGCCGGACGCTGCGCGAGGAGTTCCGCACCAACGGGACGCTGCGCCGCCGGATCTACATGGACCTGCACTTCAACCTGCCCCGGCAGGAGATCCACTACCGCCGCGACCAGACCCCGGCCTTCACGGTGTGGTGGGTGATCGACCCCGACACCCGCCGGCGCAGCGTCGAGTTCGTGATCGAGTTCGACGGCGAGGGCCGCCCGGTGGCCACCCACGACTCCCTGGACCCGATCAACCACCTCTGCCTGGACCGCCTGATCGGCGGCCGGAACGCCTTCCTGATGGGCGAGGACCGGGCGCTCGACCGGTACCTGCTGGGCTACTCCCGGCCGAACGTGAAGACCGTCTACGTGCTGCACAGCACCCACATCCGTGAGCCGTACACCAACCCGCGCTCGGTGCGGCCGGCCTACCGTCCGCTGCTCGAGGCCCGCGACCGGGTGGACGCCATCGTGTTCCTGACCCCGACCCAGCGGGCCGAGGCGGAGGCCAAGTACGGCTACACCGAGTCGTTCAAGGTGCTGCCGCACGCGGTGCCGGGCCCGGCCGGCGACGCGGCCGTGGAGCGCGATCCGAACCTGGTGGTGATGCTCGCCCGGCTGCACCCGGTCAAGCAACTCGACCAGGCCATCGAGGCGTTCGCGACGGTGGCGAAGGCGCTGCCCGAGGCCCGGTTGGAGATCTACGGACGCGGGGCGGAGGAACGCGACCTGAGCAACCTGATCCGGGATCTCGGGCTGACCGGCCGGGTGCGGCTGATGGGGTTCACCGACCGTCCGGACGAGGTGTACCGGCGGGCCTCGCTGTGCCTGATGACCAGCCGATTCGAGGGCTTCGGCCTGGTGCTGGTGGAGAGCATGCAGTACGGCTGCCCGGTGATCGGCTACGACATCCGCTACGGCCCGTCCGACCTGATCGAGGACGGGGTCAGCGGCGTGCTCGTCCCCGCCGGCGACCGGGCGGCCCTGGCCTCGGCGATCGTCGCCACCCTGTCGCGCCCCGAGACGCTGGCGCGGCTGTCGGCGGGCGCCCGGGTCCGGGCGATCGACTTCGGCGAGCAGGCGTTCGCGGCCCGGTGGGGCGCCCTGTTCAACGAGTTGGACGCCGCCCGCCGGCACTCGGACTGACGCCGGCCGGTCACCGCGCCTACCCGTTCGGCCTCAGCCTCGATCCGCCGATGGGTGCCGTGGCGAGGCTCAGCCGCCGGTCCGGATCCGGCGGACGAGCAGCACGACCGCCCAGCCCGCCAGGACGGCCGCGGCGACACCGGCCCCGACCAGCCAGCCGGCCGGTGAATCCCCGCCCTCGTCCGGGGTCGCGGCGGGCGATTCGCTGGGCTCGGCGGTGACCGTCGGCTCGGGGCTCGGCGTGGCACTCGGCGTCTCGGGCGGCGCCGAGGTCGGGGTCGCCGTGGGGGTCTCGCTCGGCTCGCCCGGGCCGGTCTCGTTCGGGTCGGGGTTCTTCAGGATCGGGGGCTCCTCGGCCTCGCCGACCCAGACCTCCTTGTCCAGCGGCGTCCACTGACCCGGGCCGTAGGCGAACTGGAAGGCGCCGCCCCGCGGCTTCCCGTCGCTTCCGCTGGTGCGGTAGTAGACGCTGTAGGTGCCCCTCGGCAGGTTGTCGTCCAACTGGCTGGTGACGTTGGTGCCCTCGACGATCAGCGCCCCCGAGGTGACGTTCTTGCCGCCGGCGTCCAGGACCAGCACCTTGGCCAGGTTGGCGCTGGCCTTCGACCGGAAGCTCAGCGTCACCCAGCCTGGGGCGTCCTGCAGTTCCTGGCGGGGTTGCGGATCGCTGGCGTCCAGGTAGTCGTCGGCCTGGGCCGCGGGGGCCGCCCCGACCATGACCATCAGCCCGATCGTCAGCACCGCCACGAGTCGCCGGAATCGCATCTACACCCGCCCTCTTCCGCTCCGGTGTCCGGTTCCGAGACCGCCGGCAGCCGGAATCAACCCGCTCACCCTACCCCGCCGACACCCCCACGGCTCGGCGCACGGGGAGTGTCAGCAAGCTGGGCTATCATCACCTAAGCAAATCCTTAGAACGCGCCGAGAGGGTGCCCGGTTCGGCACGTTCGCCTCTGGTATGGGCGCACAAACCCAGGGGGATGGATGCCGATTCCGGCCAACCGATCCAGGTGGACCACACGTGTCATGGCGGTGCTCGGAGCCGCCGTGTTGATCGCGTCCTTGGCCGTGACCCCGGCGCGGGCGATCAGCTTCACGATCGACAAGACGACCAAAGAGGCCAAGGCCGTTCCGCAGAATCTCAGCGAATGCCCCACGCTGACCGAGAAACCCCGCGCATTCGAGGCCTGGTTCAACACCGACGACATGGAATACCGCGGCTATCTGGACGCCAAGAACCAGACCCCGTGGAGCTACGCGAACCGCATGGCGCAGATCATCTGTGGCGCCAAGGAGAAGTCGTCGATCATGGTCGGCATGTACTTCATCCGGGCGATCGGCACCCCGGAGCGCCCGGAGTCGGACTCCGAGATCATCTGGCGGGCCATGGAGTACGTGGCCAAGAAGCGCAAGGTCTCGATCGGTTTCGTGATGGACGGCGGCAGCATCACCCCGGCCTCGGCCAAGGCCAACATCGTCAAGCGCCTGGTCGACAAGAAGATCGCCAAGATCTACTGGTGCTACAACGGCTGCTTCAACACCAACCGGTCCAGCGTCTACCCCTGGTCGATCAACCACGAGAAGTTCGTCACCCTGTCGGACACCATCTGGGAGAACGACGGCAAGCGGCATCCCGCCGTGTTCTCGTCGTCGGGCCAGTTCGCCCGCAGCCAGGTGCGCACCTACTGGCAGGAGGCGTCGCTGGTCTACAACGACAAGAAGCTGTACGACAACTTCGCCGCCCGTTACCTGAACATGCGGGTCTGCTCCGGCTCGACCACCGGTTCGGCGGCCTGCCGCAACGGCAAGTTCGTCACCGTCGGTGACGTGAAACCCACCCTGCGCAAGGCGCGCGGCATCTGGGTCGACAGCCTCTACCGGCACTACACCGACGCGGGACGCGGCACCTCGGTGTCGTTCAGCCCGCAGCCCAAGGGCGTGGACGACTACTACACGGCCCAGTTCAACGACGTCGACTGCAACGTCGACAGCAAGATCCGGGTGGCGATGTACCGGCTCACCATCACCCGTGCGGTCACCATGGTGAAGGCGCTGGTCAGCCTGAAGCGCCGCGGCTGCGACGTGAAGATCCTGCTCTCCCAGACCGGTGGCGCCCAGACCGTCTCCAAGGAGGTGGTGGCCGTGCTGAAGAAGTACAAGGCGACCACGATGGTGCGCTGCACCGCGGTGCCGATCCACACCAAGATGATCCTGATCACCCCCTCGACCAGCAATGCCGGCCGGGCCATGTTCGGCACCGCCAACATGACCGCCTCGGGCATTCAGTACAGCGAGGAGCACGTGATCACCATGGACACCCGACGGGCCAACGCCGCCACCGCCGAGGACATGCGGCGCGCGATCGGCATCTACCAGGCCGGGTGGAACGAACTGAACCAAGGGAACAGGGCCTGCAAGTGACGAATCCGAACTCCCTGACCCGCCGCCTGGGGCTGCGCGGCCTGGTCATCGCCATGATCGGCTCGCTCACCTTCACCTTCGGCGTGCTCGCGCCCTCGCCGGTGGCCACAGCCGCGCTCGGCAAGCCGACCAGCGTCTCGGCCAAGAAGATCACCGGCTCGAACGGCATCACCGTGAAGTGGAAGGCCCCCAAGGACGGCAAGCCGGCCGCCTACCGGGTCTACTACGGCACCAGCTCGAGCCGTTCCAAGGCCAAGTCGAAGTATGTCGCCGGCACCTCGGTGACGATCTCGTCGCTGACCACGTCGCGCACCTACTACGTGTGGGTGCAGCCGTGGAGCGCCCCCGCCAGCACCGGCTCCTCGGCCGGTGCGGTGAGTTCGGCGGTGCGGGTCACCACCTCGAAATACAGCTACCAGCCGCCCCCCGCGATCCGCGCGGTCAACCCGACCAAGACCAGCATGGAGGTCACCTGGCGCACGGTGACCGGCTCACCCGGCTACGTGCTGCGCGCCGCGGCCAAGGGCCAGAAGACCAGGTACCAGTACGGCTTCGACGGCTCGGCCGTGTTCACCGGCCTGAAGCCCGGGATCAGCTATACGTTCACGGTCGCCAACCGGCTGCCGGTGGCCGGCAACAGCGACCTGCCCGGCGTCCGGATGAGCGGCTACTCGACGGCCAAGTCGACCAAGAAGACCAACCCGGTCACGATCACGCTGCCGGTCAAGGCCAAGACCCGGGTCCCGATGGCCAACGCGCCCACCAAGCTGACCGCGACCGAAACCGATCACGCCAGCATCAGCCTGAGCTGGTCGGCGCCGTCCGGTTACGACAAGAACAAGCACGTCTTCCGGGTCGACTTCGCCGAGAATCAGGAGATGACCACCCGGAAGGGCAGCCGGACCCTCGCCGGCACCTCCGGGGTCGCGAAGGGCCTGAGTTCGAACTCCAACTACTACGTGCGCATCCAGATGCTGCAGAAGGTGGTCGAGGCCGACGGCAAGCCGGTCCTCGACAAGGCGGGCAAGCAGGTCATGGTGGCGGTGAGCGACCGCACCGAGGCGATCATGGCCAAGACACGTTCGCCGAAGGGCTTCATCGCGGGCACCGTGAAGGGTGCCGCGGGCGGTGTGCTGAGCGACTACGTCGCGGTGGCCTACTCCCGGACGACCGGCGACGTGAACGCCCAGGTGCCCGTCTCGAGCGGCGGCAAGTACAAGCTGGAGGTGCGTCCCGGCAGCTACTTCGTGCAGCTCGCCTACGTCGGCAGCGGCAACTACACCACGCAGTGGGTCGCGGCCAAGGGCACCGCCTACATGCGCGCGGAGGCCACGGCCGTGACCGCGAAGCTGGGCAACACCCCGCTGAACGTGGCCACCGTCACCGTCGGCCAGGGCGGCGTGCTGACCGGCAAGGTGGTGGGCACCAACGGCAAGGCGCTGCGCGACGTGTTCGTGTCGGCCCGGACGGCCTGGACCTCGACCCGCGAGGTGGTGGCGCAGTTCTCCACCGACAGCGGCGGCAACTTCACCCTGCGCGGACTCCCGCCGAACAAGAAGGTGCTGTTGCGGATCAACGGCTCGCAGATCCGCAGGGGTGCCGCCAACATCTCCCCCGCCGAGACCGCTCCGGCCTCCGGCAAGTCCCGTGCGGTCAAGACGCTGACCCTGCCGAACTGACCGGCGCTCACGTCGATCGCGTGGGTCGGGTTTCCCGCTCCGACCCACGGCCGGCGCCTGCGCACCCGGCACGGTCGGGGCACTAGACTCAGCCCGGTGCCCGGCCGCCACTCGGGCCCCAGGTCGAGAGGAAACCCAACGCCCATGAGCCAGGCCGAGTACGCCGCCCAGCACGGGTTGCACCGGGTCGGCGCCCGCCCGAAGCTGTGGCACTACCTTCGGCAGGCCTGGGAACGGCGGGACTTCACCATCGCCATGGCGCGGTTCCGGATCCAGGCCAGCCAGGAGGGGAACCGGCTGGGCATGCTGTGGCTGGTGCTGCAGCCGGCCCTGAACGCGCTCATCTACGGCCTGATCTTCGGATTGCTGCAGGGCGATCGGCGCCCGCCGGACTTTCCCGCGTACGTGGTGATCGGGGTCTTCCTGTTCGAGTTCTTCTCCAAGTCGCTGAACAACGGCGCCAAGTCGATCACCGGCAACCGGGGCCTGGTGCAGTCGCTCGCGTTCCCCCGGCTGACCCTGCCGGTGGCCGTGGTGTTGCAGAACTTCATGCAGCTGCTGCCGATGCTCGGCGTGATGGCCGCGGGGCTGATCGTCATGGGCCACTTCCCCAGCTGGCAGTGGCTGCTGATGATTCCGCTGATCGCGCTGTACACCCTGTTCAACGCCGGCATCGCGATGTTCGCGGCCCGGCTCACCGTGCACGTGCGCGACCTGACCCAGATCCTGCCGTTCGTGAACCGGATCCTGTTCTACACCTCGGGGGTGTTGTTCTCCGTCGACCGGATCCTGGAGAGCTTCCCGTGGCTGGTGCAGCTGTACGACTTCCACCCGGTCTACCAGGTGCTGCAGATCGCCCGGGGCTCGCTGATGAACCAGGGCCACTACGAGGTCTCCTACTGGATCTACTTCTCCGCGTGGTCGCTGCTGGTGTTCGTGGGC
>JAGPGQ010000086.1 GCA_018055925.1 Micropruina sp.
GGCCCGGCTCACCCAGGTGGCGGCCTACGGCGACGCCACCACACCCGGGGGGCCGTTCCGGGTGCAGTCCGGCTGGGTGTCGCTGCGGCTGCACCCGGACGCGGTCGCCGGCGCGATGCTCGTCCAGCCGACGCACTCCGCGCCGGGAGAGGAACCGGTCCCGGAACTCAGGCTGTGTGCGACGGACGGTCATCCGGTGCACCGCTGCCTGCCCCTGCTGCCGGAGGACCGGTTGGTGATCGAGGGCTTGGCGCACGTCGACGGCCGGCTGCCGGGACCGGAGTTCGGCGCCTATTCCGGCACCACCACGAGTGACGACCTGCCGGACCAGCTGCAGCGCATCGACGACCTGCTCACCTGGACGACGGCGGCCACGCCGTTCCTGCCGCACCGGCACATCGAACCGGGGGTGATCGTCGACGTGGTCGAGCACGCCTGCGCGGTCGGCCTGCCGCTCGGCATCGCGGTGTTCTCGGAGGCCGCCATGCACGCGGTGCAGGACACCCTGCAATCCGTGGCGCACGCCGCCGGGATCATGGCCGTCGGCACGGAAGAGGCGATCCTGGAGATCCGGCCGGCGGCCGTGCACCACTGCCTGGCGCTGCGGCTGCACGGCCCGCACGGGCCCACGTCGTCGCTGGAGCTCTACGACTCCGGGAACCGCCGGGTGGCGCTGATCTCGCAGTTCGGCATCGTCGAGAGCGGGGTGCACGACGCGTGGGAGCAGCTCGCCGAGTCGCTGCCCGAGCTGCTGCCGTGACGGCTCGGGGCACTCGGCCCGCTGACATACGCCTTCGGTTCCGTCCTCCGGCAGACGCGGGAGGCGCACGTGGAGACCACTCTTGAGGGGCGGGATCGAGCCCGCAGGACCTCGCGGTCCAGCCTCTCGGAAGGAGTCGCCATGAACCTCCAGTTGCCTACCCGCCGCCTGATCGCCACCGGCCTGGTGGCGGCCGTCGGCGCCATCGGCTTCGCCGGCACGGCCCAGGCCGTCTCGTCCAACGGATGCACCGCGGTGCCGTTGACGCCGTCGTTCTCGCACGTCGACAGCACCGGGAACCGGATCCTGAAGTACACGTTCCACCTGAGCTGTTCGGCCGGCCGCACCGCGACCGTCCAGCACCAGATCCGCGAACGCGACCTGTTCGGCAGCGACCTGATCAGCAACGCCACCTACACCAAGAGCTTCCCCGCCGCGGGGGTGACCAGCGTCAGCTACTACGCGGCCGTGCCCGACACCGAGCCCGGGGGCGAGGAGATGTACCACCGGCTCCGCCTGCGGGTGATCCTGTTCGGGGTGCCGCAGCCGTGGACCGGCTGGCACAACTCCGCCGTGGTGAACACCTGAGCCGGTCGCCGCCGGCGGACCCGACGCGCCGGGACGTATCACAACGGCGCCGCCGGTCAACTTCTTGAGTGGACGACGCCGGAATCCGCCGGCCGGTCGTCCAGTCGAAAGGAGTCGTCATGGCATCACCGACCTCGGACCCGAAACGCCCTGAGGCGGGCAAGGCCGACAAGGCACCCGAACGGCAGTCGGGCGCCAGAGTCCAGACCGCGATCATCGACGGCGCAACCTTCGGTGAGAAGGCGGTGCAGTACACGGTCGTGGGGGAGAACGCGGTCTTCGAGGGCGACATCGTCCTCGGCAAGGTCGCCGAGCTGGAACAGGCGATGGCGGACCGGCGCAGCGGAGCCGTCCAGCGCGGGGTGGTCGTCACCGGCAGCCAGTACCGCTGGCCGAACGGCGTCGTACCCTACGAGATCGACTCGGGCATGCCCGATCAGCAACGGATCCACGACGCGATCGCACATTGGGAACAGAACACCGTCATCCGCTTCGTGCAGCGCACCGCGGCGAACCAGACCTCGTATCCGAACTACGTCCGGTTCTTCGCCGGCAACGGCTGCTACTCCCAGGTGGGCATGCGTGGCGGCCGGCAGGACATATCCCTGGGCACCGGCTGCCTGCTGCCGCAGACGATTCACGAGATCGGGCATGCGGTGGGCCTGTGGCACGAGCAGAGCCGCGAGGACCGGGACGCCTGGGTGACCATCCACTGGGCGAACATCCAGTCGGGCAAGGAGCACAACTTCAACCAGCACATCAGCGACGGCGACGACGTGGGCGCCTACGACTACGCCTCGATCATGCACTACCCGCGCTGGGCGTTCACCAAGAACGGGCAGGACACCATCACGCCGACCAACCCGACCACGGCGGTGATCGGCGAGGCCACGGGCCTGTCGTCCGGTGACCGTACGGCCGTCGCTTCGATGTACGGGTGGCCGCTGGGCAAGCAGGTGGTCGATCCGCCGGGCGGACTCAAGCTGAAGAAGATCCTGGACGACCCGATCACCAAGCCGGTGCTGGACCCTCCGGTCAAGCTGAAGAAGATCCTGGACGATCCGGTCATCGACCGGACCAAGATCAAGAAGATCGCCGACGACTTCGTCGTGGTACCGCCGCCGTTCAAGGTGCCGCAACTGGCGAAGGGTCGGCTGGGCCTGACCAGCTTCCTGACCTCGACCGGCCACCAGGCCGACGTGGGCGGCGAGGAGCCGGACGTGGCCGGCGTCCTGGCGGTGGTCAGCCAGGCCGAACGGGCCGTGGAGGACGCCCAGCGTCGCGTGGTCGCGCTGCAGACGGCCCTCACGCAGGCCACCGACGACCTGGCCGAGGCCCAGGCCGGCTACGCGGCCGTCGTGGCCGCGCTCTCGGAGAGCTGAGCCGGCGATGATCCTGCTCGTCTCCCACCCGGGCGACGACCACCTGGCGCCCGTCCAGTCCGCACTGGACCGGATGGGCGCCGGATGGGTGGCCGTCGACACCTCCGAGATCCCCACCTCGCTGGCGATCTCGGCCGAGCACGGACCTTACGACCGGCGCCGGATCACCCTCGCCGGCGGCGACGAGATCGACCTGGACGCGTGCCGGGTCGGGTGGTGGCGGCGTCCCCTGCCACCGGTGCTCGACGAGCGGATCACCGACCCGCACGAATACACCTTCGCGGTCACCGAGGTGCACGAGGCGCTGGCCGGCTTCTGGAACGGGCTGCCGCTGACCTGGGTCAGCCCACCCCGGGTGGTGGAGACCACCATGATGAAGACCTGGCAGCTGCCCGCGGCCCGCCGGGCCGGCCTCCGGGTGCCCCGGACCCTGATCACCAGCAACCCTCGGCATGCGCGCCGGTTCATCGACGAGGTCGGCCTGGGCAACGTGATCTGCAAGGCGTTCTCGGCGCAACCCGAGCGGTGGCGGGAGACCCGGATGGTGCGCCACGAGGAGTACGAGCTGCTCGACCGGGTGGCCCTGGCGCCGGTGATCTTCCAGGAGTTCGTGCCGGCCGAGGTCGACCTGCGGGTGACCATCGTCGGCGACGAGATCTTCCCGGCCGCGATCCACTCCCAGGAGTTGCCGTACGCGCTCGACTTCCGGCTGCACCTCGACGAGGTGCGGATGGAGCCGGCGACGCTGCCCGACGCGGTGGCCGACGGGCTGCGTGGACTACTGCGCGCCGCGGGGCTGCGCTATGGTGCGGTCGATCTGCGCCGGACGCCCGCGGGCGACCATGTCTTCCTGGAGATCAACCCCGCGGGTCAATGGCTGTTCGTCGAGGAGAAGACCGGCCAGCCGATGACCGAGGCCATGGCGCGGCTGCTGGCCGGACTGCACGAGGAGGACGTCCATGACGACGGTACGCGTCGAGATTGAATGGCCGCCGGACCGGGGCGGCGCCGGGGCCGTCGCCTTCGTCCGGGTCGAGGACGTCTCGTTCCTGGACGCCGGCGCGGTCACCGTGGCCGAGCAGGTGCTCGGCGACCTGGACGCGGCCCCGGAGGTGGTGTTGCTGCCGGTCGACGGGATCGATCCCCGGCACGACTACACGGTCCGGGTGCACGTGAGCCGGACCGGCTCGTCCGAGGTGGCGGTCGGCGATCTGGTGAGCGTCGCGTCCCATCCGGTGCTGACCAGGGGTTTCGGCGATTCGGTCAGGGTGGGCCTGCAGGTCGTGCGCTGAGGGCGGGCGATCGACGAGGCAGTTGGGTGGATCGTGGAAGACTTCGGCAAGAGCCGCCGGGATCCCAGCCCTTAGGAGCCGCCATGCACCCCGCAACCATCCTGCTGTTCATCGTCACCCTCATGGTCTGGACGGACGACACATCGTGGTGGACCCGTGGCGTCGCCACCGCGTCGTTCCTGATCTCCATCCTGATCGACCTGCGCCGGCGGAGGTAGCGGCGGCGGCCTCACGTCATCCCGGCGAACGCCGGGATCTCCGGGTGCGCATCTGGTTGAGATCCCGGGTCAAGCCCGGGATGACGCACACGTGGGGATCCGTCAGGTACCGATTCGGGGACTGTTCCGTTTCGGCTCTGGACGGGGAGGAGCTGTACCCGGTTTGCGAATGACGTCATCCCGGCGAACGCCGGGATCTCGAGTCGCACTTGTGGTGAGATCCCGGGTCAAGCCCGGGATGACGCACACCCGAAATCGTTGTTGTCAGCCGTCTGGTTGTCGGAATCGTTGGTGTCGGCGTGGTTGTTGGTGTTGATCCACATACCGGGGCGGAATCACCTCGGCGACTCCATCGGGGCTGATTCGGATCTGCCATTGCAGATCCGACGGCCGCCGAGTATCTGGTTCGCCGGCGAGCCAGCTGGTGAGTGGCACCCCTTGCGCGGTTTGTGCTGCTTCGGCCCGGTCGACCGCACCCAGGACGGTGTGCAGTACTCCGGCCAGTCGGGACTGGATTCGTAGCAGGTCGGCGACCAGGTCGAGTTGGGCCCGATCGGTCAGCAGTCGCACATCGGTGTCGATGGTGTCGAGCAGGCCGGTGATATCGGTGGTGAAATCCACCACCGACACAGTCCCGGCCTCGTTGCTCATACCCATCACTCTAAATGTCGCCACCGACAGAAATTGAACGGCGAAGACTGCTGCGGAAGGTTTCTGCAGCGTATTGCGATGTGTTTGCCATGGCACTGACATTACGGGTCGGCTCCGACACTTTTCGTCCCAGGATGGTGTTGTCACGAAACGGGCAACACCTCGCGCTTTGGGCAACACCAGTGACAACACACTGGCCCGCATGCGATCTGCTCGCCTGATTCTGCGCACCAAAACCTGACGCACACTCGTCCGGCCTTCGGTGGGAGAGTATGGGAAAGTCTGGGAGAGTATGTCGGAGGGCTGAGGCATGGAGATGACCAGGTTGTGGAGGTCCAAGGCGCTCCGCGAGGTCGGCTACGACCACGAGAGCCGGACGCTGCGGGTCGACTTCCTGCACGGCGGCCGGTACGAGTACCTCGACGTCGGCCCGGAGGTGTACGAGGGCCTGACCCACTCCGCTCACCCGTGGACCGAGTGGCGCGACGAGGTGCTGCGGCACGAGTACCGCCGCCTCGACTGAGCAGCCGGTGACAGCACCGGGCCCACACCGGGTGCGGTGTGGGCCCGTGGGTCACGACGTTCAGTTGAAGAAGGCCTGGACGGGCGACTTGTGCCAGCCGGTGAGCGGCGAGGTGACGCCGTTGCTGGAGACCCGGAACCGGATCCGGTGGTACATCTCTTCCTTGCCCAGTTCGGTGTCGGGCAGGACGCCGTAGAAGTTCAGGTTCTTCGTGGTCTTGGCGCCGAAGTACCGCACCCAGGTGGTCTTGCCGATCAGATCGTCGCTGAACGTGTCCTGCTCCTTACGCTCCTGATAGATGGTGATCGTGCGGCCCGCGTTGCAGGTCACCTTGATCGTGTACTTCAGCACCTTCTTCCCCGCCGCGTTGTGGTGGTGATACACCGGCTTCAGCGGGGTGGCGGTGCACCCGCTGGACGAGACGGCCTGGGCCGAGCCGGCGAAGCCGACGGCGGTGGTGGCGGCGACGATGCCTGCCGCGATCAGGCGGCGGGCGTTCTGCTGGAGGTTCATGGCGACTCCTTTCCGAGCAACGTGATCTACGAACCCTCTGCGGGGTGCCTCCCCGCCCTTCAAGAGTGGGGTTTCGCAAGGATGTTTGCGTCTGCCGCGAGGGGGAACCGGCGGGTTCCCTCGGTGGGCAGAGGCGGGCCGCGTCGCCACGAGCACGCTCGCCCCGCCCGGAGTCCGGGCGGGGCGAGACGAGGTGGGAACTGCTGATTCAGTTGTAGAAGGCGCGGACGCCGGACTTGTGCCAGCCGGTCCAGCCGGAGGTCACGCCGTTGTCGCTGCGGACGTAGAACCGGATCCGCTGGTACATCTCCTCCTGGCCCGACTCGGTGTCGACCAGCGTGCGGTAGTTGTTCACCGTGGTGACCCCGCGGCGGCTGAACGTGCTGGTGCCGACGTGGTCGTCCGGGTTCAGGAAGCCGTCCTCCTCGTAGCGCTCCTGGGTGATGTATGCGGTCCGGCCGGACTGGCAGTTGACCGTGATCCGGTAGTTGAGCACCTTCACGCCGTTGGACTGGGTGTGCGAGTAGATCGGTGTCAGCGGCTCGACGGTACAGCCGGACGTGGTGTGCGCCGAAGCGCTGGTGGCGGCTGCCACGCCGATGGCGGCGGCGGCGATGGTCCCCGCGGCGATGCGGCGGGCGGTCTTGCTGAGGGTCATGACGGTTCCTTTCGCGAACGGCTGATGCCTGATGTCCCTCGGGGTGCTTCCCCTTGGCCTCAAGATTCGCGTACTGACTAGGGGTGACGCGTCTACCGTCGGAGTGAACCGCGAGCGTATGCCTGGGGACATACGCGGGTGGCACTAGCCTGCGGGCATGCAGATCGTTCCGGCCGCCGGCGCGGTCGTCACCGACTCGTCCGGCCGCGTGCTGCTGGTGCGGCGTGGCCGGGAGCCGCAGAAGGGACGCTGGTCGGTGCCCGGCGGCAGCGCCGAACCGGGCGAGACGCTGCGGGAGGCCGCCGCCCGCGAGGTGTTCGAGGAGACCGGGCTGCGCGTCCGGGTGGGGCGCGAACTGTGGTGCCTGGCCATCCCGGCCGGCCCCGACCGGACCTACGAGGTGCACGACTTCGCCGCCACCGTGATCGGCGGCACGCTCACCCCCGGCGACGACGCGGACGACGCCCGCTGGGTCACCCCCGCCGAACTGGACGAGCTGCCGCTGACCACCGGCCTGCGCGACTACCTCGTCCTGGCCGGGATTCCGCTGTCGCCCGGCTGAGCCATCACCGCGAGGAACCGGCGCACCACCGCGAGGGCGCTGAGCGCCACCAGGATGCCCGCCAGCCCGGTGTGGACGACCGCCGGATCGGTCGTGAAGCCCCCCACGTCGCGGACGAACTCCGGGTTCAGCACCCGCTGCCGCAGCAGCAGCCAGGCGAGCGGCAGCACGAACACCGCCTTCGAGATGGCGTAGCCGACCGCCACCCGGAACTCATCGGCCGCCCCGGTGGCGTGCACCGCCTGGAACATCGCGATGCCGGCCAGGCCGGCCAGCACCGGGATGATCCCGATCGGCCACAGGGACGGATCGAGCGGCGCGATCCGCTCGGCGGAGTCGTCCATGCGGTACGGCCGGGCGAGGTACTGCCAGACGACGGCGATCAGCGTCCCGGCGTGCGCGACGGCCGAGACCACGCCCCAGGCCCGATCGGCCCCCCTCATCACACCGCCTCCTCGGCCGGCGCGACCGCACGGGCCGGGTCGGCGCCGCGGAAGGCCAGGCCGATCACGAACCCGGCCGCCTCCTCCAGCTGCCGGGCCCGGGCCAGCGTCCCCAGGACCACCGATCGAGCGCCCAGGTCGGTGACCAGGGTCTCCACGGTGGTGAGCGCGCCCGGGTCGTCCCCGCAGAGCGGGACGATGGCCGAGCCGGCGCCCGGCGAGGTCCAGTGCCCGGCGGGGAACAGGTGGAAGGCCTTCACCACGTGCGCGCCCACGGCGAGCTCGGCGACCCGCTGCGCGGCCGAGCGTCCGGCCGGCACCAGGAGTTCACCCACCCCGTGTTCCACCGGGTTGGTCGGATCGATCAGCGGGACGCCGGTCAGCGCGCCGGTGGTGCCGCCGGCGGCCCGCAGCGCCTCGGGGACGGCCGCCCAGGGCACCGCCAGCAGCACCGCGTCGGCGTCCCGGACGGCCTCCCGCGGCGAATCCGCGCGCGCCGCCGGACCCAGCCGGCCGGCGAGTGCCTCGGCGCGCTCGTACCGCCGGCTCGCGACGATCAGTTCGTGACCGGCTCCCGACCAGCCCTGGCCGAGGGCCTGTGCCAGGTTCCCGGCACCCAGGATTGCGACTCTCATCGGGGTTCTCCCTTCGGTTGGCAACGAAGTCATCGACGCTAGGAGACGCAACGCGCACCATCCGGTGCGTGTTGGGCGACGCATACTCCAGGTATGGACACCAGCAACGAGCGGGACGAGCTGTACGTCGCGGATTGCCGGATCCGGACGACGGCCGAACTGATCAGCCATTCGTGGGACATCGTCGTCCTGGCCGCGCTGCGGGAGGGGTCGCTGCGGCGGCGGGAGCTGCGCCGGGAGATCGGCGGGATCAGCGACAAGGTGCTGACCGACGCCCTCAACCGGCTGCTGCGCCGGGGGCTGCTCAGCCGTCGCGCCACCGCCGAGGTGCCACCCCGGGTGGACTACGAGTTGACCGAGCAGGGTGCCAGCCTGGTCGACGGCCCGATCATGGCGATGGGCCAGTGGGCCGTCGAGCACGCCGACTTCCTGGCCGGACTCCCCAGGGACTGAGTCTGGGCCGAGCGCCCTTCCGCCGCGGCTACCGGTACGGCACGTCGACGCCGGCCTCGCGCAACTTGGCCTCGATGAGCGCGCCCAGCCGGGCGAGCGTGGGCAGTTCCTCCTCGCGGTGCCGGTTGATCAGGGCGACGCGCTCCCGGGTGTCGGCGTGGCCCTGGAACCCGGCGGGTGGCGCCTCCGGAAGGTGGTGCAGCAGGTTGTCGGTGACGGCGGCGGCCAACGCGTCGAGCCGCGGATCGTCCGGCTCCCAGGAGGTGGCTCGCCAGGTGTGTTTCGACAGCTCGACGAAGACCGGGTCGGCCAGCCGCTGCTCGAGCAGGGACAGGAACTCGTCCAGGCCGTCGGGGACGAGTGCCCGCACCAGCACCAGGCCCTCGCGCTGGGCGTCCACGTAGTCCGCGTCGAAACCGAGATCGGCCATCCGCCGCAGGAGTGCGCAGGCCCGGTCGGGCAGCAGCGCGCGATCGCCGTCCGCCAGCCGGTGCAGCGTCGCCCGCCGCTCGACCAGCCGGTCGATCCGTTCGGTGAGCCGTCGCTCGACGTCGGCCAGGTTGGCCGCGAACCGGTCCGGGTCGGCGTCGAGCAGCTCGCCGATCTCGGCGAGCGGGACACCGGCCCCGGCCAGGGTCCGGACCTGGACCAGCCGGAGCAGGTCGACCGAGGTGTACCGGCGGTAGCCGCTGCCGTCGCGGTCCGGCTCGGCCAGCAGGCCGAGCCGGTGATAGTGCCGCACGGTCTTCAGGGTGACGCCGGCGAAGGCCGCCGCCTGGCCGATGGTCAGCCCGCGCCTCACCTGCGCGCGTCCCGCCGGCCGGCCGCCAGCGCCTCGCGGACGGCGTCCGCGACCGCCCGGAAGTCCCGGCGCAGGACCGCGGAGTGGTTGCTGGCCACCGTCGCGGCGACCCGGATGTTCGGGTTGCGGGCCAGCACCGGGTCGAGCGTGGCGCGCACCGCCGCCATCTCCTCGTCGTCGGTGCCGAGGTGGCCGCCCGAGGCGTTGACGTACCGGACGGGGCAGTCGACCGCGTCCAGCACCGGTCCGAGGACGCCGAGCAGCTCGTTGACCTCGATGTTGACCTCGGCGTGCTGTTCGGCGGACATCCGGGCGGCCATCCCGAGCCGGGCGGCGATCGGCAGGAGCCACCGCATCCGGCGGAACAGGGTCCGCAGCCGGGCCCGGGCGGCGTCGTCGATCCAGTCGTACGGCATCGCCCCGTCGACGGCGACCACGCCGAGCGCGCGGCCGGGATTGCGGGCCGCCCAGTGCACCGCGAGGGTCGCCCCGTAGGACCAGCCGGCGAGCAGCGGCCGGTCCACCCCGGTGGTGTCCAGGACGGCGTCCAGGTCGCGCAGGCAGGCCGCGAACGAATAGTCGGCCGATCGCTTCGAGCGGCCCCGGGCCCGCTCGTCGTAGGTGATGTGCCGCCAGTCCCGGCCGCCGAGCTCGCCGATCGTGCGACGCCAGTGCCCCTGGTCGGCGTAGGCCCCGTTCAGGTAGACCACGGGGATGCCGGCGCCGCCGGAGTCGCGGACGAACAGCGCGGTGTCGTCGATGGGGAGCAGGCCGCTCCAGGGAGTGTGCTGGTTGGTCATGCACTCCATGGTTCACGTTGACCTAAGGTCAAGGTCAAGGCGATCCCGGACGGGTATTCGCTAGCCGGTGTTGCGCAGGCCGGCGGCGACCCCGTTCACCGCCAGCAGCAGGGCCCGCTGCAGCTGCGGTGCCCGGTCGCCGGCCCGCAGCCGGGCCAGCATGGCGACCTGCAGGTAGCTCACCGGATCCAGGTAGGCGTCCCGGACGCTCAGCGTCCGCTTCAGGATCGGCTGGTTGTCCAGCAGGTCGTCCTCGCCGGTGATCGCCAGCACGGCGGCCACGGTGCGGGTGTATTCGTCCTGGATCCGCTCGAAGATGTGGTGCAGGTGCGGATCGACCAGCGACGTCACGTAGTGCCGGGCGACGTCCATCCGGGTCTTGGTGAGGGTCATCTCGACGTTGGAGATGAACGTCCGGAAGAACCGCCAATGCTCGTACATCGCCTTCAGTTGCGGCCCGTGGCCGGCGGCGACGGCCGCCTCCAGGCCGCTGCCGACGCCGAACCAGCCGGGCACGATCTGCCGCGACTGGGTCCAGCCGAACACCCACGGGATCGCCCGCAGCCCCTCCAGGCCGCTGCCGCTGTCGGGCCGCTTGGACGGCCGCGACCCCAGCTTCAGGGCGCCCAGCTGGTCGACCGGGGTGGACTGCCAGAAGTAGGCGGGCAGGTCCGGGTCGTCCACCAGGCCCCGGTAGGCCACGAAGCTCGCATCCGAGATCGCCTGCATGGTGGCGTCCCACTCCTGGAGCCGCTCGGCGGGCAGCCGGGAGGTGACGTGCAGCGTGCTGGCCTCGAGCACCGCGGCCAGGGTGAGCTCCAGGTTCTCGCGGGCCAGGTCGGGCAGGGTGTACTTGTCCGAGATCACCTCGCCCTGCTCGGTCACCTTGATCTGGCCCTGCAGCGACCCGTACGGCTGGGCCAGGATCGCCTCGTGGGTGGGGCCGCCGCCGCGGCCCACGGTGCCGCCGCGACCGTGGAACAGCCGCAGCCGGACACCGTGCCGGGCGGCGACGTCGCGCAGCACCCGCTGGGCGCGGTGGATCTCCCACTGGCTGGTGGCGATGCCGGCGTCCTTGTTCGAGTCCGAGTAGCCGAGCATGACCTCCTGCAGGTCGCCGCGCAGCCGGACCAGCTGCCGGTAGGACTCCTGGCCGAGCAGGGCGTCCAGGATGTCGCCGGCCGCCCGCAGCTCGGTGACCGTCTCCAGCAGGGGGACGAAACCGACGCTGGCGAAGCCCTCGTGCAGGTCGACCAGCCGGGCCTCCCGGGCCAGCACGGCGGCGGCCAGCAGGTCGTCGGCGCCCTGGGTCATCGAGACGATGTAGCTCTCGATGCACCGCGGCCCGAACTGCTCGTGCGCCTCCCGGATCGCCACGAAGGTGGCGTAGGTGCGGGCGCCCTCGGCGTCCAGCGGCGGCGGGGACGGGGCCAGCGGGCGCCGCTGCGCCAGCTCGCCGGCCAGCAGCGCGAACCGGTCGCCGGCGTCCAGCGACGCGTACGGCACCGCCAGGTCGCCCAGCCGCTCGAACAGCTGCGCCAGCGCGTGGTGGTGCTTCTGGGCGTGCTCGCGGACGTCCATGGTCGCCACGCCCAGCCCGAACGCGCTGACCGTCCGGATCAGGGTGACCAGCCGCCCGTCGGCCAGCAGCCCGGCCTGGTTGGCGATCAGGGACGACCGGACGAGCTCCAGCTCGGCCAGCAGGCCGGCGCTGCCCCGGTAGTCGCGTCCGGGACGATGCGGCGCGCCCTCGGCGATCCGCCGCCGGGTGTTCACCAGCCGCTGCCGCACGCAGTGCAGCTTCAACCGGTAGGGCTCCTCGACGTGGATCCGGCGGACGTGCTGGTCGAGTTCCGGAAGCTCGGCCAGGTCGGCGTCCAGGCCGGCCCGGAGCTCGGGGGTGACGGCCCGCAGCCGGCTCGAGGTGGACACCTCGGCGATCACCCCGTCCAACTGTTCCAGCAGCACCCCGATGCCCACCACGTGCTGCCGCTGCAGCACCTCGACGGTGGTGGCGGCGGTGACGTTCGGGTTGCCGTCCCGGTCGCCGCCGATCCAGTTGCCCAGCGCCAGCGGGGCCGCCGTCACCGGCAGGAAGCCGCCCTGCTCGGCCACCTCGTCGGCCAGGTCGTCCAGCAGGCCGGGCACGGTCGAGGACATCAGGGCGGCCGCGTAGAACAGCATGTTGCGGGCCTCGTCGGTCACCGTCGGCTGGTCGACCCGCAGCTCGTCGGTCTGCCAGAGCGCCTCGATCACGCGGGAGAGCCGGCGGTCGCGGGCCCGCTCGGCGGCCGGGGTCAGCTCCGCCGGCGCGGCCAGCAGGGCGTCGCCGATCTGGCGCAGCTGGATCAGGGTGGTGCGCCGGCTGGCCTCGGTCGGGTGCGCGGTGAACACCGGGCGGACCTGCAGCTGGGCCAGCGCGGTGGTCAGGGCGGGTGCGCCGAGCTCGTCGGCCACCTTCGACACCGCCTTCGCCAGCCAGCCGTTGGCGGTGCCGCGTTCGTCGAAGGTGCGGATCCGGTCGGCCTGTTCGGCGATGTTGGCCAGGTGGAAGTAGGTCCGGAAGGCGCGGATCAGGTTCACCGCGGTCGGCAGGTCGGCGGTGCTCAGCCGCTTGGTCAGCCGGCGTTGCGCGGCGGCGTCGCCGGCCAGCGCCTCGCGGGAGAGCTTGCGGATCAGCTCGATCTCGTCGACCAGTTGAGGGGACTCCTGCCGGGCGAGGGTCTCGCCGAGCAGATCGCCCAGCCGGCGGATGTCGCGTCGCAGCCGGGTGTCGTCGGTCACGCGGGCCTCCTTGTGCTTCGGCAGCAGGGGCGACCGCGATGTCGCGAGCGTCAGGTTAGCAGCCGGCGACCACTAGGCCCGACGTGAAGGCCAGCGCCGTCGCCTGCGCCCGGTCGCGGCAGCCCGTCTTGAACAGGATCCGCGAGAGATGCGTCTTCACCGTGCCCACCCCGACGAACAGGCGCTCGGCCAGTTCGGCGTTGCTCAACCCCTCGGCGAGCAGGGCCAGCACCTCCCGTTCGCGCGGGGTCAGCGTGGCCACCAGCGCATCGGGGGAGCCCGGGCGGGGCAGCGCGACGACGGCGGCCAGCACCCGTCCGGCCACCGCCGGGTCGAGCCACACCTCGCCGTCGGCCACCCGCCGGATCGCGGGCGCCAGGTCGTCCACGTTGCGTTTCAGCACGTAGCCGGACGCCCCCGCCTGCAGCGCCTGCAGCACCTGCGGGTCGCCGTCGAAGGTGGTCAGGATCAGCACCGGGGGAGCGGCCGCACCGGCGCACACCTGCCGGGTCGCCGCCACGCCGTCCAGCCGGGCCATCCGGATGTCGAGCACCAGCACGTCCGGCCGGCAGGCCTCGACCAGGGCCGCCGCCTCGTCGCCGTCGGACGCCTCGCCGACCACGTCCAGTTCGGGACAGGCGGTGAGCACGGCGGCGATGCCGGCGCGGATCAGCGGGTCGTCCTCGACCAGCGCGACCCGGATCGGTCCGGCGCTCATCGGGCGCCCACCGGGAGCCGGGCGGCCAGCCGGAACCCGCCCTCGTCCGCGCCGCATTCGAGCACGCCGCCGAGCGGCCGGAACCGTTCCCGCAGGCCGGCCAGGCCGCGTCCACCGGTGGCGGGCAGGGCGGGGCGTGCCCCCGCCGCCACGGGTGGCCGGTCGACGATCGAGATCGCCAGCTCGTCCGGTCCCCAGGCCAGCGACACCCGGCACGGGGTGCCCGGCGGGGTGTACTTCAGCGCATTGGTCAGGCC
>JAGPGQ010000308.1 GCA_018055925.1 Micropruina sp.
GATCGCGTGCGTCTTCCCGGTGCCGGCGGACGCCTCGAGCACCGTCGTCGCCCGGACCAGTGGACGGTCGGGATCGAAGTCGTCGAAGCGGTCCATCAGCGCACCTCGTGATCGGTCAGCGGATGCCACATCAGCCGGGCGGCGGCGCAGGCCAGCACTGTCTCGTCGGGCTGATCGAGGTCGTCCGCCCCGATCCCGACACCCAACAGCTGATCGACGCCCGGATAGAACATCGGCCAGGCCTGATCGCCCCAGGTGCGATAGGACTTGGCGAGGTCGGCCCGCTCCTGGAAGGGGTCCTTCCCGTCGGCCAGGAGTTCGGCCAGCCGGGCACCGAACTGGACCGGCACCGGCAGCGGGGCGTCCAGGCCGAGCCGGTACAGCCGCACCCACCGGCACAGCAGCGCATGCGCCACCCCGGGTTCGGGCCCGCGCAGCCGCAGCCGCCAATTGCGGGCGACCAGCGCCGCCCGCCAGGTCTGCCCGGTCGCGGCGGTCAGGGCGAGCAGCCGCAGCCAGAGCGCGAGCCGGGGCTTGGGTCCGAGCTTGGAGAAGATGGCATCGACGATCAGGTCCTGCTGGGTCGAGACCCGGCCGGTGAGCCGGACCGGCCCGCAATCGACGGCGAGGTCGTGGTGCACGACGGGCACCTCCGGTGGCACCGGCAGATTGCCCATGATCCGGTGCACCGTCCTGGCGACCTCGTCCAGCAGCCGATTCCCCAGTTCACCGGGCGGCACCTGGCCGCGCAGCCATTCGGCCCGGACGGCATCGTCGCGACCGTGGCCCTCCCGGGCAAGGGTGAGCATCCGGTCGCCGACCGCCCACCGTTCCAGGCCGATCAGCTCGATCGGCACCTCTTCGCCGGCGTCCTCCGACTCGCCGAGACTGAGGTCGCAGCGGGCCCGCAGGAAGTGCCGGACGGGATCGGACGCCAGCGCGATCAGGTCGTCCAGGGTCACCTCGGTCAGCGGCGCGGCCGGAGGGACGCCGGTCTCCATCCGCACCTCACGGCGCGGACCGAGCAGGGCGCGAGCGCCCCGCAATCCGGCCGGATCGAAGCTGACCGGGTCGCCGGTGGCCCCGAACAGTGCCGGGCTGAACGGCTGCAGGGGATGCTGCCGGGACGGCACGCCCCCCTCGGCCAGCACGTCGAGCAGGTCGGCGAGCGCGGCCGGCGGCGGCACCGGCTCATTGGTCAGCGCCGAACGCCCCTGGTGGACGAGCACCAGGCACTGCCTGGCCGCGCCGACGGCGTCGGCCAGCGCCTGCCGGTCCTCGGCGGCCGGGTCGGGCTCCCCGGGCCGGGGATCGCGCAGCATGAGGTCGTCGCCGTCGCGTTCCCCGCGGCCCGGGAAGACCCCGTCGTCCAGGCCGAGCAGGCAGATCACCCGGTACGGAACCCCCCGGAGCGACCGCAGCGAGCACACGGTGAGCGCGCCGTTGCCGAACGTGGAGCGGGTGCTGCCGCGCTCGAACTCGTCGATCACCAGGGCGGTCAGGTCGGCCAGGTTCAACGTGGCGTCGCCGGCGCCGCGCTCGGCGAGTTCGGCGAGCCGCAGCTGGGCGTCGGTGCGCTGCCAGACGGTGTCGCCGCTGGTCAGGGTGAAGTCGTCGACGGCCTGCTGCAGGCGCTGCACCCAGCCGGCCAGCGTCGCCGGTGTGTCGGCGGCGACGGCGAACAGCCCCAGCCGGGCCAGCAGCTCGGCCAGGCCGCCCAGGCCGTCCAGATCGCGATCCTCCACGTCGTGCAGCGGCAGGGTGGTGCCGACGACCGGCAGCCGGTCCTCGCCGAGCGCCACCCCCAGCAGCATCCGCTGCAGGCCGGCCATCCAGGTGTTCTGCCGCAGGTTGCCCAGGCCGTACCGCTCGCGGTGCCTGGCCGACAACCCCCAGCGCACCCCGGACTCGGCCGCCAGTTGGCCGAGCCGCTCCAGGGTGTCGGTGTCGAATCCGAAGCGGGCGGCGACCGCCGGTTGGGCGCACAGGTCGAGCACCTCGGCGAGGGTGGCCCGGGACTCGACGATGCCGAGCAACTGGACGACGAAGCCCAGCAGCGGATTGCTGTCGGCCGAGCTCCGGTCGGCCAACTGGACCCGGAAGTCGTTGGCCGGGTGCCGCCCGGGAACCTCGGCGGGCAGCCGGAACGCGGCGGTGATCAGGGGCGCAGCCGCGTTCAGGTTGGCGCAGCCGACGGCGATGTGCCGGGGCTCCAGCGTCGGGTCGGCGGCCAGCAGGCCGGTGATCGCGTCGCGCAGGATCTCGACCTGCCGGTCGAGGCCGTGCCCGGTGTGCAGCTGCACGCTGCCGTCCGCGGGCGGTGGGGAGCCCGTGCGCCCCGCCAGGCGACCCTGCAGCCAGCCCAGGGTTCCGGGTGAGCGCCCGGTGCCGGCCAGCATCTCGTCGCGGGCCCGGGGAAGCAGGGCCCGTTGCGCCCCGGACTCGAAGGCGCTCAACCCGGTGGCCCGGTCGGCCGGTGGCGACGCGGGCCAGGACGCCGCCGCGATCTGCCGCAGCGACACGTGAATCTCGCGATGCTCGGCGAGCGCGGATAGGATCTCGATCCACCAGGGCGACAGCGAAGCGGGTTGCACGAAGGAGATCGACGGCGGCAGCGCCGGTCGCTCGGGTCGCTCGCGAAGACCGGCGAGGAAGGCCGCCCGTTCGGCCAGCGGGTCGGCCTGCTCGGCCAGCAACCGCCACAGCACCGGCTGCCAGCCATCGAAGCCGAGCGGCCGGCCGTGCTCGTCGAGGTCGTCGCCGGCGCTCCACCGGGCGACCAGGTCGGGCCGCCACTCCAGGTACCGCTCGAACAGCCGCGCGATCCGGCGTCCGACCCGGTAGCCGTCGCGCGAGTTGGCGAGATGGCGGCGCACCTGGGCCAGCTCGGGGACGTCGTCGCGCGCCTCGACCACCGCCAGCAGACGCCACGCCAGCCGCCGGGCGCGCCAGCCGGCCAGCGGTTCGCCCAGGTCGCGCAACAGCCGGCCCGGGGTGGCGAAGTCCACGCCGGCGCAGATGCCCTCGCCGGGCCGTCCGAGCCGGTGGGCCAGCTCGTTGGTGAGCCACCGGCGCAGGTGGGCGTGCGGGGTCACCACCAGGTCGATGGCGAACGGGTCGGGTCGGGCCCCACCGAGCCGGGTCGCCAGTTCGGCGGCCAGCGCGGAGGCGTCGTCGCTGCGGTGAAGGAACAGTCCGGTCATGCTGGGCAACACCCTAGGACCCGGCCCCGACAGTTCTGGGACGACCGGCGGCCGAGCGCCCCGATCGGCAGTGTCCGGAGGTCGTTCTACAGTGTCGGACGTGCCCGATCCCGACGTGCTGCTGACCGCGCTCGACCCCGAGCAGCGGGCGGTGGCGACCTCGTTCGGCGCACCGGTGGCGGTGATCGCGGGGGCCGGCACCGGCAAGACCCGGGCGATCACCCACCGGATCGCCTACGGCTGCGCCACCGGCGCCTACGATCCGTCGGCGGTGCTCGCGGTCACCTTCACCACCCGGGCCGCCGGCGAGTTGCGCGGACGGCTGCGCGGCCTGGGCTTCCCGCGCGTGCAGGCGCGCACGTTCCATTCGGCCGCGTTGCGGCAGGCGCAGTACTTCTGGCCGCAGGCGATGGGCCACGAGCTGCCCCGGGTCAGCGATCAGCGGGCTTCGATGATGGCCGAGTCCGCCGGCCGGCTGCTGCGCGGCCGGGTCGAGTCGGGCACCCTGCGCGACCTGCTCACCGAGGTCAGCTGGGCGAAGGTGAGCAACGTCCCGCCCGCCGACTACGCCGAACTCGCCACCGCACAGGGCCGGGAGGTGTCCGGGGTCGACCCCGACGGGGTGGCCCGGGTCTACGCCCGCTACGAGCAGGTGAAGCGCGACCGCGGCGCGATCGACTTCGACGACGTGCTGCTCTGTGCC
>JAGPGQ010000087.1 GCA_018055925.1 Micropruina sp.
CATCACGCCCAGATCGGCGCCCACGTACGGTGCCAGGTCGGTCTTGTTGATCACGAACAGGTCGGACCGGATCATGCCCTGCCCGGCCTTGCGCGGGATCTTCTCGCCCTGCGCCACGTCGATCACGTAGATCGAGAAGTCCACCAGTTCGGGGCTGAAGGTCGCCGACAGGTTGTCGCCACCGGACTCGACGAACACGACCTCCAGGTCGGGGTGGGTCCGCACCAGGCCCTCGATGGCCGCCTCGTTCATCGAGGTGTCCTCGCGGATGGCGGTGTGCGGGCAGCCGCCGGTCTCCAGCCCGACGATCCGGTCCAGCGGCAGCACGCCGTTGGCGGCCAGGATCTTGGCGTCCTCGGTGGTGTAGATGTCGTTGGTCACCGCGGCCATCGACACTTCGTCCGCCATGGCCCGGGTGATCCGCTCGATCAGCTGGGTCTTGCCGGCCCCGACCGGGCCGCCGACGCCGATCCTCAGCACACTCATCGATCTGTTCCTCTCACGGTTGTCCTTGAAGACGTTCCGGTCACGACATGTACATGCGGGCCCGCAGCCGCTCGTGCCGCATCTGGGCGATCTCCAGTCCGGGACTGATGGCACCGAAGTCGAGCGGGGTCAGGGTGCGCACCCGCTCGGCCGCCCGCACGACGTCGCCGCGGACGGACGTCAGCACGGACTGCCCCGCGTTCTGGCCCAGCGGGATCACCCGGACGGCGTTCTGCGTCAGCGTGGTGGCCACGCCCTGCAGGTGCGCGGCGATCAAGACCCCGGGCGGCACCCCGAGCCAGCCGCCGGTCAGGGCCATCGACACCGCCGGGTGGCCGTGACAGCGGCCCTGTGCGATCTCGTCCGCGTAGGCGTCCAGCCACGGTGTCGGACAGGACGCCGACGCGATCGCCAGCATCCGCCGGCCCATCGCCACGGCCGCCTCCCGCACCTGGCGGGGCACCGTCTGGGCGAACAGCGACCGGTCCACCGACCAGGCCACGGCCGTATCGGGCAGGGCTTCGACGATCGTGCGGATGGCGTACCCATCGGCACAGGTCAACGGCGTGGCGATCATCGCCCGTAGCCAGACCATGAATGTCGGGGCGTCGTGCACCTCGGCCGAGGCCACGTACGTCTCCAGCCCGAACGAATGGCTGAACGCCCCGGTGGGCAGCGCGGAATCGCACAGCTGGCTGAGCGGCAGTTGCCAGGCCGGCACCTGCCAGCCGGTGGCCGCCTGCTGCTCAGTGGGTGTGTTCGGCATGCCGGAAGGGCACTTCCATCACCCGGTCGGTGCGCCGGTAGCGCACGCCCTGATGCTGCAGGAAATGCTCGGCGGTGTGGTCGTACGCGATCACCATCACCCCGTCGTGACCGTCCAGGCCGGGGAACGCCTCTCCTGCCTCGAAGAACTGGGCCCGCAGGTGCCGGTTGCCCAGGTTGTGGGCGATCACCCCCATCTGGTGGATGCTCGCGGGGGCGATCACCAGCACGTCGGTCGCCTCGACGGCCACGACGACCAGGCCGTGATCCTCGCGCAGCAGAATGTCGCCCTCACGCAGGTCCGCGCGTTGCGCGAGCCGGATGCCCAACTCGCGTCCGTGGTCGGTGGTGACCCGTTGCACCCGCTTGGTGAGTTCCGCCAGCGGCAGCACGACCTTCTCGACGTGCAGCCCGTCGAGTTCCGCCGCGGTCAGGTCGCTGACGTTGCCCAGCACCGTGTCGACGATCATGCGACACCTCAGAACAGGAAGTAGCGCTGCGCCAGCGCCAACTCGTCGGCCGGCTCGCAGGTCACCGGTTCGCCGTCGACCGTCACCTCGTAGGTCTCGGGGTCGACCTTCAGGTCGGGCGTCCGGTCGTTGAACGCCATGTCGGCCTTGGTCAGCGACCGCACTCCACCGACCGGCTTGATCTGCTTCTTCAGGCCCAGCTTCTCAGGGACGCCGGCCTCGATTGCGGCCTTCGAAAGGAAGGTGATCGAGTTCGCCGCCGGGGCCAGGCCGAAGGCGCCGAACATGTCGCGCATCAGCTGCGGCTGCGGTGTCGGAATGGACGCGTTCGGGTCGCCCATGATGGCGTGCGCGATCTGCCCACCCTTGAGAATCAGCGCCGGTTTGACGCCGAAGAACGCGGACGTCCACAGCACCAGGTCGGCCCACTTGCCCACCTCGACGCTGCCGACGGCGTCGGCGATGCCGTGGGTGCGGGCGGGGTTGATCGTGTACTTGGCGATGTAGCGCTTGATCCGGACGTTGTCGCCGTTGCCGGGGTCACCCTCGAGCTTGCCGCGGGCCTTCTTCATCTGGTCGGCCACCTGCCAGGTGCGGGTGATCACCTCGCCGACTCGGCCCATCGCCTGCGAATCGGACGAGGTCATCGAGAACACGCCCATGTCGTGCAGCACGTCCTCGGCGGCGATGGTCTCGGGCCGGATGCGCGAGTCTGCGAAGGCCACGTCCTCGGGAATGCCGGGGTTCAGGTGGTGGCACACCATCAGCATGTCGAGGTGCTCTTCGGCGGTGTTCCTGGTGAACGGCAGGGTCGGGTTCGTCGACGACGGCAGGATATTGGGGTCGCCGGCCAGCGCGATGATGTCGGGGGCGTGCCCGCCGCCGGCACCCTCGGTGTGGAAGGTGTGGATCACCCGGCCGGCGATGGCGCGCCGGGTGTCTTCGACGAAGCCGCACTCGTTGAGGGTGTCGGTGTGGATCGCGATCTGCACGTCGAACTCGTCGGCCACCTTGAGCGCCTCGTCGATCACGGCATGGGTGGAGCCCCAGTCCTCGTGGATCTTCAGGCCCATCGCGCCGGCCTCGATCTGCTCGGCCAGCGGCCCACGCGCCGCCGCGTGACCCTTGCCGAGCAGGCCGAAGTTCATCGGCCACTGCTCGAGGGCCTCGAGCATGCGCGACAGGTGCCAGGCGCCCGGGGTGATCGTGGTGGCGTTGGTGCCCTCCGTCGGGCCGGTGCCACCGCCGATCATCGTGGTCACGCCGGACGACAGCGCCGTGCCGATCTGCTGCGGCGAGATGAAGTGGATATGGGTGTCGATGCCACCCGCGGTGAGGATGCGCCGCTCGCCGGCGATGATCTCGGTGGAGGCGCCGATCACGATGTCGACATCGTCCATGATGTCGGGATTGCCGGCCGCTCCGATGCCGCTGATCACGCCGTCGGTGATGCCCACGTCGGCCTTGTAGATGCCGGTGTGGTCGATGATCAGCGCGTTGGTGATGACGGTGTCGGCGACCTCGGCGCGCAGGGCCCGGCCGTTGTGGCCCATGCCGTCGCGAATCACCTTGCCGCCGCCGAAGACGACCTGGTCGCCGGGCTTGGTCAGGTCGCGCTCGATCTCGGCGAACAGGTCGGTGTCACCCAGCCGGACGGCGTCCCCCGTGGTGGGGCCGTACAGGTCCGCGTAGCGTTCGCGGGAGAGTTCGAAGCTCATGGTGGTGGGGAGTCCTTCCGCGCTCAGCTGTCCAGCGGTCCGTTGGTGAGGTTGGCCAGTCCGTAGACCTCGCGGTTGCCGCCGAGAGCGACCAGGGCGACCGTCCGGGCGTCACCGGGTTCGAACCGGACGGCGGTACCCGCCGGAATGTCCAGCCGGAACCCTCGGGCGGCCGCGCGGTCGAAGACGAGCGCCGGGTTCGTTTCGAAGAAGTGGTAGTGCGAGCCGACCTGGATCGGCCGGTCGCCGGTGTTGGTCACGTCGATCTCGACCGTCGCACGGCCCCCGTTGCAGAGGATCGGATCGCTGGCAAGCCGGTATTCGCCGGGAATCATCGTGCAGTGTCCTCTCAGCGGATGGGGTCGTGAACCGTGACCAGCTTGGTGCCGTCGGGGAACGTTCCCTCGACCTGCACCGAATGGATCATCTCCGGCACGCCCGCCATCACGTCGTCACGCGCGAGGATGGTGGTGCCGAACGACATCAGTTCGGCGACGGTGCGGCCGTCCCGAATGCCTTCCAGAACCTCCGAGGTGATCAGTGCGACCGCCTCGGGGTGATTGAGTTTCAAGCCGCGCTCTTTGCGGCGGCGAGCAACATCAGCCGCAACGGTGATCAGCAGCTTCTCTTGTTCGCGCGGTGTCAGATTCATGCTTCGCACGCTTGGGTCAGGGCCATGCCGCCCAACCTAAAGTGCTGGTCAGGGCCCGATGGCGGCTGTTTCGAGGCTGTAACTGGATCGTCACGCTCGTTCTCGGCGCGGGCAGGTACGCCGTCCAGCCAGGCCTGCGACTACCTCAACGGCGGGTTCGACCGGGTCAGCCACCGGCGCCCGGGTTCCGGGCGGCGCTCGCCCGGTCCAGGTCGGCCCTCAACCGGGAGCGCCGCAGCGTCCGGACGCCGCGCCACCACTCCAGCGGCGGGTACGACAGCCGCACCCAGAAGTAGTTCACGTACTCGGCGACGGCGAACAGCCAGACCAGGAGCGCCATCACCAGCGAGGGTCCGCGCGCACCCCACCAGCCGGCCAGGACGGCCGTCCCCGTGAGCAGGCCGGCGTCCAATACGCGCAGGCCGCGGAAGACCGTGGCCAGCCCGGACGGCATCGCGCCGTCCGGGATCCAGCGACGCGCCAGCAGCCAATAGCAGCCGCCCTGAACCAGCAGGAACACCAGGATTCCCAGCGCGGCCTCGAGCAACCTCGTGTCATCGCCGAACCGGGGACGCAGGTACCAATAGGCTCCGAGGAAGACCACCACAGCCACGAACTCCCCAAGCCCGAGGCTCAGGTAGCGGCGGCGCAGCTCGTCTCGTCCCACCTCGACGAGCCTAACGAAGGAGGGCCGAATGAAGGATCGACTGACGCCGCTCACCATTCCGTCCCGCAAGGGTCGGCTGGCGATCGTGACCGGCGCCAGCGGCGGCATCGGACGGGCGACGGCGCGCGCACTCGGCCTGGCCGGCGCGGACGTGGTGCTGGCGGTTCGCAACGTCGAAAAGGGCGAGTCGGTCGCGCAGGAGTTGCGCGCCGAGCACCCCGAGGGCAGCCACACCGTGGCCGAACTCGACACCTCCGATCTGTCGTCGGTGCGGACGTTCGCCGACCAGTACCAGGCACGGCACGTCGACATCCTGGTGCTCAACGCCGGCATCGGCGGCACCCGCACCCGGACGGAGACCGCGGACGGCCATGAGCTCGTGACCGCGACCAACTACCTCGGGCACTTCGCGCTGACCGCGCTGCTGCTGGACTCCCTGCGCCGGGCCAGCCGAGCCCGGGTGGTCGCGCTCGGCTCCCTGGTCGCGCAGAACGCGCGGGTGAATCCCGACGACCTGAACCTGCAGCGGCGCTGGTCGTCCGGACGCGCCTACGGCGCCAGCAAGCTCGCGCTGGTGATGTTCGCCCGGGAACTGCAACGGCGCAGCACGGCGGCGGAGTGGGGACTGAACGCGCATGCCGCCCATCCCGGCTGGGCCGCGACCGGCATCTTTCCGCCCGGCGTGCTGACCAGCGTCGGCCAGTTCGCCGGCGGCACCTTCCGGGTGCTGCAGTCCGCGGCGGACGGCGCCCAGCCGGTGGTCTTCTGCGCCGCCAGCCGGCAGGCGGCCGCCGGCGGCTACTACGGGCCGATCGGACCGTTCGGGACGTCCGGCCCGGTCGGCCGGGCCTCGCTTCCCCGCCAGGCCAGGAACCCCGAGCGCCTGCGAGCCCTCTGGCAAGCCACCGAGGAACTCACCGGTATTTCCTTCGCCGGGTAACGGTCGCACAGCCGGATCATCCCGGCGGGTGCGGGTCGCAGATCCCGTGGCAAGCCGGGGATGACAGGGCTCGTCAGGATGACTTTTGACCAGACCCGTCATCCCGGCGAACGCCGGGATCTCCGTCCCCACCATGACACCAACGAGCTCCCGGCGGGTGCGGGTCGCAGATCCCGGGGCAAGCCCGGGATGACAGGGCCCGGCCTGGATGACGGTTGACCGAACCCGTCATCCCGGCGAACGCCGGGATCTCCGTCCCCCCCAAGACACCAACGAGCTCCCGCCGTGCGCCGGGACAACCAGCCGGCGGACTACCCGGCCGGATCCGCGTCGGGCTCGGCCGAGCTATCGAGCAGTCGAAGGGCGGTCTCGTGGTCGGTGCACAGGATCGTCGGAATCCCCGTCCGCACCGCGGTCTCCGTCGCCCGGAACCGGCTCGCACCGAAGGACATGGCGAGCCGTCGCGGAATGCGCCGCAATCGTTCGATGCCGAGCCCCATGATGCGTTCGGTCAACTCGGTGTGCACCGGCCTGCCGGCGTCGTCGAAGTAGGCGGCGCAGTAGTCCCCAACGGCGCCCGAGTCCCGCAGTCCCGCCAGCTCCGCAGCATCGAGCTGGCTGGAGAGCAGTCCCCCGTCCGCCTGGATCGTGCCGATCCCGCCGATGAGCAGGTCCGCGGAGGCGACCGCCTCGAACGCGGAGTGGATCGCGGGATCGCGGGAGAGTTCGTGCGCCAGGGCCGCGGAGCGGGCGACGAGTGGAGCGGCCAGGCGATAGCTCCGGCCGCCGTACCGTTCCGACAGCAGCAGGGACAACTCCGTGGCCGACGTGCCGTCCGCCCGGCCGGCGATGGTTCCCGTGGCCGGAAGCACCTCGATCCCGAGGTCGACCTTCTCGAGGTAGGTCACCGTATGGAGCACGGTGTTGGACAGCGCGATGGCGACCCGCGAACCGGGCTTGATCGAGGCGGCGAAGGCCCGCGCCGCGACCTTGGCCACGGCGATCCGGGTCTCCTGGTCGGTGGCGCCGTTCGGCGCGATGTGCACCGCCTCGAGTCCGTACTTCTCGGCGATGGCCTGGGCCTCGACCCCGAACAGGGGGGTGTCGTCGACCACCGTGATCCGGACGATGCCGTCCTGCCGCGCCCGCGCGAGCATGCGACTCACCTTGATCCGAGACAGCCCCAGGATGTCCCCGATCTCCTGATGGGTGAGGTCGTGCTCGTAGTAGAGGCGCGCAGCCGCACCCAGGCGTGCTCGCGATTCCGCTCGCCGCATCTTTGGTCCCCTCTCGGCGACGGCACCTTAGCGCAGGACGGTCCGGCCCAGCCCGAGCCGGCCCAGCCCTTGACAGGAGGGTAGCCAGCGAGGACTCTTGCGTTCAAACGATCAATGCTTTGATCGAATAATCACTACAAGGAGGTAATGATGATCCGACGCAAGGTTCTGGTGTGCTGTGGCACCGGCATCGCGACGTCCGTGCAGGTTTCCCACAAGTTGAAGGCGCTACTGCGTGAACGGGGCATCGACGCGGCCCTCGCGGAGTGCAAGGCCATCGAGCTGCCGGCCAAGGCCCAGTCGCTCCGGCCGCACGCGATCGTGTCGACCACCATGGTGACGCTTCCCCCGGGCGGACCCCGGGTGTTCAAGGGTGTCGCCTTCCTGACCGGGGTGGGCGCCGCCGCGCTGGCCGACGAGATCGCGGCCCACCTGAAGAGTCTCCGGGGCTGATCATGGACATTCTTCAGTACGTGCTCAATCTGGGCCCGAGCATCGTCCTGCCGCTCATCATCTTCATCCTGTGCATGGTGTTCCGGATGAAGATCGGACGGGCCGTGCGGGCGTCGCTCACCATCGGAGTCGGCTTCATCGCGATCAATCTGGTCATCGGCCTGATGGCCACGACCCTGGGCACCGCCACCAGCGCCATGGTGGAGAACACCGGCCTCGACCTCCCGATCGTCGATGTCGGCTGGCCGGTCGCCGCGGCCATCTCCTTCGGCACCGCGTCGATCGTGCCGTGGATCTTCGTGCTGGGCATCCTGGTCAACCTCGGCATGATCGCCGTCAAGTGGACCCAGACCCTCAACGTCGACATGTGGAACTACTGGCACTTCATCTTCTCGGCCGCATTCGTGTATGCGACAACGGGCAACTTCTTCCTCGGAATCGCCGTCGGCGTGGTGACCTCGATCATCATCCTGAAGCTCGCGGACTTCGTGGCGCCGGTGATCCAGGACACCTACGGGATGCCCAACATCACCACACCGCACACCGAGACGGTGAACTGGGCACCGGTCTCGTGGACGATCAACAAGATGATCGACCGGGTGCCGGGGCTCAACCGGCTCAACGCCACCCCCGGCCGGCTGCAGGAGCGGTTCGGCGTGATCGCCGAACCGCTGATCATGGGCACCGTCCTCGGCCTCGCGATCGCCCTGATCGGCTTCGCCCCGGGCTTCGCCACCGATCCCGGCGACGCCCTCCAGAAGGTGCTCAACACGGCCATCACGATGGGTGCCGTCATGATGGTGCTGCCCCGCATGGTTGGCATCCTGATGGAGGGCCTGGTCCCCCTGTCCGACGCGGCGCAGGAGTGGATCACCAGCCGATTCCCGGGTCGGGAGCTGAACATCGGCCTCGACGCGGCCATCCTGATCGGGTTCCCCGCCAACATCACCGTCGGCATCATCCTGGTCCCGATCACGCTGGTGCTCGCCATCGTGATGAGCCTGCTCGGGCTCAACCAGATGCTGCCGTTCACCGACCTGGCGGTGCTGCCGTTCTACGCCATCTGGGCCACCACCTGGTGTCGCGGCAACATCGTCCGCGGCACGATCATCGGCACCTTCTTCATTGCCTGCATGCTCAGCATCGCGACCTTCCTGGCACCGCCGACCACGCAACTGGCCGCCGATGCCGGGTTCACCATGCCGGAGGGCGCGACGCTCATCTCGTCGATCGACTCCGGGGCGCACGTCCTGCCGTTCATGCTCGTGTTCGGCTTCATCGCCGGGCAGATCAGCCAGTACGGCGTGGGATTCATGATCTGGATCTCGTTCATCCTGATCTTCTCGCTGGTCAGCTACATCGTCTTCTACATCTACATCGCGCGCGGCAACGTCCCCGGCATGACCGACAAGCACCTGTACGCGACCGCGGAGGACGCCTCCTGGGACGACGACCAGTCGGACTGGGGCGACTCGAGCTGGGATGACGCCGGCGACAGCGCGACCGACGGCCCGGAGGAGGCGTCCCGATGATCGAGGCATGGCTCGACCTGATGATGCCCTGGTGGCGGGACGCGATCGCCTTCTACCAGCAGAATCCCCTGATCATCCTGCCGCTGGTGACGATCTGGGTCGCCGTGGCCTGGATCGGCCAGCGCACCGCGGACGACGCCCGGCGCACGATCGCCCGGCGCGTGCAGCAGCTGGGCCCGAGGGCCACCCGGCTGGGCGGCACTCAGCTGGCGAAGGACTTCACCCGCCAGCTGGACGAGGTCGCCGGTCGCCATCGCTGGATGCCGAGCGCCGGCGGCTTGTGGGTGCGTCGCACCGATCCGGACGCCCTCGCGAGGCTGGTCGGCGCGACCCCCGAGCAGGCGGCCCGACTGCGCGACCGGATCCTCGCCCAGGGGCCGGCCCTGACGGGCAGGAGGCCCAGCCATGCCTGATCCGCGATTGGTGATCCTCGATCTGGACGTGGCCACCCAGGCGGACCTGTTCGCCGCGGTCGCCGCCGCGCTGGGCCAGGAGGGCATGGTCCGGGCCTCCTTCGCGGACGCCCTCCAGGCACGCGAGCGGGCGTATCCGACCGGTCTCGACTTCGAGGCGTTCCGCATCGCCCTGCCGCACGTCGACCCCGAGCACGTCAATCTCCCGGGTCTCGTGGTGTGCCGCAACCGCAAACCGATCGACTTCATGGCCATGGACGACCACAGTCGTCCGCTCGCGGTGGAACTCACCCTGTGGCCGGTCGTGACGGACCCGCAACGGCAGGTGGGGCTGCTGGCCGAACTGCTCCAACTGCTGGGCGGCGAGGGCGTGTACCAGCAACTGCTGCGCGGCGGACACGACGACGTGCGGCGCACGGTGGCCCACGTGCTGACCGCGACGGCCGACGAGGACGATCCGAAGGGGACGGCGTAGTGCGGTACGAGAAGGAACGCCAGGCGATCATCGACACCTGCCTGGACATGGTCCGGGACCGGCTCACCCTGGGCACGTCGGGGAACGTGAGCGTCCGCATCGGCGACCACGTGTGCATCACCCCGTCCGGCTTCGACTACGACCGGTTGACGCCGGCCGACATCACCGTGATGGACCTGGAGGGCACGATCGTCGAGGGCAACCCCAAGCCGTCCTCGGAGGTGCCGATGCACCTGCTGGTGTACCGGGAGACCGACGCCGAGGCCGTCATCCACACCCACCCGCGCTACGGCACCGTGGTCGGCACCCTGGTGGACGAGACCCCGCTGATCCACTACATGCTGGCACCCTGCGGCGGACCGGTGCGGGTCGCAAAGTATGCGCGGTTCGGCTCTGAGGAGCTCGCCGACAACGTCCGGACGGCGATGGCGGGACGCAGCGCCGTCCTGCTGGAGAACCACGGTGCGACGTGCTGGGGCGCGTCCCTGGCCGATGCCTACAACAAGTGCGCCTACCTCGAATGGGTGTGCGAGGTGTGGGTGAAGGCCAAGTCCCTCGGCCAGCCGCATCTGCTCAGCACGGCCGAGTTCGACGAGGTCATGCGGGAGATCTACCACAGCGGCTACGGCGGGGAACCCGGCTCCCCGCCGAGCCGCAACTGACCACGACCACCCGATCGACAAGGAGGAATCGATGAGAGCGTGGATCTTCCACGGCCCCGGCGATCTGCGGCTCGAGGACATCGAGTCGCCGTCTCCCGAGGCGGGCGAGATCAAGATCCAGGTGAGGGCCGCGGCCACCTGCGGAACCGATCTGAAGACCTATCGGCGAGGCCATCCCACGATCTCGGTGACCCCGTCCCGCTTCGGCCACGAGCCGGCCGGCGTCGTGACCGCGGTCGGGGCGGGGGTGACGAAGTTCCGGGAGGGCGACCGCGTGGTGTCCGCCAACTCGGTCCCGTGCGGGGAGTGCTGGGCGTGCCAGATCAACCGGCAATCGCTGTGCGAGAACCTCAGCTTCCTGTACGGCGCGTTCGCCGAGGAGTTGATCGTCCCGGCGAACATCACGGCCCGCAACACCTACCGGATCCCCGATCACCTCTCCTTCGAGGCGGCGTCACCGCTGGAACCGCTGGCCACCGTCGTCCATGGGATGTTCGAGTCCGGCATCCAGTTGGGTGACACGGTGGTGGTCAACGGGGCCGGCCCGATCGGCCAGATGTTCGTCCGGCTGGCCACGGCCCGGGGGGCGCAGGTCATCGCGGCCGACCAGACCGAGTGGCGGCTCACCCGGGCGGCGGAATGCGGCGCGGTCGCGACGATCGACCTAGCGGGGATCGAGTCCGTCGAGGACAAGGCGGCGGCGATCCGGGAGCTGACGCCCGGTGGACGTGGCGCCGATGTCGCGATCGAGGCGGTGGGCCTGCCGCAGGTGTGGGAGCAGACCTGGCAGTGCCTTCGGCCCGGTGGCACGGCCGTGATGTTCGGTGGGACGCCCAAGGACGCACCGTTCAGCGTGAACAGTTCGGCCATGCACTACAAGGAATACGTCATCAAGGGCGTTTTCCACCACGAGCCACGCTTCGTCAAGGTGGCCGTGGACATGTTGTCCACCGGCATCGTCAACGGTCAGGACCTGATCACCGAGAGCCGCAGCCTCGACCGCCTGATCGAGTCCCTGGAGGACATGGCCCAGGGCAAGGGAAGCAAGTACGCGCTCATTCCCTGACCTGCACCGGCGGTGGACGGGCACCCGCCCGTCCACCGCCGTCGCATCCCAGCCCTCGTCGTCCCGCCGAACGAGATCCCGGCTTCCGCCGGGATGACGAGTTCGTTGGCCCGCAACGCTGTACCGCGCCGTGAAATGCCGGCCGATTTCGGGGTGCCAAGCCCGATCCGACGCACAGAGTTCGAATCCGCAGCCGGCTTGATCGTCGTGGCGCTGAGCTGAACTTCTCCGCCCGGGGTTGATACCTAGATTCTCTATGCCTAGACTCCCTGGGCATGAAGGGCGACGCACTCAAGGGGCACCTCGAGCTCCTGATCCTGGCCGTGCTGGCCGACAACCCCCTGCACGGCTACGCGGTGATCGACGAGTTGCGCAGGCGCAGCGACGAGGTCATCGACGTCCCCGAGGGGACGCTCTACCCCGCCCTGCACCGGCTGGAGAAGGCCGGCCTGATCAGCGCCACCTGGAGCGAGGTCAACGGACGCCGGCGCAAGTCGTACCGGCTCACCCAGGACGGCACCAGGCAGCTGGCCGACGAACGGCAGGCCTGGACCAGCTTCGCGGCGGCGGTGGCGGCGATCACCGGAGGCCGCAGGTGAGCGACCCGATCGACGACTACTGCGCCGCCATGCGAAGGGAGCTCCCCGGCACGCCTGGCGCCAACGACGTGCTCGCCGAACTCGAGGATCACCTGCGCGAGGCGGCCGAGCTACGCGTCCAGGACGGCGCCGCACCGGAGGATGCCGCGCAGCAGGCCGTGGATCGCTTCGGCTCCGTCCCCCTGGTCGGACGCCGGCTGCGCGCCGAGCACGGACCGACGCTCCCCGACGATCCCGCACCGGCCCGGCGCTGGCCGTTCACCGTCGCCGAGATCCTGCTGCTCCTGGCGGCGCTGTCGGCGGGCGCGGCGATCTACGTGCACTGGCTGCCCTGCGGTGGCGATGCGAACACCGCTTCGTCCATCTCCGATGCGTGCCTGACCCGGATGGACACCTCTTGGGCGTTCCCGTTCGCTCCCGAAGCGGGCGAGCGGACACCGCTCGCCGACGGCCTGCGACTCACTACCTTCCTGTTGCTCGCCACCGCCTGGACGCTGTTCGTCCTCGCCCAGCGGTTGCGACCCCTGATCCGCGTCTGGACGGCGCTGCCTGTGGTCGCGCTCCTGGTCATGGCGCTCGACACCGCTCTGCTGATCGCCGATCCCGCCGCGGACCCCCACTGGTGGGGCGAGACGGCCCTGTACGCCATGGACTTGCTCACCGTCACCGCCCTCGTGGCAGTGACCGCAGCCCTGCTGCGTGGCCCATCCGGCGGGGCCCGGTGCAGCGGGCTACCGGCGACGATGACCTATTCGATCTTCCGCTGGCGCACGTCCCTGCTCCTGCTCGGAGTCACCAGCGCGAGCTTCTTCCGCGCACTTCTGGAGTTCTGGATCATGATCGGCCTCAGCGACCTCAACTGGGACACCCCACCCGGCACCGGCTACCTGGGCGCCGGCTTCATCGCCCTCACCGCCCTGAGCAGTCTCGTCCTCGGCCTGCTCGCGCCGCGCCCCACGGCCGAGACGGCTAGCGGCGTAGTAGCCCTGACCCCCCTACGCCTCGCCGGGAACGGAAAGAGGGCCACCGGGAGTGAATCCCGGTGACCCTTCCATTCCGGAGGTGCGGCCCTCAACGACGGTCCTAATGAGGGCCGAGCCGTCCTGGTCTTTAGGAGGTCGACGCCGCCTGGCGCGCCTTGCCCAACGCGCCGAGCGCCCAGCCCAGCAGCAGGAACATCACGCCCAGGCCCATCACCAGCAGCGAGACGCCGTAGGCCAGCACCGAGGTGAACAGCGAGGCCCGCAGGAACGAGGCGTTCATCAGAGTCGTCCGCTGCGTGGTGAGCTCCTCGACCTTGGCGGTGTCGCCGGCGTTGCGCGCTTCGGTGATCATGGCGCCCAGCTCGGCGTAGGTCTTGCCATCGCTGCCGGCCAGAGCGTGGGTGTTGATGATCTGGGCCTGCGCGTAGGCGGTGATCGGATCCTGCACCTTGGCGCCCGGCATCAGCGGGGAATCCTTGGGCACGGTGATGTTCTCGGCGGACAGCTGGTTGGTGATCATCGCCCAGGTGGCGACACCGCCGCCAATGGCGACGAGGCCGAACAGGACGCAGATGATCGCCACCAGCTTGGCGGGGCCGGACGATTTGGACATGGCTGACTCCTCCTGGTGATGTGTCGGTCGTGATCGGCTCCGCCGGGTCCGGGGTTTTGCCCCCGGCCTCGCCTCGATGAATTGGTTGATCCATCATCTACGACACAGTGTAGTACAAACCGTCCGGAAAAGCACGAGACCCCCGCCGCGGCGGGGGTCTCGTGAGGAGAGTTCAGATCACTTGACGATCTTGGTCACCCGGCCGGCGCCGACGGTGCGGCCGCCCTCGCGGATGGCGAACTTC
>JAGPGQ010000088.1 GCA_018055925.1 Micropruina sp.
TCCTACATGATCCCGTTCGTCGCCGCCGGCGGTCTGCTGATCGCCCTCGGCTTCGCCATGGCCGGCTTCGACGTGGCGCTGGCTCCGGGATTCCGGGGCGCTCGCGAGTGCGCGCAGCTGCTCTGGGCGGACGCGACCGCCTGCGCCGAGGCCGCGGCGGCCGGCGCCGACGGCACCACGATCGGCGCGCTGATCATGGACGCGGGCTGGGCCTCGGGCTTCCTCAACTACATCGGCGCCCTGTTCTTCACCATCGGCGGGGCGGCCTTCGGCTTCTTGCTGCCGGCTCTCTCGGGCTACATCGCCTTCGGCATGGCCGGCCGTCCCGGCATCGCTCCCGGCTTCGTCGGCGGCGTCATCGCCGGCACCTTGGGCGCGGGCTTCCTGGGTGCCCTGGTGACCGGTCTGCTGGCCGGTGTGATCGCGCTGTGGATGGCGAACTGGAACGTGCCGCGCTGGCTCGCCGGCCTGATGCCGGTGGTTGTCATCCCGTTGCTGGTGACCGCGATCGTCGGGCTCGCCATGTACCTTTTCCTGGGCAACCCGCTCGCCGCCGTCACCACGGCGATGACCGAGGGGCTCGACGGCATGGCGGCCAGCGGGGCAGGCGCCGCGCTCGGCCTGCTGCTCGGCCTGATGATGTGCTTCGACCTCGGCGGGCCGGTGAACAAGGCGGCCTACCTGTTCGCCACCGCTGGCCTGGCGGCGCAGACCACGTCGTCGTTCCAGATCATGGCCGCGGTGATGGCGGCCGGCATGGTGCCGCCGCTCGCCCTGGCGCTGGCCACCACCGTCCGCAGCAAGCTGTTCACCGAGGCCGAGCAGGAGAACGGCCGCGCGGCCTGGCTGCTCGGTGTCGCGTTCATCTCCGAGGGCGCGATCCCGTTCGCCGCGGCCGACCCGCTGCGGGTGATCCCGTCGATGATGGCCGGCGGTGCCGTCACCGGTGCGCTGTCGATGGCGCTCGGCGTGGGCTCCCGAGCCCCGCACGGCGGACTGCTGGTGGTGCCGCTGATGGAGAACGCGCTCGGATTCCTGATCGCGGTGATCGCCGGCACGCTGGTCGCGGGCGTCGCGGTGATCGCGATGAAGCAGTACTGGAAGCCGAAGGCGGCCGTCGCCGCGGCCTGATTCCGGCACCCGACGATCGAGCCCCCGGCTGTGTGCCGGGGGGCTCGATCCCGCTCCGCGGCCCGCGCGGACCGGTCGTTCCCACATCGAACGGCTGTGACGTTTGGTGTTGTCAGAGGCAATTTGTCGCTTCTGCGGCACAGGGTTCACCGGCTTGTCAAGCCCCCAAAGTGCCTCTGGCTAGGACGAACGTTTCGATTGTCCACCCCTCACGTGCTACTATGGGGTATTGGAAAGGGGTCTGCATACGATGACTTTTGAAGTCGGTGAGACGGTGGTCTACCCCAATCATGGGGCGGCCGTCATCGAAGACATTGAAACCCGGACGATCAAAGGCGAGGACAAGCTCTATCTCGTCCTGCGCATTGTCGGCCAGAACGATCTGGTGGTCCGCGTACCGGCGCAGAACCTGGACGAGATCGGGGTCCGCAACGTTGTGGACGCCGAGGGTCTCGAACGGGTTTTCTCGGTGCTCCGGGCGCCGCACACCGAGGAGCCGAGCAACTGGTCCCGCCGGTACAAGGCCAACCTCGAGAAGCTGCACTCGGGCAACGTCATGAAGGTTGCCGAGGTCGTCCGCGACCTGTGGCGGCGCGAGCGCGAGCGCGGGCTGTCGGCGGGCGAGAAGCGCATGCTCGCCAAGGCCCGGCAGATCCTGGTCTCGGAGCTGGCGCTGGCCGAGAAGGTGGCCGAGGATCGGGCCGAGGTGCTGCTCGACGAGGTGCTCGCCTCCTGAGCGGGTAGTCGAACCATCGACCGGCCGTCGCAGTCCTGCGGCGGCCGGTTTCCTTTGCCCCGAGGCTGCAAAATCTTTCACAACACGAATAGTATTGCAGCACTGTGCCGCGCTGGCCTAGGGTGCCGTCATGCAACTGGACGCAATGGACGCGTATCGGACGATGTGGCGGATCCGCCTCTTCGAGGAGGCGGTCGAGGATCTGTACGGCCGGGGCATGATGCACGGCACGATGCACCTCTCGATCGGGCAGGAGGCCGTTCCCACCGGCGCCTGCGCCGCCCTGAAAGAGGGCGATCAGATCACCTCCACCCACCGTGGTCACGGGCACTGCATCGCCAAGGGGGCCGACCTGGGCCGCTCCATGGCCGAGCTGCTGGCGCGCGACAACGGCTACTGCCGGGGCCGCGGCGGCTCGATGCACATCGCCGACGTCGCCACCGGCAACCTGGGTGCGAACGGCATCGTGGCCGGTGGCCCGCCGATCGCCGCGGGCGCGGCGCTGAGCGACAAGCTGCGCGGCACCGATCAGGTGTGCCTGTGCTTCCACGGGGACGGGGCGGTCGGTGAGGGCTCCTGGCACGAGGCGCTCACGCTGTCGTCGATGTGGTCGCTGCCGGTGGTGTTCATCTGCGAGAACAACAAGTACGGCATGTCGATGCCGAGCGAGAAGGCGTTCAAGGTCGACGAGCTGAGCCAGAAGGCCGCCGCCTACGGCATTCCCGGCGAGACCGTCGACGGCAACGACGTCGAGGCCGTGTTCGACGTCGTCTCGCGCGCGGTCGCCCGGGCCCGGGCCGGTGAGGGGCCGACGTTCATCGAGGCGCTCACCTACCGCTGGCGCGGCCATTCCAAGTCCGACAAGAACCTGTACCGCACCCGCGAGGAGATCGCCGAGTGGCGTGCGGACGACCCGATCGCCGCCTTCGCGGCCGAGCTGCTGGAACGCGGCAGCGCCACCCAGGAGGAGCTGAACGCCGTGGCCGACGAGGTCCGCAACGAGATCCGCGAGGCCGTCCGCTTCGGCACGCAGGGCGCCGAACCCACGGTCGAGGCGATGATGGCCGGCATCTACGCGCCGTCCCCGGTCGATCCCCGTCCGCTGGAGGCCCGGGCATGAGCGAGCTGCGCAGCATGACCTACGCCGAGGCCGTCCGCGAGGCGATGGCCCAGGCGATGACCAACGACGACCGGGTCTTCCTGATGGGCGAGGACGTCGGCGTCTACGGCGGCGCGTTCGGCGTCTCCAACGACCTCTACCAGCGGTTCGGCACCGATCGCGTCCGGGACACCACCATCTCGGAGCTGGGCATCGTCGGCATGGGCGTCGGCGCGGCGCTCACCGGCATGCGGCCGATCGTCGAGATCCAGTTCTCGGACTTCCTCTGCCAGGCGATGGACCAGGTGGTCAACCAGGCCGCCAAGCTGCACTTCATGGTCGGCGGCCAGGCCGACGTCCCGCTGGTGATCCGGGCCCCCGGCGGCTCCGGGACGGGCGCGGCCGCGCAGCACAGCCAGTCGCTGGAGGCCTGGTTCGCGCACGTGCCGGGCCTGAAGGTGGTGATGCCGTCCAACGCCACGGACGCGGGTTCGCTGCTGCTGGCCGCGCTGGAGGACCCCAACCCCGTCCTGGTGCTGGAGCACAAGCTGCTCTACAAGCAGAGCTTCGAGGTGCCGGCCGAGTTCCCGCCGGCCCGGCTGGGTGAGGGGGTCGTCGCCCGGGAGGGCACCGACCTGACCATCGTGGCCACCTCCGTCGAGGTGCAGCGCTCCCTGGAGGCGGCCGAGCAGCTGGCCGAGGCCGGGATCAGCGCCGAGGTGATCGACCCGCGCACGATCAAGCCGCTGGACGTCGAGCTGATCCTGCGGTCGGTGTCGAACACCGGCCGGGTGCTGCTGGTGCAGGAGGCGCCGACGTTCGCCGGCTTCATGGCCGAGGTGTCGGCCACCATCGCCGAGTCGGAGGTGTTCGGCGACCTGCAGGCGCCGATCCGCCGGCTGTGCGGCCTGGACACCCCGATCCCGTACAGCCCCAAGCTGGAGCGGGCCAGCGTGCCGCAGGTCGAGGACATCGTCCGCGAGGCCACCGCACTCGTCGGGGAGTGGTGAGCATGCCCCGCGTCCCGCTGAACATGCCGAAGATGTCGATGACCATGGAGTTCGGCACGGTCGAACACTGGCTGGTCGAGGTCGGGGGAGCGGTCACCGACGGCGACCCCGTCGTGGTGGTGACCACCGACAAGGTCGACATGGACGTGGAGTCGAACTGCGACGGCACCTTGGTCGAGATCCTCGCCCAGTCCGGCGACGAGGTCCCGGTCGGGCAGCCGATCGGCTGGATCGAGACCGAGAAGGACGACCTGCTCGGCGACCTGTTCGCCGCGCCGGACGAGATCCCGGCGTCCGCCGGGACGACGGGAGCGGCGTCCGCCGGGACGACGGATGCTCGTCATCCCGGGCTCGCCCCGGGATCTCCGGCCGACGGTGCAGCCGAAGAGATCCCGGCGTCCGCCGGGATGACGGGTGAGGCGCCCGGGATGACGGGTGAGGCGACCAGTGCGGCCGCGTCGCGGCCGCGGGCCGTCCCGCTGGCCCGCAAGCTGGCCGCCGAGGCCGGCATCGACCTGGCCGGCATCGAGCCCAGCGGTCCGCACCGCACCATCCGGGCCCGCGACGTCCGGGCGGCGATCGAGGCCGGCGAGCAGGCGTCCGAGGTCCCGGCTCCCGCGGCACCGACCGCTCCCGCGCCTTCCGCGCCGCCGGCGCCGTCCGCACCGGCGCCCGCGGCCCCGGCCGTGAGCGCCGCCGACGGTGACCTGCTCGGTGACCCGAAGTCGCGCCGGATGCGGGTGGCCACCGCCCGGGTGCTGGAGTCGACCGCCCTCGTCCCGCAGTTCACCGCGTGGCGCAGCCTCGACCTGACCCGGCTGGCGGCGGCCCGCAAGGCGTCCCTGAAGGGCGTCAGCTGGAACACCATCCTGCTGCGTGCGTACGCGTTGATGCTGCGCGAGTACCCGGCGCTCAACGGCAGCTGGGCCGGCGACGGCGTCCGGGCCAACCCGCACGTCGGGGTGGCGCTGGCGATCGACACCCCGTCCGGGCTGCTGGCCCCGGTGCTGCGCAACCCGCAGGACCTGGGCATCCGGGCGTTGGACGCGGCGATCAAGGAGATGGCCGGTGCGGTCAAGGCCGGCAAGGCCGACCCCAGCACCATGGGCGGCGGCACCGGCACGGTGTCGAACCTCGGCTCCTTCGGGGTGCAGCGGTTCAACGCGCTGCTCACGCCGCCGCAGGCCACCGCGCTGTCGCTGGGCACCGTCGAGGTGCAGCCGGCCTTCGACGGCGACGGGGCGATCCGGGCCCGCACGGTGTGCGAGGCCGGGCTGACCGTCGACCACCGGGTGGCCGACGGGGCGGACGCGGCCAGGGCGTTCGCCACCATGCAGGAGATCCTGGAAGACCCCTTCCTGCTGCTCGGCTGAGCCGCGGCAAGGTGCGGCGCGCAGAACGACCTGCGCGCCGCGAACCCCTACAACACGCAACATTTGAAAGGAGGGGATCACATGAACTTCATGGACATAGTGACGTGGGCAGCCGAGAATTTCATCGGTCTGTTCAATGCCGCGGCCGAGACATTCACCGGGTTGGTGACCGGCATTCTGCCGCTGCTGATGGTGCTGCTGACAGCGATGTACGCGATCACCACATGGATCGGCGAGGAGCGCGTGACCCGCGCGGTCCAATGGGCCGGAAAATACCAGGTCACCCGCTACACGATCATGCCGCTCATCGCGGTGATCATGCTGACCAACCCGATGTGCTACTCGTTCGGGCGGTTCCTGCCCGAGAAGTACAAGCCGGCGTTCTACGACTCGGCGGTGTCCTTCGTGCACCCGGTGACGGCGTTCTTCCCGCATGCCAATGCGGGTGAGATCTTCGTCTGGATGGGTGTCGCAGCCGGTGTGCAGACCATCAATCCGGATGCCTTCGCACGGTTGGCCGCGATGTACTTCCTCGTCGGGCTCGTGGTCATCCTGATCCGCGGGGTCGTGACCCAGTGGATCACCCAGCTGCTGATCAAGCGGGGCGGCCACCAGGAGCGGTTCGACGAGTTCGACGCGGCCTACGCCGCCGGTCACATCCAGGGAGGTCACTCATGACCTACCAGAGCGTGAAGGTGGTCAAGGGACGCGGCGGCTGGGGCGCCGGCCTCACTCTCACCCCGACGGACGAGAAGAAGGTCGTGCTGTCCGTCACCAGCGGCGGCATCCACCCGGTGGCGGCGAAGATCGCCGAGCTGTCCGGCGGCGAGGCGGTCGACGGGTTCACCAACCAGGTGCCGGACGACCAGGTGATGTGCGCGGTGATCAACTGCGGCGGCACCGCCCGGATCGGGGTCTACCCGCGCAAGCGGATCCCGACGGTGGACGTCTACCCCGGCGAGCCGGGTGGGCCGCTGGCGCAGTTCATCACCGAGGACATCTTCGTGTCGGCGGTCGGGCCGAACGAGGTCAGCCTGGCCGAGGGTGGGGCCGCGGCCGCGCCGGCCGCGGCGGCCGATCCGGAGGTGGACGAGCAGCGAGCCGCCTACGAGGCCAAGAAGGCCGAGGCCAAGGCGGCGGCGAAGTCGAGCGGTGGTTTCACCGGTTTCGTAGTCCGATTCGGCGAAGCCATCGGCATGTTCATCAACACGCTGCTGGCGTCCGGCCGGCAGTCGCTGAAGCTCGTGATGAACACGATCATCCCGTTCATGGCCTACGTGTCGCTGCTGATCGGCATCGTCACGTTCACCGGCGTCTCGGAGTGGATCGCCAACGGCGTGCGTCCACTGGCGGAGAACCCGCTCGGGCTGATCCTGCTCGGCGTGATCACCGCCATCCCGGTGCTGTCGCCGATCCTCGGCCCGGGCGCCGCGATCGCCCAGGTGGTCGGCGTGCTGATGGGTCAGCAGATCGCGGCGGGCGCCTTGCCCGTCCAGTACGCGCTGCCCACGCTGTTCGCGATCAACGGCCAGGTCGGCTGTGACTTCATCCCGGTCGGCCTGTCCCTGGGCGAGGCGGAACCCGAAACGGTCTCGGTCGGCGTGCCGGCGGTGCTGTTCTCGCGGTTGATCACCTCGCCGCTGGCGGTGCTGCTCGCCTACCTCGCATCGTTCGCGATCTGAGGAAGGCAAACCCGTTCGGTGGTTGAGCTTGCCGGGACCCTGGCCACAGTGGTCTCGGCAGGCTCGGCCGGCGATCGATACCCTCCACCCCGAACCACCCCGGCTCCCGACGCACTCGGCGCAGACCGGATTCTTCAATCGTTAGGAAATACCCATGGCAAACGAACTCTGGTCAGCGACCGTCGACCGGATCGGTGAGTTCACCGCCGAGATGTTCGACGGCGGCTGCTACATCCTGTTCGGCGAGCCCCTGCCCGACGCGCTCGCCGAGGTCAGCCTGGTGCACAAGACGCGCGAGGCGCCGAGCCGTCCGATCCGGGCCGGCGACACCCTCGAACTGGGTGGCGTCGTGCTGGCGATCGACGAGGTCGGCGACCTCGCGAACCTCAACCTCACCGACCTCGGCCACGTCGTGGTCTACGTCAACAGCCCCGAGCAGGAACTCCTGCCCGGCGCGGTCAAGGCATCCGGTCCGGAGCGTCCGCACCCCAGCCCCGGCTCGCGGATCTTCTTCCGGGGCGAGTGAGCCATGGGCTGGGAGTTCGCCGCGATCCTCGGCGGCGCCCTCGTGGTGTCCCTGCTGCTCGGCCTGTGGCAGCAGGGACGCTACGCCCGCTCGGTGAATGAGCTGGTGGCCCGGCATCGCGGCGCCGACCGGCTGCTGATCACCGGACGGGGGCTCGGACGGCTGCGCGGCACCATCGTCATGCTGGTGATCGACGACTCCGCCGACGAGGTGATCGCCGCCCAGATGCTGCGCGGCTCGACCATCTTCGCCCGGGCCAAGGATGCACCCCAGCTGCACGGACCGGTGGCCACCCTGCCCGAACGGGCCACCGACAAGCAGACCACCAAGGCGATCGACATGGCCCTGACCCAGCTGAAGGCCACCCGTGCCCGGCTCGCCGGCAACCGAGCGATCCCCCCGCGCACCCCGCCGGGAACCGCCAGAAGGAAGGTTCAACGATGAGTTACAGCCAACGCCTGCTCGCCCGGGAACGGGAGACCGGCCGTCCGGTCCGGGTCGGCGTGGTCGGCGCCGGACAGATGGGCTCCGGCCTGATCGCCCAGATCAACCGGGTGCCGGGCCTGTTCATGTCGGCGGTCGCCGACATCGATCCGGGCCGCGCCGAGCGCGCGCTCGCCGGTGCCGGCTGCGAGACCGTGACCAGCACCGACGACCTGGCCGAGGCCGCCGCCGCGATCGAGGCCGGCGGCTCGGTGGCGCTCGGCAACGGGATGGCGCTGCCCAAGCTGCCGCTGGACGTGATCGTCGAGGTCTCCGGCGTCCCGGACGTGGCCGCCGAGATCGCCTACGCCAGCCTGCTGTCCGGCAAGGACACCCTGCTGATGACCGTGGAGGCGGACGTGACCGTCGGCCTGCTGCTGGCCGGGATGGCCAACAGCAGCGGGGCGATCTACTCCATCTGCCGGGGCGACGAGCCGCCGGAGTGCCTCAAGCTGATCGAGTTCGCCGAGGACATCGGACTCGAGGTGGTGGTGGCCGGCAAGGGCAAGAACAACCCGATGCGGCCCACCGACACCCCGACCGACGTCACCGAGGAGGCGCTCGCCAAGGGGATGAACCCCAAGATGCTGTGCTCGTTCACCGACGGCACCAAGACCCAGCTCGAGATGTGCGCGCTGTCGAACGCCACCGGCTACCGGGTGGACGTCCCCGGCATGCACGGCGTGCCCTGCTCGATCGACGAACTGGCCAGCAAGCTGGTGCCGGCCGCCGACGGCGGCATCGTCACCAGCGACGGCCCGGTCGTCGAGTACGTGACCGGCGATGTGGCGCCCGGGGTGTTCGTGATCGTGAAGTCCACCAACCAGGTGGTCACGCACGAGCTCGACTACCTCAAGCTCGGCCACGGGCCGTACTACGCGCTGTTCCGGCCGTACCACCTGGCCTCGATCGAGGCGAACCTGTCGATCGGGGAGGCGATCGTCGATCGCCGGCCGTCCTTCCAGGCGGCCACCTGGACCTCGGAGGTGACCGCCCGGGCGAAGAGCGATCTGCGCGCCGGCCAGAAGCTGGAGGGCATCGGCGGCCACCACGTGTACGGCTTCACGCTGCCGGTCGAGGAGGCGGCGGCGATCGGGGCCGTCCCGATCGGCCTGGTCGCCGGCTCGACCCTGCTGCGCGACGTGCCGGCCGGGGACACCCTGACCTACGCCGACATCGAACTGGACGAGACCCGTCCGATCGTCGCGATGCGCCGGCTGCAGGACGCCATGCTGGCGAACGGCACGCTTGGCTGAGCGCCGCCCCGGCCGGCCGCGTCCGCCGGGGAGCGCCCAGTCATAGATCGGGAGTATGGCCATGTCGACCGCGCGTTCGCTGGACACCCTGGTGAAGGCCGCCCGGATGCACTACGAGGAGGGCCTCTCGCAGGGTGAGGTGGCCCGCCGCATGGGGCTGTCCGGCGCCACCGTGTCGCGCATCCTGGCGGCCGCCCGGGAACAGGGGATCGTCGAGGTACGGATCCACGACCCGCGGTCCCCCGTCCGGCGGATCAGCGAGGTCGAGCGCCGGCTGGTCGACCGGTTCGGCCTGACCGAGGCCTGGGTCGGCACCCCCAACGGGGACGCCACCGGCTCGATGCAGACGGTCGGCCGGCTGGCCGCCGACCTGTTCGCGGAACGGCTCGACCGGATGCGCCGGGTGGGCCTCAGCTGGGGGAGCACGCTGGAGGCGTTCGTCGCCGAGGTGCCCGAACGCGTGGTGCCGCTGCTGCGGGTGCTGCCGCTGGCCGGGGGCAACCCCGGGCTCGACATGGCCTCCGCGGGGGGCACCCTGGTGCAGGCGCTGGCCCGCCGCTGCGGCGTGGAGCCCAGCCGGCTGCTGGCGCCGGCGATCGTCGAGTCACCCCAGACGATGGCGGCGATCACCTCCGAATCGGGCATCCGGGCCGCCTTGCGGCAGGCCGCGGAGGTCGACCACGCGTTCGTCGGGATCGGCACCGTCGGGATGCGGTCCTCGGTGACCATCGTCGAGGACATGAAGCTGTCGGAGGCCGAACTGGCGACCTTCCGCGCCCAGCGTCCGGCCGGTGACATCTCCGGACGGTTCTTCGACGACCACGGGGTCGAGGTGGGCCCACCCACCTCGGAACGGGTGATCGGCGTAACCCTGGACGACCTGCGCGCCGTGTCCTGCGTGATCGGCCTGGCCGCGGGCGAGGAGAAGGTCCGCGGGGTCCTGGCCGCGCTGCGCACCGGGGTGCTGGACGTCCTGGTGCTCGACCTGGCGCTGGCGCAGGCCGTGCTGCACCGGGCGGAGGAGACCTGAGCACCCTCCGGGCCTGGGGTGCCTTGCGTCAGCCGGGGTCGTCCCGGGAGTGGTGAGATCCCGGCGTTCGCCGGGATGACGGGGGCTGTCAGCCCGGGTTGTCCGTCATCCCGGGTTGTCTCGTCATCCCGGGCTTGCCCCGGGATCTCTCGGCAGGGCCTTCTGGGTGGTGAGGTTCCGGCGTTCGCCGGAATGACCGGGGGCTGTCAGCCCGGGTTGTCTCGTCATCCCGGGCTTGCCCGGGATCTCTTGGCAGGCCTTTCTGAGTGGTGAGGTCCCGGCGTTCGCCGGGATGACGGGGCGCTGTCATCCCGGGCACGACCCGGGATCTCGTGCCGCCATGCCCGGCCCCCGGACCTATACTGCCGCTTGTGCCAGAGCCCGTGCCCGCTGTCATCGTCGCCGCCGGACGGGGCCTCCGCTTCGGCGGGCCGGTGCCCAAACCGGTCAGCACCCTGGCCGGCAAGGCCGTGGTGGCGATGTCCGTCGAGGCCATGGCGGCCGGCGGCTGCACGCATGCCTTCGTGGTGATCCCGCTGGGCGGCGAACACCACTTCCGGCCCGCCCTGGCCGCCTCGCCGATCCCGATCACGCTGGTCGAGGGCGACGAGACCCGGCAGGCGTCCGTCCGGCAGGGGCTCCGAGCGATCCGCCGCGACCCCCGGTTCGACGATGCCCGGGTGGTGCTGGTGCACGACGCCGTCCGGCCCCTGGTGCCGGCGACCGTGGTCACCCGGGTGATCCACACCGTCCGCGACGGCCAGGTGGCGGTGGCGCCCGCGATCCCGGTGGCCGACTCGATCCGGGCCGAGGGCACGGACGGACGCTTCAGCGTGGTCGACCGGGACCCGCTGCGCGCCATCCAGACCCCGCAGGGCTTCGACCTGGCGGCGCTGATCGCCAGCCACGACTACGCGGCCGAGCAGGGCATCGAATGCACCGACGACCTGTCGGTGTGCGAGGCGGCCGGGCATCCGGTGAACCTGGTGAAGGGCGCTATGACGGCGGTCAAGATCACCTCGGCGACCGACCTCGACCTGGCACACGCGTTCCTCAAGCTGCGGGCCGGTGTCGGCCGGCACTCCTTCCGCCGGGTGCTGCGCCATCGTCCGTTCGCCTGGTTCGTACCCGGCAGCGACCCCGGACCGGTCACCATCGTCCGGAGGGACGGGTGACGCAGCTGCCCCGGGTGGGTATCGGCATGGACGTGCACGCGCTCGCCGACGGGGTGCCGATGTGGCTCGCCGGACTGCACTTCCCGGACGAACCCCGCGGGCTGGCCGGGCACTCCGACGGGGACGTCGCCTGCCACGCGATCTGCGACGCGCTGCTGTCCGCTGCCGGGCTGGGCGACCTGGGCAGCACCATCGGCGTCGACCGGCCCGAGTGGGCGGGCGCGTCCGGCGTCACGCTGATCGCCGAGATCGCCGGACTGGTGCGCGCCGCCGGGTTCACCATCGGCAACGTGGCCGTCCAGGTGATCGGCAACCGTCCCCGGCTGCTGCCGCGGCGCGACGAGGCCCAGCGGCTGCTGAGCGACACACTCGGGGCGCCGGTGTCGGTGTCGGGCACCAGCACCGACGGACTGGGCCTGACCGGGCGCGGCGAGGGCGTGGCCGCCGTCGCCACCGCCCTCGTGGCGGCCACCCTCCCGTAAAACCCTGCCTAACTATCTCTGCCCTCCCGTCGACGGGAGGGCAGAGATAGTTAGGCAGGGCTTTACGGGCTGACCACGGGTCAGCGGGGGACGGGTCAGCGGACGCGGTCCTTGGGTACGACGTAGGTGTTGCACTGGGCGATCGAGTTGCCGCCCTGCAGGCCCGCCTCGAACCAGCGCTGGCGGGTGGCGCCCAGGCCGTGACCGGAGTCGATGTTGGGCTTGCCGGAGAGGACGTCGTCGCCCAGGTGGTAGGCGACCTTGCGCAGCCCGTCCAGATTGGACGCGTTCAGGCCGACGGACGGCGCGACGGCCTGCACCCACATGCCGGCCAGGCAGTCGGCCTGCAGTTCCAGCCGGCGGGAGAATACGTTCGCCTCGGCCTTCGAGCCCGCGCGCTGCTCCCAGGCGTTGTTGGCGATGATGATGCCGGTGCGGGCCTGGATGGTGTGGCCGAACTCGTGGGCGATGATCATCTCCATCAGGAACGGCGTATTGCGCACCTCGGGCGGAAACACGTTCGGCAGCTCGGCCGAGTAGTAGATCCGCTGGTCGGCGCCGCAGTAGGAGGCGTTGACCTTGTCCAGGGCGCCGCAGGCGGTCTGGATCGGCTTGGTGTAGGTGGTGGCCGGCGGGCGCGGCAGCTGGAACCCGGCCGCCTCCATCGGGGCCTTCCAGACCTTGGTCAGGCAGGCGGTCAGGTCGAGCAGCCGCTGATTGAGCTCCGATTCGCTGGCGGTGAGCGCCTCGATCGGCGGCCGCAGCGCGTAGCAGTCGGTCGGCATGGTCACCGACTGCCGGTACAGCGGGTTGTTCTCCAGCCACTGGGTCGCCTCGCCGTAGGTCTTCGGCGCCGGCAGCGCGGGCGGGTTCATGTCCGGCGGCGGTGGCGTCCAGGTCTCGGTGGGCCGCGGGTTCGCCCAGTCGGTGCCGCCGGTGAGCACGTTGGCGACGATCACGCCGAGCAGCAGCACCCCGCAGACCCCGACCAGCAGCATCAGCACCCGGCCGAGCGGGTTGCGCTGCGGGGGACGGAACTGTCCCGGCGGCTGGAACTGGCCCGGCGGCCCGAACGGCTGTTGCGGACGGAACTGCCCCTGCGGCGCGTACTGCTGTTGGGGCGGGAACTGGCCCTGGGCCGGTTGCCCCGGACGGGGCGGATAGCCGTACGCCTGCGGTGGACGCTGGAAGCCGCCGGCGGGCGGTTGCTGGGGCCAGGCCGGGTGCCCGAACGACTGCTGCGGCGGACGGTTCCAGCCGGCCTGCGGGGGCGGCGCCGGCCAGCCCTGCGGCTGTCCCCACGGCTGGGGTTGCTGCGGAGGAAACTGCTGCGTCACGCGGACACTGTAACGGTCGGAGTGTCCCTCGGGGCCGACGGTTGGGCCGCCGCCGTGTCCCGTCCCGGCGGTCCGACCGTCGATGCGGTATTTTCGGCGGAGCCCACGTGCTGCCCGATCCGGAGGAGTTCTCGTGTCGAGACTGCCAACCACCCCGCTGTTTCGGCTGCTGGCGGGAGTGTTGATCCTCGCCGCGCTGTCCCTCGGGCCGTCCGCGTCGCGCGCCTTCGCCGCCGAATCGGTGGCCCGCTACGCCGTCGAGGGTGCGATCGCCAAGGACGGGACCCTCACCGTCGCGGCCACCGTCGCCTTCGACGGCCCCGCCCCGGCCACGCTGACCCAGCGGTTCGCCACCACCCGGGAGGTGATCGGCGACCGGGAATACGTCTTCCAGGTGAACGACATCAAGGCCACCAGCGGCACCCAGGCGCTCGACGTCCAGGTCGACACCGAGACCGGCTACACGGTCGTCACCGTGCCGACCCAGGGGCTCACCGAGCCGGTGGTGCTGTCGTACGTGGTGAAGGGTGCCGCGATCGCCGAACCCACCGGTGAGACGACGGTGTCGTGGCGCCTGCTGCAGGGCCTCAGCCTGCCGGTGCGGGAGTTCACCGCCACCGTCACGGTGCCGTCCATGATCAAGCTGGTGCAGTGCGAGGCCGGCCCGCCGGTGGC
>JAGPGQ010000309.1 GCA_018055925.1 Micropruina sp.
CGGCCGTCGAGGCCCGGGTCGGGGTGGTCGTCATTCGCTGTGCTCTCTGGACGGGCGGCTCCGGTGCGTCCGCGGGTCGAACTCCGGGGCACGAGACTATGCGACATCACTGCCCACGACGCCTCGGCGGTCGGCCCATGAGCCTTCGGGTAGGGGTTGTGCGGCTTGGGGCAGCCGGATCGGCAGCCGGTCCGAGGCGAGTTCCCCGCATGGCCGGACCGCCCTCGGGTACGGACACTCGGGACGACCCGCCGGCGAATGCGTCCGCGAGGGAATACTCGCAACCCTGCGACGGTTGGCCGTGTCATATACCCCCTAGGGGTATTTACGAGAGGCGATGATGAAGAGCACCGAGACACCCGGACACCACGAGCACGATCATCACGATCACCACCCGGCGGCCGAGCACGGTCATCACCCGGCCGAGCACGCGCACGCGGAACACCACGGCGCCACCCGACACCCGCACCACCACGAGCGCGCGGATCACGCGGGCCAGGGCGAACACGCTGGCCACACCGGCCATGGTGGTCACGCCGAGCACTTCCGCCGGCTCTTCTGGGTAATGCTCGCGCTGGCCGTGCCGGTGGTGGCGCTCTCCCCCATGTTCGCGATGCTGGTCGGCTACCCGGCACCGACGGGCGCGCTGGCCTGGACGGCACCGATCCTCGGCACCGTCATGTACGTCTGGGGTGGCCGCCCGTTCCTGACCGGCGCCGTGGACGAGATCCGCGGCCGCCGGCCGGGCATGATGCTGCTGGTCGGCCTGGCGATCACGGTCGCGTTTCTGGCCAGCTGGGGCGCCACGCTGGGCATGCTCGACCATGAGCTCGAGTTCTGGTGGGAGCTGGCGCTGCTGATCGTGATCATGCTGCTGGGTCACTGGCTGGAGATGCGGTCGCTGGCGCAGACCACGAGCGCCCTGGACTCGCTGGCCGCTCTGCTGCCGGACGAGGCCGAGGTGGTCCGCGGCGACGAGGTGGTGACCGTGGCCCCGGACGACCTGGCGGTCGGCGATGTGGTGCTGGTCCGTCCCGGGGCGAGCGTGCCCGCCGACGGGCGAATCGTTGCCGGTGAGGCGGAGCTGGACGAGTCCATGGTCACCGGCGAGTCCCGGACGGTGCGCCGCGCCGCCGGCGACCGGGTCGCCGCGGGCACCGTGTCGACCGATTCGGCGATCCGGGTGGAGGTGACCGCGATCGGCGACGACACCGCGCTGGCCGGCATCCGCCGGCTGGTGGCCGACGCGCAGGCGTCCAGTTCGCGGGCGCAGCGGCTGGCGGACCGAGCGGCCGGCTGGCTGTTCTGGTTCGCGCTCGGGGCCGCGGCGCTGACCGCCCTGGTCTGGGGGCTGCTCGGCCACCCCGACGACGCCGTGCTGCGCACCATCACCGTGCTGGTGATCGCCTGCCCGCACGCGCTCGGACTGGCGATTCCCCTTGTCGTGGCCATCGCGACCGAGCGAGCGGCCCGCGCCGGCGTGCTGATCACCGACCGGATGGCGCTCGAGGCCATGCGCGAGGTGGGCACCGTCGTGTTCGACAAGACCGGGACCCTGACCAAGGGCCGGCCCACGCTCGTGGAGGTCACCGTGGCCACCGACGCCGGCCTCGGCGCCGACGACGTCCTGGCCCTCGCCGCCGCGGCCGAAACGGACAGCGAGCACCCGCTGGCCAGGGCGATCGTCCGGGCCGCCGAGGAACGCGGCCTGGCCGTCCCGGCGAGCTCCGGGTTCCGTTCGGCGCCCGCCCTCGGGGTGTCGGCCAGCGTCGGCGCGGCGACCGTCCGGGTGGGCGGGCCGCGGCTGCTGGCCGAGACCGGGACGTCCGGGCTCGCCGAACCGTCCACCGATGACGGCACGATCGTGCTGCACGTGCTGCGCGACGATCGGGTGATCGGACGGCTCGACCTGGCGGACGAGATCCGCCCCGAATCCCGCGAAGCCGTCCGGCAGCTGCACGAGCGGGGCGTCTCGGTGGTGCTGCTCACCGGCGACGCCCGCGCGGTCGCCGACCAGGTGGGCCGCGAACTCGGCATCGACACGGTGATCGCCGAGGTCCGGCCCGAGGACAAGGCCGCCGAGATCGTCCGCCTGCAGGGCTCCGGCGCGAAGGTGGCGATGGTCGGCGACGGGGTGAACGACGCCCCGGCGCTGGCCCAGGCCGACGTCGGGCTGGCCATCGGCGCCGGCACGGACGTCGCGATCGGCTCGGCCGGGGTGGTCCTGGCCGGGGACGACCCGCGCTCGGTGATCTCGGTGATCGACCTGTCCCGGGCGAGTTACCGGACCATGCGGCAGAACCTGTGGTGGGCGGCCGGATACAACCTGGTGACCGTTCCGCTGGCCGCCGGCGTGCTGGCCCCGGTCGGGATCAGCCTGCCGATGGCGGTGGGCGCCCTGCTGATGTCGGCGTCCACCATCGTGGTCGCGGCCAACGCGCAATTGCTGCGCCGGTTGGATCTGCGTCCCGGATCACTCCAAGGCTGAGGGGTTGAACCGCCGGGTCGCCGGCCGGGGCGCGGGTGTGGTCCGCCCCGGTCAGGCGGCCCGCTCGGCGGCGTCCAGCAAGCGTTCCAGGACGACCAGGACGCCGCCGTCGGCGTTGGAGGGCGCCAGGTATCGGGCGGCCTCGATGACCTGCGGGTGCGCGTTCGCCACCGCGAACGAATGCGGCGCCTGGCTGATCATCTCCAGGTCGTTCAGGTAGTCGCCGAAGACCACGGTCTGCTCGGGCGTGACGCCCAGTTCGCGCTGCAGCATCCGCACCGCGGCCCCCTTGTTGACCCCCTGGTTCAGCACCTCCAGCCATTCGGTGTTGGACCGGACCAACTGGTGGCCGCCGCTCAGGTGCTGCAGCAGCCTGGCCGGTTCGGCCGAACCGCCGAAGTCGACGATGGAGAGCTTGGCCGGATCCTCGTCGACGTCGCACAGGTCGTCCACGATCTCCAGGGCGGCGAAGTACCGGCCCACCTCGGTGACGAAGCGGTCGTCGGTCCGGTCGACGTAGGCGGCCTGGCGACCGCACCACACCAGGCCGATGTCACGGCCGGCGCGGGCCATGGAGCGGGTCTCCCGGATCAACGCGTGGACGAATCCACGGTCCAGCGACCTGCCGCCCACCTCGCGGCCGTCGCACACCACGTAGGTGCCGTTCTCGGCGATGAACGCCATGCCGTCCCGGGTGCCGAACATCCGGCGCAGGGTCGCGTACTGGCGTCCACTCGCCGGAGCCCAGGTGATGCCCCGGCTCGCCAGCCGGTCGAGGACCTGCCACAGCCGCTCCGGAAGCCGGCCGTCGCCGTCCAGCAGGGTGCCGTCCCGATCGGTCACCACGAGCCTCAGGTCGATCGGTTCCGCGGGCGCATCGGTTCGGGTCGGGGTGGACATCGGCCTCACTTCTTGCGGAGCGCGCGCCGGTCGGCCGTTCGCACGACGGCGGCGCAGGGATCGTCCCACTCTAGTGCCCCCGGCACTAGCCGGGGGACGCGAGCACGTCCCGAAGGTCCGCGATCGGCACCAGTCCGCGCGCCAGTCCGGCGAGCCGCTCGTCGACGGTGACCAGCGCGTCCGCCTGGAGCCGCACCAGGGCCAGGTACTCGGCGTCCCGCAGCGAATTCCAGCCCTGCGCCAGCGCGAGATCCCAGGCCGCCCGGCGGCTCACCCGGTCGTTCAGCAGCCGCAGCCTGGTCTCGGTCAGCCGGGTGTGCAGGGCCAGCGCGTCCCGCTCGGCCAACTCCCCCGCCCGGACCCGCCCCAACAGCAGTTCCAGCGCCTGCGACCGGACGGAGGCGGGCGCCACCAGCTGATGCGCGGGGTCGAACGTGCCGCCGTCGGCCAGCACCGCGATCAGGGTGGCGGCGTCGATGACGAACCTGGTCATGCC
>JAGPGQ010000089.1 GCA_018055925.1 Micropruina sp.
CGGCCAGCACGGCGTGGTCGTGGTGCTCGTTGGTCACCGCGATGCCCTCGGGGGCGGCGGCGGCGGCGAGCAGATCGACCACCTCGGCGGTGTTGGCGGCGTTCGGGATCAGGAAGATCTCGTCGTCGGCGAGCCAGTACCAGATCAGGTCGTCGACCACGCCGCCCTCGGTGTTGCACAGCAGGGTGTACTGCGCCCGGCCGGGGCCGATCTTGGCGGCGTCGTTGGTGATGCAGCGGTTCAGGAACTCGACCGCGCCGGCTCCACGGATCCGCGCCTTGCCCAGGTGGCTGACGTCGAAGATCCCGACCCCCTCGCGGACGGCCTTGTGCTCGGAGACGATGCCGGCGTACTGCAGCGGCATCGACCAGCCGCCGAACTCGGCGAACTTGGCTCCCAGCGCCTCGTGCCGTTCGTGCAGCGGCGACCTGATCAGCTCGGTCATGGGTCTCCTTCGCGCAGTCCCCGAGGCTCGCCCGGGTGTGTCGGCGCCAGCCTAACGGCTGTGGCCGCGACGGCCAGGGCCGGCCGCTTGGTATGGGCAATGCCGACCGTTCCGGTGCCGGCCGGGTCGGTGGGGCCCTGCGGTCGGGTCAGGCGGAGCGGGCCAGGATCGCCTCCAGCTCGGCGGCGTCCAGGACGATCGGGTTGCCCTTCATCGAGGACGCCGCGGCGGCCTGCCGGCAGATCTGCGGGTACTGGTCGGGAGTGACGCCCAGCTCGCCGACCGTGGGCACCTCCAGCCGGCGGACGGTCTCGCCCAGCCAGTCGAGCAGGGCGTCGACGCCGGCCGTGCCAGAGAGGAACGCGCCCGCCTCGGCGTACCTGGCCAGCGCCGGATGCTCCGGCGCCCGCTCGCGCAGGGCGGCCACCGTCCCCCGGCAGCACTCCACCAGCAGGGTGGCGCAGGTCAGGCCGTGCGGAGCCCCGGTGAGCCCACCGATCACGCCGGCCAGGCCGTGCACCGCCCCCAGCTTCGCGTTGGCCAGGGCGAGCCCGCCCAGCAGCGAGCACAGCGCCATGTCGGTGCGTGCGTCCAGGTCGTCGCCGTGGCTGTAGGCGCGGCGCAGGCTGCGGCCGGCGCGGCGCATGCCCTCGACGCAGAAGCCGTCGGTGAGCGGATTGGCGAACGGCGACACGTACGGTTCCAGGCACTGGGTGAGCGCGTCCAGGCCGGACGAGGCGGTCACCGCCGGCGGGCAGCCCAGGGTGAGCTCCGGATCGACCAGGGCGACCCTGGCCAGCATGGACGGTGCCCGCATGCTCACCTTGACCCCGTGCTCGAGCGAGGTCACCACGCCGTTCATGGTCACCTCCGACCCGGTGCCGGCCGTGGTCGGAACCGCCAGGAACGGCAACGGCGGCACCTCCAGTGGGCGAGCCGAGCCGATCACCTCGAGGTAGTCGAGCAGGTCGCCCGGGTTGGGCACCAGCGCCGCGATCAGCTTGGCCGCGTCGAGCACCGCGCCGCCGCCCAGCCCGATCACCACGTCGGCGCCGTAGTCCCGGGCGGCCGCCACCCCGGCCCGGATGTCGTCCAGGTTCGGTTCGCCGGCGACCGCGAAGGTGGCCGGCTCCGGCAGCTGATCGAGCAGGTGGGCGAAGCGGCGGGGGCTGGCTCCGGTGCAGACGAACGGACGAGCGCCGAACTCGGCGACGAGGCCGGGCAGTTCGGCGGAGCGTCCGGCGCCGAAGGCGATCCGGGCGGCGGTGGCGAAGGCGAAGCTGGTCACGGTCTCAGGATGGCACGGTCCCCGGGACGGTGGCGGCTATCGTGACCGTGCATTCTCCCGTCGTCGTCTCGGATTAGGACCGCACGTGTCGTCATTCACCCTGCCTCCGCTGACCCTGGCCACCTCGTGCCCGAAGGACGCCGACGTGGTGATCGTCGGGATCGCCGACAGTGCCGGCGCGCCGGTGCTGGTCGGCGTCCCGGAACCGCTGGGCCGGCAGACCGCCAAGCAGTACGGCCGGCCGCTGGCCGACGTGCTGCGCGACCTGGGTGGCGCCCCGAAGCCGGGCGGCACGGTGGTGCTGCCGGCGGCCGGCGGCGCCCGGCTGATCGCGGTCGGGCTGGGCGACATCGACGTGACCCCCGAGCAGGTCCGGCGGGCTGCCGGCAACGGCGTCCGGGCCGCCGCCGGGCTGGCCGACGGCGAACCGCTCAGCGTGGCCGTCAGCCTGGACGCGGTGGAACCCGAGGTGGTCAAGGGGGCCGCCGAGGGGGCCCTGCTGGGCAGCTACCGCTTCGCCAAGCTGGGTGGCGAGCAGACCGGCCCGGGCATCGCCTCGGTGACCGTGGTGAGCAGTTCGGGCAAGCCCGGGGTGCGGCGGGCGGTGGAGTCCGCCAGGAGCATCGCGGCCGCGGTCTGCCTGGCCCGCGACTGGGTCAACGCACCGGCCAACGTGCTCTACCCGGAGACCTTCGCCGAAGCGGCGAAGACCGCCGCCAAGGGCACCCGGATCGAGGTCGAGGTGCTCGACGAGAAGGCGCTGCAGCGGGGCGGCTACGGCGGCCTGACCGCGGTCGGAGGCGGGTCGTCGCGCGGTCCCCGGCTGGTCCGGTTCGCCTATCAGCCGCGGGGAGCCAAGGCGCACCTGGCCCTGGTCGGCAAGGGCATCACGTTCGACACCGGCGGCCTGAACCTGAAGACCGCCGACGGCATGTACACGATGAAGTGCGACATGGCCGGCGCCGCCGCGGTGCTGGCCGCCACCCGGGCGATCGCCGACCTGGGCCTGAAGGTGCGGGTGACCGCCTACGCGGCGATGGCCGAGAACATGCCGTCGGGCACCGCCTACCGTCCCTCGGACGTGCTCACGATGTACGGCGGCACCACCGTCGAGAACGTCAACTCCGACGCCGAGGGCAGGCTCGTGATGGCCGATGCGCTGGCCCGGGCGACCGAGGACTCCCCCGACCTGATCGTCGACGTGGCCACCCTCACCGGTGCCTGCATGGTCGCCCTGGGCGAACGGGTCGCGGGCCTGATGGCCAGCGACGACGCGGCTGCCGACCACATCCTGGACGCCGCCGAGTCGGCGGGCGAGGCCTTCTGGCAGCTGCCGATCCCCGAGGGCACCAAGACCAAGCTGGAGTCGAAGGTGGCCGACCTGCGTTCGGGCGGCAACCGGTACGGCGGTGCGCTGAGCGCGGCGGCGTTCCTGCAGTCCTTCACCGGTGAGCGCCCGTGGGCGCACCTCGACATCGCGGGACCCGCGTTCAACGAGGAGGGCCCCTACGACTACGTGCCGGCCGGCGGCACCGGGGTCGCGGTGCGCACCCTGGTGGCGCTGGCCGGATCGCTGCAGGACTGACCGGTGCAGACCGATGTGGTGATCGTCGGCGCCGGTGCCGCCGGCCTGCTGGCGGCCGTGACGGCCCGGCGGCTGGGTCACGAGGTGCTGGTGATCGAGGCATCGGCGCTGGTCGGTGGGGCGACCTCCGGATCGGACGGCCACCTGTGGCTGCCCGCCAACGACCTGATGGGCCGGGGCGGGATCCCGTCCGACTCCCACGGCGACGCCCTCGACTACCTGGAGGGGCTGGCCCCCTCGGCCACGCCCGCGGTCGCCGAACGGCGGACGGCGTTTACCCGGACGGCGGTCGCGCTGGCCCGGTGGCTGGTCGGCTCCCGGATCGCGCTCGAGGTGGTCAAGGGCCTGCCGGACTGCTACCCGGAGACCGACGGCGGTCGGCCGCAGGGCCGCACGCTGCGGGCTCGGGCCTCCTCCGAGAGGTTGCCGGACGAGTGGGCGCAGCGGCTGCGGACGGCCGACGACCAGCCGGTCCGTTCCGGGCCACTCGCCGGGCTGCGGGAGAGGGTCTTCGGCGGTCCCGCGCCGACCGCCGGCGGCGTCCTGGTCACCGAACTGCTGCTCCGGGCGCTCGGCACCGGGGTGGAGCTGTGGGTGGAGTCGCCGATGACCGACCTGCTGGTCGCCGACGGCGTCGTCCAGGGGGTGCTGGTCGACACCGACGAGGGTCCCGTGGAGGTGCATGCCCGGGCGGGCGTGCTGCTCGCCTGCGGCGGATTCGAGGCCGATCAGGAGCTGCGGGCGGCGCACCTGCCGCAGCCCAGCCCGGCCGAGTGGTCGGTCGGTGGCGGCAACGACGGGACGGCGCTGCGGGCCGCCGAGCAGGTCGGCGCGGCCGTGTCCGGCCTGGACGAGGCCTGGTGGACGCCGGTGATCCTGGCCGACGGCGTGGCGCACCGGCTGGACCGTGCCCGGGTCGCGCCGCACGGGCTGATCGTCGACGTGGCCGGCGACCGGTACCTCAACGAGGCCCAGCCCGGGGCGGGCGTGGTCCGGCGGATGTTCGAGCACAACCAGGGGCAGCGCGCCGTGCCGTCCTACCTGATCGTCGACAAGCGGCATCGCAAGCAGCACGCCCTGGGACCGTGGGCGCCGGGCAGCACCCCGAAGTCGGCACTGGAATCCGGCGACATCGTCCGGGCCACCTCGCTCGACGAACTGGCCGGGACCCTCGGCGTCGACCGCGCCGGCCTGATCGGCAGCGTCGTGGCGTTCAACCAGTTGGCCAAGCGTGGCAAGGACGCCGATCTGCGCCGCGGCGACAGCGCCTGGGACAAGCATCTCGGCGATCCGCTGTTGCGGCGCAATCCCTGCCTGGGCTCGGTCGACCGGCAACCGTTCTGGGGGGTGCGAGTGTACCCGGGCGACGCCGGGACGGCCGGTGGCCCGGTGATCGACCACCGCTCGCGGGTGCTCCGTCCCGACGGCTCACCCGTGCCGGGACTGTGGGCCTGCGGCTCGGCCGCCGCGGGTATGTTCGGCGGGACCCAGCCGGGCGATGGTGCCGCGCTGGCGGTCGCCCTGGTCGAGGCCTACCGCGGCGTGCTGGAACTCTCGGGACAGCTGGACCGGGTGGACGACGGACTCGGCTGAGCCTCGGTCCGCGGCTGAGTCTGCGGATCGTCGCCGGCACCGGCCGGAAAGGTCACTCCGACGACTTCCGGCGGGCGTTGTAATCGCGCATGCGTTGCGGATATCCGACCACGCCGGCGTCATAGACCGGCAATCCGTGCCGACGGGCGAATTCGCGTCCCCACCGGGCGGATTCGATCGACCGGCGGGTCCATTCCCCGTCGAACGCGACCAGCAGGAGCGTCGTCCGGGTGAGGGTCGTCTCCGGCTCGATATAGGCCTCGACGCCGCGGCGACGGGCCACGAAATCGTCCAGGTGACTCACGGTCGCGCCGTCCACACGCTTGGCCGGCTTGCCCGAACGCCAGAATCTCCACCTCGCTGCCACGGTGCCATTGTGCCGTGCCGCTTCGACAATCGGTGGGTGAGGGTGTGCTCAGGCGGCGACCTACCGGCTAGGGTGAGCCTTGGTTCTGGCAGCCCGTCGAAGGAGACCCATTCATGTCTACGCCCGTTCCTCTGCCCGCCCTGGGTGAAAGCGTCACCGAGGGGACGGTATCGCGCTGGTTGAAGCAGGTCGGCGACACCGTCGAGCTGGACGAGCCCATCGTCGAGGTCTCCACCGACAAGGTCGACACCGAGATCCCCTCCCCCGCCGCCGGCGTGATCCTCGAGATCAAGGTCGCCGAGGACGACGTCGCCCCCGTGGGTGCGGTGCTCGCGGTGATCGGCGATCCGAGCGAGGCGTCCGGGGATGCCCCGGCCTCGTCGCCCGCGTCGCCGGTCGCCGCCGAGCCCGAACCGGCTCCCGCCGAACCCGCCGCCCCGGCCTCACCCACCTCCCCGGCTCCGGCTGCCGCCGCCCCGTCCGGCTCCGCGTCCGGCACCGAGGTGAAACTGCCCCAGCTGGGCGAGTCGGTGACCGAGGGCACGATCTCCCGCTGGCTGAAGGCGGTCGGCGACCCGGTCGAGGCCGATGAAGCGATCGTCGAGGTCTCCACCGACAAGGTCGACACCGAGATCCCGGCTCCCACGGGTGGCGTGCTGCTCGAGATCCGGGTCAACGAGGACGAGTCCGCCGCGGTGGGTGCCGTCATCGCGGTGATCGGCGAACCGGGTGCCGCTCCAGCCGAGGCGCCGGCCGCGTCCGCACCGTCGCCGGCACCGTCCGCGCCGGCCTCTCCGCCGCCTCCGCCGGCCGCACCGTCCTCTCCGCCGCCCCCGCCCGCACCGGCGGCCTCCCCGGCTCCGGCTCCGGCCGCGCAGTCCGAGGATGTCGGTTACGTCACCCCGCTGGTGCGCAAGCTGGCCGCCCAGCACGGCGTCCAGCTCTCCGGGGTGAAGGGCACCGGCGTCGGTGGACGGATCCGCAAGCAGGACGTGCTGGCCGCCGCCGAGGCGGCCAAGAAGGCGGCCGAGGCTCCGCCCGCACCGGCTCCGGCCGCACCGCCGCCCCCTGCCCCGGCGGCCCCCGCGGCGGCACCGGCTCCGGCCGCGGCCCCGCCCGAGGGTTCGAAGCGCGGCACCACCGAGAAGATCAGCCGGATGCGCTCGGTGATCGCCAAGCGCATGGTCGAGTCGCTGCAGGTGGCGGCCCAGCTCACCGGCACCGTCGAGGTGGACTTCACCAACATCAGCCGGCTGCGCAACCAGGCCAAGGTGGCGTTCCGGCAGCGCGAGGGTGCGTCCCTGTCGTACCTGCCGTTCATCTGCAAGGCGGTCTGCGAGGCGCTCAAGCAGTACGACCAGGTCAACGCGACGATGGACATCGACGCCGGCACCATCACCTACCACGACGCCGAGCACCTCGGCATCGCGGTCGACACCGAGCGTGGGCTGCTGGTTCCGGTGATCCGGAACGCCGGCGACCTCAGCCTCGCCGGGCTGGCCCGCAACATCGGTGACCTCGCCGGCCGCGCGCGCAACGCCAAGCTGGGTCCGGACGAGATGTCGGGCGGCACGTTCACCATCACCAACTACGGGTCGGCCGGCACCCTGTTCGACACCCCGATCATCAACCAGCCGCAGGCGGCGATCCTGGGCACCGGGGCGCTGGTGAAGCGTCCGATGGTGGTCAAGGACCCGAAGCTCGGCGAGGTGATCGCGGTGCGCGACATGATGTACCTGTCGCTCAGCTACGACCATCGCCTGGTGGACGGCGCCGACGCGGCCCGGTTCCTGTCGACGGTCAAGCGGCGCCTGGAGGCGGGAGAGTTCGCCGCCGAGTTGGGCCTCTAACCGACCGAGCATCACGGTGCCCGCCGCTCCTTCGGGGGTGGCGGGCGCTGCTGTGTCGGTGGCGAGTGGTGGAGTCGGGGTGGTTCCCCGCTGCTCGCCACTCGGGCGTCCACGATCCGATCCTCCGGAGCGTCCAGACTCTCCGATCCACCGGAGCGTCCGGCGACTCCGATCCCCCGGTCTTCCCGCCTCTCCGATCCAGCGGAACGTCCGGCGACTCCGATCCACCCGGCGTCCTGCAACTCCGATCCACCCGGCGTCCTGCGACTCCGATCCAGCGGAGCGTCCGGCGACTCCGATCCCCCGAGGGTTCGGCGATCTCGACATCGCTCACCGCCACGGGGAAAGCCCACGCGATTTCGGGTCACGACACGACATCGGCGAGGTTTCCGTCCATCGGACGGCGATGTCGAGATCGCCCGCGCCGACGGTCTTCGGTGTCACGCGGCAGAGGTGGACGGCCGCGAGAGGTCGCGAAGGATCGTCTGAACGCGGGCATGCAGGACCTTTGGCCGGTTCAGCATGTCGTCGGTGACCCGAATGATCCGCCACCCGGCCGCGCGAAGGTCGTCTTCACGAGCCTTCTCATCGATCAGGGCGGACGGGTCGTCGTACTTTCCCTGTCCGTCCGCCTCGATCAGCAGATTGGTCCCTTCGAGGCGTGCATCCGCCCTGTAGGAGGTTCCCGGAACCTCGAACTGCGCTATCAGCCGGTACCCCCACCGGTCGAAGGTGAGCGCCGTCCTCGACTCGAGTGGCGACTCACGGACGCCGTCGCCCAATCTCAGAACGACCGGAAGCCGGCGGTAGCCTACCCGTCCCCTGAGCTCGTCCGCCACCGCCGCCAACTCTTCGGCGGACACTGATCCGGAACGGAGCGCCGCATCATAGGCCATCAGGCCGGATTCAACCGAGAGCAAACCCGTCTGCGCGATTGCCAGCGGAACGCCGAGCGTCGAGTGCTCACCGACCTGCTTGTGGATCGTCAGACCCGACCGATGCTGTCCCGGCCCGGGCTTGGTCCGCATGACGTGGACGGTCCGCCAGTCCGGCCGGTGTACGGGCAGCCCGAGGACGGCCGCCGCCGAGTAGTGGCTGGCCACGACCTCGTCGCGTTCCGACGTTTCGATCTGGACCATCAGGCGATGCCGGTCATCGGGCCATTCGAGCCGCTGCGCCGTGTACCACCCGCGCTTCAGTCGGACGACGGTCTCGCGAGACACGGCGTCGCGCAGGTCCACCTCGGTCAGCCCACAGTCGCGGGCCTGGCCGGTGGAGAACAGCGGTAGGACGAGAAGCTCCGCGGGCAGCATCAGCCCATGATCGAGTGGCGAGGCCACCCTGAGAAGGGCCGAGGGACAATCTGTGGATAACGTGCCCTGACGCCAGGCCGAGCACCAGCCGCCGAAGGGGTCCGGCGATCTCGACATCGCTCGCCGCCACGGGGAAGGCCCACGCAATTTCGGGTCACGACACGACATCGGCGAGGTTTCCGTCCATCGGACAGCGATGTCGAGATCGCCGATCCCCGCTCGCCCGAGCCGATCCCCCGCTCGCCCGAGCCGATCCCCCGCTCGCCTGGGATGACCGGCGGACGTGCCAACGGCCCAGCCGCGGTGCCTCCGACCGACTGTCAACGGTGCCGCGGCGATCGCGCGCCTGCTGTGCTGTCGCGGCACCCGCCACTCCTTCAGGGTGGCGGGCACGGCTGCATTCATCGGCCCCACATCGTGGCCGGTGTCCTCCCGTCCATGCGGTTGGACGACCGGCAGGCCCATCCGAGCGCCGGGCATAGACTGCCGACGTGTCCGAGCCCCGCCAGGCCGATGATCGTCCGGTCGAGTTCCAGTACCTCGGCTTGACGGAGGTTCCGCCGCGGCTGAGCGAGTACGTCCCCACCTGGGAGTACCAGCGCGACGTGCACGCGGGGGTGGCGTCCGGCGAACTGTCGCCGCAGGTGCTCTACGTCGAGCACCCACCCGTCTACACCGCGGGGCGCCGCACCCTGCCGGAGGAACGGCCCTTCGACGGCACCCCGGTGGTGGACGTCGACCGGGGCGGCAAGATCACCTTCCACGGCCCCGGCCAGCTGGTCGGCTACCCCATCGTCTTCCTGCCCCGCGGGCTGGGGGTGGTCGACTACGTCCGCCGGATCGAGGAGGCGCTCATCCGGATGCTGGCCGACTACGGCATCGGCACCGGCCGGGTGGACGGCCGCACCGGGGTCTGGCTGGCCGCCGGCGGGGGCCGTCCGGAACGCAAGATCGCGGCGATCGGCATCCGGGTGTCGAAGCAGACCAGCATGCACGGCTTCGCGCTCAACGTGACCAGCGACCTCGGCTGGTTCGACAACATCGTGCCGTGCGGCATCACCGACGCCCGAGTCACCTCGATGGCCGCCGAGCTGGACGGCCCGGCACCGTCCCTGATCGAGGTCGGACACGCGCTCGAGCCGCACCTGAGTGAGCTGTTGGCCCTGCGTCCGTTCACCCGGATGCCCGAGTTCGCGGTGCCCGCCGTCCCCTGACTCGGCCGGACGGCTGCGCCCGGACGGATCGGGTTAGGATGGCCGGGTGACCCTTGCCGACGATGTAGTCACCAGCACCGACGCCTCCGCTGGTCCGCCGAAGCCCCCGGCGGGCCGCCGGTTGTTGCGCATCGAGGTCAAGAACTCCCAGACCCCGATCGAGCGCAAACCGCCGTGGATCCGGACCACCGCCCGGATGGGCCCCGAGTACCGCGACCTGATGAAACTGGTCAAGGACGAGGACCTGCACACGGTCTGCCAGGAGGCCGGCTGTCCCAACATCTTCGAGTGCTGGGAGGACCGCGAGGCCACCTTCCTGATCGGCGGCGACTCCTGCACCCGGCGCTGTGATTTCTGCCAGATCGAGTCGCGCAAGCCGTCCGGCTACGACCGCGGGGAACCGTTGCGGGTGGCCGAGTCGGTCAAGACGATGGGCCTGCGCTACGCCACCGTCACCGGGGTGTGCCGCGACGACCTCGAGGACGAGGGCGCTTGGCTGTACTCCGAGACCATCCGGCAGATCCACGAGGTGAACCCCGGCGTCGGCGTCGAGATGCTCGCCCCCGACTTCTCCGGCAAGCGCGACCTGCTGCAGCAGCTGTTCGTCACCCGTCCGGAGGTGTTCGCGCACAACGTCGAGACGGTGCCGCGGATCTTCCGCCGGATCCGTCCCGGCTTCACCTACGACCGTTCGCTCGAGGTACTGCGCTGGTCGCGCGACGAGGGACTGGTCACCAAGTCGAACCTGATCCTCGGCATGGGCGAGACCCGCGAGGAGGTCACCCAGGCGCTGCAGGACCTGCACGACGCCGGCACCGAGCTGATCACCATCACCCAGTACCTGCGGCCGTCCGCCCGGCATCATCCGATCGACCGCTGGGTGACCCCGGACGAGTTCGAGGAGTTGGAGCAGGAGGCCACCGAGATCGGTTTCGTCGGCGTGTTGTCCGGTCCGCTGGTCCGGTCGTCGTACCGCGCCGGGCGCCTGTACCGTACGGCCGTCGAGGCTCGCCGGCGGCAGGAGCGGGACGCCCGGAAGGGCACCAACGGCACCGCCCGGCCCAACGGGGCACCGCGCGCGAACGGCACGCACACCAATGGCGACACGATCACGTTGGCCAACGGCATCACCGTCCCGTTGTCCGGTGGAGCCCCGGTGGCCCCCACGGCGGCCGAGCCCCCTGCCGACGGGACCCCGACCAGCACGGCCACGATCAACGGGAGCAGCACCGATGGCAAGTGAGAAGGCGAAAGCCCTCGCCGCGCAGCAGAAGGCCGAACGCAAGGCCGAGAAGCTGCGCAAGAAGAACTCCGACGACCCCCGCGACTGGGGCCGGATCCGGCAGATGATCGAGGCCTACAAGCGCACCAACGAGGTCGATCCGCAGCTCAAGTGGTGGACGCTGGTCGCGATCGTCGTCCCGCTGGCGGTGTGCCTCGTCGTCGGTTTCCTGCTGCAGCCGTGGTGGATGTGGCTGCTGGTCGGCATCAGCTTCGCGCTGGTGGCCGCCATGTACGTGCTCACCTGGCGGGTCAAGAAGGCCAACTTCAGCCGCTACGAGGGCCAGGCCGGGTCGGCCGAGGTCGCCTTCCAGCTGCTCAACAAGCGCAGGTGGAACTACGAGATGGGCATCGCCGCCACCCGGCAGATGGACATCGTGCACCGCGTCATCGGCAAGCCCGGCATCATCCTGGTCGCCGAGGGTGCCCCGGCGCGGGCCCGTGCCCTGCTGGCCACCGAGACCAAGAAGCACGAGCAGGTCGCCTACGGCGTGCCGGTCACCGGCGTCCTGGTCGGGCGCGACCAGGGGCAGGTGCCGCTGGATGCCCTGCAGAAGCATCTGGAGAAGCTGCCCAAGGCGATGCAGGCCCACCAGATCACCGAGGTCAAGCAGCGGTTGCGGGCCCTGGACGCCATGCGGCCGAAGCTACCGGTCCCCCGCGGCCCGATGCCGACCATGAAGGGCGTCAACCGGGCGATGCGGGGTCGCTGAGCCCTGGAGATCCCGGCGTCCGCCGGGACGACGGTGGACGCTTGCCACGTCGTCCCAGCCGCCAAGTCATCCCGGGCTCTGACCCGGGGTCTGATTGCCCGGTCGTCGGAGAGAGATCCCGGCGTTCGCCGGGATGACGGTGGACGCTTGCCACGCCGTCCCGGGCCGCCACGTCATCCCGGGCTCCGACCCGGGATCTCGTCGCCCAACCGTCGGAAAGATCCCGGCGTCCGCCGGGATGACGGACCGGGTTTCGTCATCCCGGGCCGCCACGTCATCCCGGGCTCCGACCCGGGATCTCGTCGCCCAACCGTCGAAGAGATCCCAGCGTCCGCCGGGATGACGGACCGGGTTCGTCATCCCGGGCCCGACCCGGGATCCCTACCAACGAGCGTTCGCCGGGACGACGGGAACGCCGAACTGCCCGGCCCCGAGGGCCGGGCAGTCGGCGTATGGGTCAGCCGCGGTCCGACTTGCGGCTGCCGGCCTCGAGAGTGTGGCCGGCGGGGAGTTCCTGGTGGCCGCCGAACTGCTGCCGCATGGCCGACAGCACCTGATTGGCGAACTGGTCCTCATCGCGGGAGGCGAACCGCTCGAACAGGGACGCGGCCAGCACCGGCACCGGCACCCCGATGTCGATGGCGGCCTTGATCGTCCAGCGGCCCTCGCCCGAGTCGGACACCCGGCCGGCCAGCCCGTCCAGCGTCGGGTTGGCCTGCAGCGCCGCCGCGGTCAGGTCGAGCAGCCAGGACGAGATCACCGAGCCGCGCCGCCACAGTTCGGTGACCCGGGCGGTGTCGATGTCGAACTGGTAGTACGAGGGCTCCTCCATCGGCGCTACCTCGGCCGAATGCTCGGCCTCGCGGATGCCCGCATCGGCGTTGGCCAGGATGTTCAGGCCCTCGGCGAAAGCGGCCATGATGCCGTACTCGATGCCGTTGTGCACCATCTTGACGAAGTGGCCGGAACCGGAGGGGCCGCAGTGCAGGTAGCCCTGCTCCTCCGGCGCCAGCGCACCGGAGCGGCCCGGCGTCCGCTCGATGTCGCCGGGGCCGGGCGCGATGGTCCGCAGGATCGGTTCGATCGTGGCGATCGCCTCGTCCGGCCCGCCGACCATCAGGCAGTAGCCGCGCTCCAGGCCGAAGACGCCGCCGCTGGTGCCGATGTCGACGTAGTGGATGCCCTTGGCGGCGAGCGCCTGGCCGCGGCGCACGTCGTCGCGGTAGTTCGAGTTGCCGCCGTCGATGATGATGTCGCCCGGCTCCACCAGTTCGGCGAGCTGCTCGACGACCTTGCCGGTGATGCCGGCCGGGATCATCACCCAGATCACCCGCGGTGCGTCCAGCTTGGCGACCAGGTCCGCCAGGCTGTCGGCGCCGATCGCGCCTTCGGCGGCAAGCCCGGCGACCGCGTCCGCACTGACGTCGGAGACCACGCATTCGTGACCGTCCCGCATCAACCGCCGCACGATGTTGGCGCCCATCCGCCCTAGTCCGACCATTCCCAACTTCATGAGTGGAACTCCTTCTGGTTGTACTGATGTGATTGTCGATGGTGTCGTCCGGCCTCACCGGCGCGGCCAGTCATCGGGCCAACAGCCCGTCGTCGGTGAACTCCGGGGGCGGCATCCGCTTGAGGTGCAACCGGGACATGATCTCGCGAACCTCCTCCTTGGTGGTCTGGCCCAGGGGCACCACAATGCCGCGTTCGTCGGGTTCGAGGGGCTCCAGGGTGGCGAGTTGTGAGTCCAGCAGGCTGCCCGGCATGAAGTGGTCGAGCCTGCCGGCCAGGCGTGCGGCGATCGTCTCCTTGCTTCCGTCGAGATGGACGAAGGCCACGCCGCGTTCCCGGAGCCGGTCCCGGTAGACCCGGCGCAGGGCGGAGCAACTCATGATGCCCGGGGTCCCCGAGCCGGTGTGCAGTTGGATCCAGGCCGACACCCGGTCCAGCCAGGGCCAGCGGTCGTCGTCGGTGAGCGGCCGGCCGGAGGCCATCTTGGCCACATTGGCCGGAGGGTGCAGGTCGTCGCCCTCCTCGAGTTCCCAGCCCAGGCGTCCGGCCAGCATGCCGGCCACCGTCGACTTCCCGGTTCCCGAGGCCCCCATCACGACCAGCACGATCGGCGGCTCCGCTTCGAAGCTCGGCTGCGTCATCGCTAGATGTTGTGTCTCGTGAGGTTGGTGTCTTTCGGCGGGTCGCCCGGGGGTAGGTGAGGTCCTCCGGGTGGGATGTGAATCGACCAAGAATCGCATTCCGCCAAGGAGGACCTCGTGACCCACCGT
>JAGPGQ010000310.1 GCA_018055925.1 Micropruina sp.
ACGCAGCTGCAGACCGGCAAGGGCATCACCAACGCCGTGTCGGCCGCGGTCGACGAGTACTGCGCGATGTTCGAGTCGCTCGGCGGCTACATGGCCGAGCGGGTCACCGACCTGCGTGACGTGCGCGACCGCACCGTCGCCCGGCTGCTCGGCCAGTCCGAGCCGGGCGTGCCGACGCTGACCACCCCGAGCGTGCTCGCGGCGGTCGACCTGGCACCGGCCGAGACCGCAACCCTGTCGGTGGAGACCTGCCTCGGCATCATCACCTCCGCCGGCGGCCCGACCAGCCACACGGCGATCCTGGCGGCGCAGCTGGGCATTCCGGCGATCGTCCAGGCGAACGGCATCCTCGACGTCGCCGAGGGCACCGTCGTCGCGCTCGACGGCGGGGTCGGCGAGATCATCGTCAACCCGTCCGAGGCCGAGCAGGCTGCGCTGGCCGATCGCAAGGCCCGTCGTGAGAAGGCGCTGGCCGCCGGCTCCGGAAAGGGCATGACCAAGGACGGGCACCCGGTCCAGTTGCTTGCCAACATCGGTACCGCCGACGACGCCCGCAAGGCGGCCGCCCAGGACGTCGAGGGTTCCGGCCTGTTCCGCTCGGAATTCCTCTTCCTGGATCGCGACACTGCGCCGACGGTCGAGGAACAGACGGCCACCTACACCGAGATCCTGGAGGCGTTCGGCGACCGCAAGGTCGTCGTCCGGACGCTGGATGCCGGTGCGGACAAGCCGTTGGCGTTCGCCGATCTGGGTCATGAGGAGAACCCGGCGCTCGGACGCCGCGGCATCCGCCTGGGTGCGGTGCGCACAGACCTGCTCGACGATCAGCTGCAGGCGCTGGCCAATGCCTACAGGGCGACCGGCGGGCAGCTGTGGGTGATGGCGCCGATGATCGCCACCCGTCAGGAGGCCCGTTGGTTCGCCGAGAAGGTGCGCGCCGTGGGCCTGCCCAAGGTCGGTGTGATGATCGAGGTTCCGGCGGCCGCGCTGCGGTCGTTCGACGTGCTCAGCGAGGTCGATTTCGCCAGCCTCGGCACCAATGACCTCGGTCAGTACACGATGGCCGCCGACCGGATGCAGGGCGAGCTGGCCGAGCTGCTGAATCCGTGGCAGCCGGCGCTGCTCGACGTGATCTACTACGCCTGCGACGGCGGCGCCAAGACCGGGCATCCGGTCGGCGTCTGCGGCGAGTCGGGCGGGGATCCGTTGATGGCGTTGGTGCTGGCCGGCCTGGGCGTGTCCAGCCTGTCGATGGCGCCGAGCAAGGTGCGGGCCGTTCGGACCGCACTCGCGCTGCACGACCTCACCCAATGCCAGCAGATGGCCGCCGCCGCGCGGGCGTCCGCCGGCCCCAAGGAGGCGCGCGACGTCGTGATCAGCATGGCTGATCCGATCATGCTCGACCTGCTCTGAGCAGACCCTAGGGACGGGCCGGTGACGATGTCACCGGCCCGTCCTGGGTATCGTCGTCCCGGGCTTGACTCCAATGCCTGTGTACGTGCGTTGGGGGTTGGCTTGACCCGGGGTCTCGTCGTGCGCGTCCTCGGACCGGGGCGGGATCCCGGCGTGCGCCGGGATGACGTGCACGCTCGGTGATCTGCACTGCTGCGGTGGCGGGGATCCCGGCGTGTGCCGGGATGACGTGCACGCTCGGTGATCTGCACTGCTGCGGCGGTGGGGATCCCGGCGTTCGCCGGGATGGTGCTGACCGGCGTAACTACTTCTTGACGCCGCGCAGGGAGCCGGTGATCTTGCCGGCGTCCGAACCGGCCAGGCACATGATCGCGCGGTCCCCGGTGGCCCAGGACTCCTCGGTGGGGTAGAGGTAGAGCATCTTGTACGCGGAGTCGTCCGCGGCGATGCCGACGAAGGTCTTGAACTGGGCGGTGCAGTACGTGTTGGCCTTCTTGGTCACCTCGCTGTCGCCCGGGTGGGCCGCGGCGTCCAGGTCGGTGGTGGCGAACGCCTCGAAGTGATGCGCGCTGTCGCAGGGCAGCACCTGCAGGCTGCCCACGTCGCCGTCCTTCAACGGACCGGTGCAGTCGCCGAGCTGCAGCTGGTACGGGTTCATCGAGGCGGGCGCGGTCACCTGCCCCGCCGAGTTCCGCGGCACGCCGGTGGCGCAGCCGGCCAGCAGAACCGCGCAACTCAGCAGGGCGCCGACCCGGGCCTGGTTCATCGGACCACCCGGCTCACGGCACCAGGGTGACGTCGACCTGCAACGGCTCGTCGTGGGTCACCAGCTCGATCTCGCCGACGATCCGGCCGGCCGCGCGCAGGTCGTCCAGGGCGGCGGTCAGCCGGTCCAGGGACGACCGCGGCCCGGCGATCCGGACGTCGGCCGCCTCCGTCTTCATCGAGACCTTCGCGGTCGACTTCGCGCCCCGCACCGCCATCAGGGCACCGGCCACATCGGTCAGCAGGACGGGGTCGCCGCCCGGCGGCACCTGCTCGGGCACCGGCCAGCGGCTGGTGTGCACCGACCCGGGCCGCCACCAGGACCACACCTCCTCGGTGACGTATGGCATGAACGGCGCGAACAGCCGCAGCTGGATGTCCAGGGCCAGCTGCAGTGCGGCCCGGGCCGACGCCGCGGCGGCCTCGCCCTGCGCGCCGTAGGACCGCTCCTTGACCAGCTCCAGATAGTCGTCGCAGAAGCTCCAGAAGAACCGTTCGGCCACCTCGAGCGCGGTGCTGTAGTCGAACGCCTCGAACGCGTCGGTGGCCCGGACGACCACCTGGCGCAGCCCGGCCAGCATCGACAGGTCGACGGCCTCGGTGATGGCGTCGGGGGAGACCGGGCCCTCGCCCATGCCCAGCACGAACTTGGACGCGTTCAGCACCTTCATCGCCAGCCGGCGGCCGACCTTCATGCCGGTCTCGTCGAACGGCGAGTCCATGCCCGGACGGGCCATCGCGGCCCGCCAGCGGACGGCGTCCGCGCCGAACCGCTGCAGGATGTCGGTCGGCACGATCACGTTGCCCACCGACTTGCTCATCTTCTTCCGGTCGGGGTCGACCACGAAGCCCGAGATGGCCACCGTCCGCCAGGGTGCGGTGTGCTCCTCGAAATGGGCCCGCACCACCCGGCTGAACACCCAGGTGCGGATGATGTCGTGCGCCTCCGGGGCGAAGTCCATCGGGAACGTCAGGCCCCACAGGTCCGGATCGGAATCCCACCGGCAGGCGATCTGCGGGGTCAGGGACGAGGTCGCCCAGGTGTCCATGATGTCGGGGTCGCCGACGAAGCCACCCGGTTCGCCGCGCTGCTCGGCGGTGTAGCCCGGGGGGACGTCCGAGGACGGATCGATGGGCAGCGCGGCCTCGTCCGGAAAGATTGGACGGCCGTGGTCCGGCTCGCCGTCGGCGTCCACCGGGTACCAGACCGGGAACGGCACGCCGAAGAACCGCTGCCGGCTGATCAGCCAGTCGCCGTTCAGCCCATTCACCCAGTTGGCGTACCGGTGCCGCATGTGGTCCGGCACCCAGTCGAGCTGCTCGCCGCGCTCCAGCAGCTGCTGCTTGAGGTCGTCGTCCCGGCCGCCGTTGCGGATGTACCACTGGCGGGTCGACACGATCTCGAGCGGCTTGTCGCCCTTCTCGTAGAAGTTCGCCTTGCGCGAGGTCGGGGTCGGCTCGCCGTCCAGATCGCCGGCGGAGCGCAGCAGCTCGACCATCGCGGCCCGGGCCGAGAACGGCGTCTTGCCGGCCAGCTGGGCGTACGGCTCGGCGTTCACCAGCCAGGAGGGCGTCTCGGCGTTCAGCCGTCCGTTGCGCTGGATCACCGTGCGGGTCGGCAGCTGCAGCTCGCGCCACCACTGCACGTCGGTGGCGTCGCCGAAGGTGCAGCACATGGCGATGCCGGCACCCTT
>JAGPGQ010000311.1 GCA_018055925.1 Micropruina sp.
GCCTCGAGCACGGTTCTGGTGGTGATCTCCGGGCCGATGCCGGCCGGATCGCCGATGGTCAGCGCAAGGGTACGACGGGTCATTGCTTCCTCTTCTCGTCAGGGGTCGGGGTTGTGGGCAGGGGGTAGCGGTCGGGGGTTCGAGTCATTCCGGCGCCTTCATCGGTTGTTCCGCGCCCGGTTCTCAGCCAGGGTGCGCAACTGGTTCATGCAGGCCTCCGCCGTGTCGTCGGCACCGATCAGGCCACCCTTGGTGACCACCGGCAGACCGTCCAGGGAGCCGCCTACGACCAGGCCGTAGACGGCCAGGGGAATCACCTCACCGATCACCTCGAAGGCATGCACCTCGGCGATCTCGAGTACGGCGGCGGTGACATCGCCCCCGCTGGTGTAGAGGCCGGAGACCGGGGTCTGCACGATCGCCTGGTGCACCGCGGCCGCGAGCAGGCCGGGCAGTCGCCGGCCGTCCGCCTGGCTGATTCGGGCGCTCACGTCCGCCTTGCCCAAGGTGCGGACGAGTAACTGCCGCGGGAACCTCAGCGCCGACAGTCCGTCGCCGATCTGCCGGGCCAGGTCGGAGACCGCCGCCTGCTCCTCGGACGAACCCGGGGTCCCCGCGGTCAGGGCATGACAGTCGACCTCCAGCACGGTGACCAGGTCGGATCCGGCGAGATACTCGGTCTGGCGCACCGACAGGTCGGTCGCGCTGCCCACGACGGCGAGCTGCGGCGGCAACGACTGCTGCTCGTTCTGGTCCAGCCCGAGATGGTGCGCGAGCAAGGCACCGGCCGGACCCGGATCGACGCTCACCCACTGCACGCCGTGCTCGGTGGTGGCCCGGGCCGCGGCACTCGCGATCAGGTCGATGTGACTCTCCTCCATCGCGTCGCAGATCACCGCGTCCTCGTCACCCTCCAGCAATGCGGCGAGCAGGGCGTCCTGGTCGCTGATCACGCGGCCGAGACTGACGTTGCGCGCGGTGAGTTCCGACTGGCACTCCACGATCCGGCGGATCGACGATGTGGTCATCGGGTTTTGCGGGTCGTAGCGAAGCTCGGTCTGCTCGAGCGGTTTGCCGTTGAGCAGTTGATGGCCGTCCACCGTGACCCGGCCCGAGGTGGGATAGGCGGGCACGATGAGCGCCCGGACCCGCTCCCCGGGCCGGTGCTGCCGGACTTGGTCGAGCACGGCCGCGGTCTCGGAGCCGATGTTGCCACGCAGGGTGGTGTCGACCCGCTTGACCACCAGGGTGGCGTCCGGGAACTGGGCGATCACATGCCGGACGCGGTCGGCGGCGTGCTCGGGTTCGGCATGCCGGCTCTCCGTCGAGACGATGATCGCGTCGAACTGGCGGACCACCTCGTGGATCGAGGTGTAGTTGACGGTGGCCGAGCGCAGGGAGGCTCGCGCGAAGCGGGCGGCAGTGGCGTTGGCCCCGGTCAGGTCGTCGGCGACGACGAGGACGTGTCGGCGTGCAGTCATGTCAGCCCACCGCCCCCATGATCAGCCAGGTGGCGAACAGCAGCGGGATGGTGGCCACCCAGATCACCGTGGTGGTGCCGCTCCACATCTTGATCGCGTGGATTCCGGAGACCCCGGCGAATTTGGTGGTCACCCAGAAGAATGAGTCGTTCACATGGGAGAACAGGAACGCACCACTGGATGCCGCCAGCGCGGCCAGCACGGCATTCAACTGGCCGGCCTCGACCAGCGGCACCGCCAGGGTCGCGGCGGTGATCATGGCCACCGTCCCGGAACCCTGCGCTACCCGGACGACGCTGGCGATGATGAACGGAACCAGGAAGAGCGGCAGCGGCAGCTGACCGACCCCGGCCGCCAAGTTCTGACCGACGCCGGACTGGTTGAGCACGTTCGCAAACGCGCCACCGGCACCGGTGATGAAGATGATGAAGCCACCGGTGGCAGCTGCCTCGCCGAGCCAGCCGATGACCGTCTTGCGCGGGGTGTCGCGCTGCGGCAGCAGGTAGACCGCGATGATCAGGCCGATCAGCAGCGCGACTGGAGGTGCGCCGAGGAAGCTCGCGATCCCGCGGACCTCCGAGTCTGGTGCCACCGCCGTGCTGACCGTGTTGAAGATGATCAGCCCGATCGGCACGATCAGCGGGATCGTCGCCCGCAGCACGCCGATCTCGGGACGCTCCTGGTTCTTCATCTCGTCGACGTGGAACATGGAGTCGTCGCGGTGGGGTTCGAGCTTCGGACCCATGTAACGCGCCCAGATCAGCAACACCGGGAGCAGCAGGATGATGTAGGCGCCGCCGATCAGCAGCATCTGGCCGAGATCGACGCCGAGCAGGCCGGCCACCGCCAGGGGCCCGGGGGTCGGCGGCACCAGCGTGTGGGCCAGCACCAGGCCGCCACCCAGGGCGATGGACAACATGACCAGGGACTTGCCGGTGCGACTGGCCAACGAGCGGGCCAGCGGGTGCAGCATGACGTAACCGGTGTCGCAGAAGACCGGTACCGAGACGATGGCGCCGGTGGCTGCCATGGCGTTGGCCTCGCGGTTCTCACCGAAGGATTTGATGAACCATCGTGCGATCGCGTCCGCCGCGCCGCTGACCTCGAGGATCTTTCCGAGGGCCACGCCGAGACCGATGACGATGCCGATGCTCGCCAGGGTGTTGCCGAATCCGGTGGTAATCATGCCCACCAGGTCGAGGGGGGCGACGCCGGCGATCAGGCCGGTCGTGACTGCGCCGAGTAGCAGTGCGGGGAAGGCGTCCAGGCGTGTCCAAAGGATCACGCCGATGACGACTGCGATGCCCGCGAGCAGCGCGATGAAGAGCAGGGGATCCACTTGGAGTTCCTCCTTGAACATGCCGGGTTGACGCACACAGAAGAGCAACATTGCACACTATGCGCAAGTAGGTGGCCGCAACTATGGCATCTACGCTCATACAAGGCAATACTTCCTTGCCTACTTGCTCTAGATGCGCAGGTTTGAGAAGGAGGCAGTCAAGTCACCGCTGGTCGAACTTGCACTTGGAAGGCAACGACCGGTCGCCGGAGGCCCGCACCCTTCGGGGAAGGCGAACTCGCCCACCGGTCCGTGGCCCCAGGAGGCGAGCGCCGGCCCGACGTAGGCGAAGAGAGGGGTCGTCGCGGCGGGCCAGAGCTGGTCGGACCGCCGGGAGGGGCTGATGGTGAGAGGCAGCGAGATCGCGTCGTCTCACCGCGTCGGAGGCCGACCTGGGCAACCGAGATGTCGCCGCGAGGATGCCCAGGCCCAGCAATCTCCTTGCGGGAGTCGCGTCGCAACAGCACGCAGAAGCACCCGCGAACGAGGTCCCGGGTCAAGCCCGGGACGACGTCAAGGACGAGCCAACCCGCGTCACCGGGGTCCTTGTCCGCCCTGTCACCGGGGTCCTCGTCCACCCCGTCACCGGGGTGCTCGTCCGCCCTGTCACCGGGGTCCTCGTCCACCCCGTCACCGGGGTGCTCGTCCACCCCGTCACCGGGGTGCTCGCCCACCCCGTCATCCCGGCGAACGCCGGGATCTCCAACACCAGCCGACGCCCGGCTACCCAGATCCCGGGTCAAGCCCGGGATGACGTCGAGGACGAGCCCCCCGTCACCGGGGTCCTCGTCCACCCTGTCACCAGGGTCCTCGTCCATCCCGTCATCCCGGCGAACGCCGGGATCTCCAACACCAGCCGACGCCCGGCCACGGAGTCCGGGTCAAGCCCGGGACGACCAGCGCGAACGGCTCAGCCGCGCCGGTCCACCGCGATGTCCACCAGCAGTGCGGCCATCAGGTCGGACGCCGCGGTGCGCAGCTTGGCGAGATCGACCGCCTCGTGACGGTCGGCGACCGGTGTTTCGATCGCGTCCCGGACGACCTG
>JAGPGQ010000312.1 GCA_018055925.1 Micropruina sp.
GTGAAGCCCGTGATTACAAAGGAGAAGTTGCCGCCGACGCACGCACCGAAGAATCCTCCGGCTGCAGCGACGAGCAACATGAAGACGAGTTCCATGTTTGCCACGCTTTCAGTTTGGGTTTGTTGAGCGGCCCGCTGGGGGCCGGTGGGTGGGATCGAGTGGTCAGTCGCCGGCTCGGCGAGTGACCTTGTCGGCGGTGGTCCCGCCGGAACCGACACCGTCGGCGATGACCGCGGCGACGTGTTCGCCGGCCTTCAGGTCCCTCGTCGGGTGCTCCATGTGGTCGTACCCGGCTATGTCAGCCGCCACAGCGCTGCGCAGACCCATCCGTACTCCTTTGCACGAGGTGGGCGAGCCCGCCGACTGGGCTCGCTGCGCATGAACCTACCAGTCAAGGAGGGGTTTGTAACAGCGTATGTGAGGGTAAACCCGAGGGTTCAGGCGGGTGCCTTGACGATCCTCACGCCGCGATCCCGCAGTTCGTCGATCACGTGGTCGGGGGTCTCGGAGTCGAGGACGACCTGGTCGAAGTCGGTCATCGTGGCGAACGTGTGCAGGGCCCGCCGGTTGAGCTTGGTGTGGTCCATCAGCAGGATCGATTCGGCCGTCGCCGCCATCATCGTCCGCTTCACCTGGACGCAGTCCTCGTAGGGGTGGAAGCACTGCAGATCGCTGATCCCCGAGGCCGACATCAGGGCGTAATCGGCCCGGATGCCGCGGATCACGTCGGTCGTGGTCTGGCCGATCATCGCCTCGGCCCAGCTCTGGTACTCGCCGCCGGTGACGAACAGCCGGACCCCGGAGCGCCGTTCCAGCTCGCGGGCCACGAGCATCGAGTTGGTCACCACGGTGATCGGGACCACCTCGAGCATGCGCAGCACCCACAGGGCGGTGGTGGAGTCGTCCACCATGATCGAACTGCCGGGCCGGATCCGGCGCGCGACCACCCGGGCGACCTGCTGCTTGAGCTCGGCGTTCTGGTTGACCCGGATGCTGGCCGCGATCTCGTTCAGGCCGGTGGCGACCGCCGTGACCTGGCCGCGGTGCCGCAGCAGCACCCCGGCCTCCTCGAGCGCCTCGATGTCGCGGTACACGGTCATCGCCGACACGCCGGTGAGTTCGACCAGTTCCTCGATGGAGGCCGACCCGTTCTTCACGACTCGCTCGGCGATCGTCATCCGGCGTTCCCGGAGCGCACCGGCCGATCCCCGGCCGCCCCGTGTTCGTGTCGTCACTCGTTTCCCCCATTCGTCTTAACAAGCATCATGCCTTAGCTGTGGCATTTTCAGGTCGACAACAACACAAACGGCCGAATGTCCTGCGGCGATGGACGGCGGAGCCGTCGCAGGCCACCCGATCCCGGCACCGGGCGGTGTTGCTTCGGGTGGGTATGGCTGCCTCGCCGGGGTGCCTCGAGGCGGGCGGGTCTGGATAGGGTGGACCTCACGAAGCAAACGGACGAGGTTCCTAACGGAGGAGACGATCAATGGCGACGCTGGCGATTCTGGGTTCGGGGATCATGGCTACGGCCCTGACCACACCGTTCACCGACAACGGGCACGAGGTGCGACTGGTCGGCACCCATCTCGACCGCGACATCATCGACTCGATCAAGACGACCGGTGTGCACCCCAACCTGGGCCTGCGGGTGCCGGACGGCGTCCGTGCCTATCAGCTCGAGGAGGCCGCGGAGGCGTTCGACGGCGTCGAGCTGGTGATGAGCGGGGTCAACTCGTTCGGCGTCGACTGGGCCGGGGAACAGCTGGCCGGGCTGCTGCGTCCCGGCATGCACGTGCTGGCGCTGGCCAAGGGCATGCAGGCCGACGCCGACGGCAACCTGACCATCCTGCCGCGGGCCCTCGTGAACCATCTGCCGGACGAACTGCGCGAACAGGTCAGCATCTCGGCCATCGCGGGACCGTCCATCGCGGGCGAGGTGGCGATCCGACGGCACACCAGCGTGGTGTTCACCGGTGAGGACCAGGGCGTCCTCGACATGTGGCAGGAGCTGTTCGCGACCGGCTTCTACCACGTCTGGACGAGCACCGACTTCGTCGGCGTCGAGGTGTGCGCCGCGACCAAGAACTGCTACGCGTTCGGCGCCGGATTCATGCACGGCCAACTCGATGCGCTGGGCGAGACCGACCCGCAGTACGTCAACTTCAACTACGGCGCCGCCCTGTTCGGCCAGGCGTCGGTCGAGATGACCCAGTTCATGGATCTGCTCGGCGGCCGGCCCTCCACGGTGCTCGGCCTGCCCGGTATCGGCGACTGCTTCGTCACCTCGATGGGCGGCCGCAACGTGAAGGTGGGCACCCTGGTGGGCGCCGGCCTGACCTTCACCGAGGCCCGCGCCAAGATGCCCGGGGTCACCCTCGAGGGGGCGGCGGCGATCCAGGTGATCGGCGACGCCTTCGTCCGGCTCACCGAGCGCGGCGTGCTGCGTCCCGAGCAGTTCCCGCTGCTGCGGCACCTGCACGACGTGGTGGCCAACGACGCCGCGGTCGACGTCCCCTGGGCGTCGTTCTTCGGCAGTGACGGCTCCGGGAGCTGAGCCGTCAGCTGAGCCCGTAGGCCTGGTGGACCAGGAAGATCGGGTGCTCGACCGCCGCCCCGGAGCCCTTCCGGATCTGCCAGCGGCAGGTCTCGGTGTCGCACATGGCGAACTCCGGGTTGACGTCGCGCACCTTGTCGAACAGTGGTTTGCCGACGGCCTGGGCGATCTCGTACTTCTCCTTCTTGAGGCCGTAGGTGCCGGCGATGCCGCAGCAGGTGGCCCCCGACTCGATCGCCTCGACGCCGGGGATCAGCTTCAGGATCTCCATCGCCGGCTGGCCGATGCCCTGCGACTTCAGCTGGCAGGGCGCGTGATACACCGCGGTCAGCGGGATCTCGGCGAAGTCGGTGGGCAGTTCGCCGGCGTCGTGCAGTTCGAGCAGGAACTCCATGATGTCCCGGATCCGGGTGCCGACGTCGGCGAGCCGGGCGTCGTCCACACCCATGATCAGGTGCGCCTCGTGCTTCAGCATGCCGGTGCACGACCCGGACGCCGAGACGATCGTGAGCTCGCCGCCGGCCGATCGCAGGTCGTCGCAGAGCTTCAGCACCTGATCGGTGGCGGAATCGAACAGGCCGTTGGACTGCTGAGCCAGGCCGCAGCAGCCCTGCCTGGGCACCACCACGTCGTAGCCCAGGTGCTCCAGCACCTCGATCGAACGCTTGGAGGTCTCGACCTCGAAGTAGCCGCCCGCACAGCCGTGGAAGAAGACCACGGTGCCGCGGGTGGGCGCCGCCGCCCGCCGGGTGCGCTTCTTCAGCCAGCCGGTGATGGTCTGGGTGTTCGCCTTCGGCATCGGGGCGTCCCGGTGGATCCCGAGCACCTTCTCGATCACGGTGCGCAGCGGCTTGATCGCCAGCGCGGCGTTGGCCACCGGCGCCACCGGGGTCATCGCCATGCCCATCAGCGTGGTACGCGAGATCAGCTTGTCCCGCAGCGGCATGTCCTCGGCCTTCATCACCGCCCGGGCCTGGCTGTTCAGCTCGGCGATCTGGACGCCCTGGGGGCAGTTCAGCGTGCAGGCGCCGCACGACGAGCAGTAGTCGAGCGAATGGTCGACCGATTCGCCGTGCCGGAAGCGTTCGGCCTGCGGGCCGACGAACTTGGGTCCGGTGAACTTCGGGGTCACCGCCGAGACCGGGCAATGCGTCTCGCAGATGGTGCACTTGACGCAATGGTCGAGGGACGACCGGGCCACCTGGTCCTGGGCGAATTCGAGTCCGTGCGGGGCATTCATGAGGCTGCTCCTTGCGTCGTGACGGATGCTGCGGCCAACAGCGAGTCGGCGGCCCGGACGGCGCTGGCCGC
>JAGPGQ010000090.1 GCA_018055925.1 Micropruina sp.
GGCGCCGAGCAGCAGCGCCACCACGGTGACGCAGGAGAGGGCGAGACGGCGCAGCACTCCGATCACGAACCCGGGCGGAACAGGACCTTGGACTTCTTCGCCGGCACCAGGTCGGCGGCCGGTTCGTGGTACTCGACCCCGACGATCCGGTCGCCGTCGAAGGTGAACGACGTGACGCTGGCCAGCCGGCACTCGCGGCGGCGCGGGTCGTGCACCAGCCGGCGACCCTCCGCGGCCAGCCGGGAGATCCAGATCGGCAACTCGTGCATCACGATCAGCGCCTGCCCGCCGTCGCCGGCGGCGGCCGCCGCGTCCCGCATCGCCTCCCGCACCCGGGCGACGATCGACGGATACGGTTCGCCCCAGGAGGGCTGCAGCGGATTGCGCAGCTGCCACAGGTTCTGCGGCAGCAGCAACACCTGGTTGAACCGGCCGAAATTGCGGCCCTCGAACACGTTCGCCGCCTCGATCACCCGCTCGTCGGTGACCACCTCGAGGTGGCCGTGATTGGCGGCGATCGGCGCCATCGTCTCCTGGGCCCGCTGCAGCGGCGAACACCGCAGATGGGTGAGCGGCGCGTCGGCGAAATGCTCGCCCAGCCGCTGGGCCATGGCCCGCCCGATCTCGCTCAGCCCGTAGCCCGGCAGCCGTCCGTAGAGGATTCCGTCCGGATTGTGAACCTGCCCGTGGCGGACCAGATGTACGACGGTGTGCATGGGTGATGGACGCCTTTCGGGTGTGTTCGACCCCACAATACCGGACGTTCGCGCAGCGTCCGTCACCGTGGGTTCGGGCGTCCGGGCCAGGACGACGGCGCGGCGCAGGTCGGCCGCGACGGCCGGACCGGCCAGCCGCTGCAGCACGGCCGCGGGAACCCGCCACACCCCGTCGCCGTCGATCCGGAAGGTTGCCGTCAACACGCAATGGGCGTCGTCGACCGGGTCGAAGTCGAGTTGCAGGGTGGCGCCGAGCCCGCGCCAGGTGCCCCGCTCCGTCCAGCTACGGGGTGCGTCGTCGGCCACCACACGCATCCGTGGCCGGGCTCCGGTGACGGTGACGTCGACCCAGCTGGACCCGGTCTCGCCGCCGCCCCGGACGTCCGCGACGCGACGCAGGCTGGACTGCCATTCGGGCCGGCGGAGCGGGTCGGTCAGATAGGCGTAGAGCGCGGGGGCCGCGACGGCGGCCGACAGCCGCACCCGGGCGGTCACGACGCCAGCGCCGCCCGCAGGCGTGCCTCGTCAAGGAACCAGATGGAGAGCCGGTGTCCGTCCACGAGGGTGACCGGCACGTGATCGGTGTGCTCGGCGAGCGACGGATCGTCGTCCACGTCGAGGGTGCCGAAGTCGGCACCGCACTCGGCGCAGACCCGCCGGGCGACGGCCACCGCGTCGTCACACAGATGGCAGCCATCGCGCACGATGACCACCACGCTGCGGCGGCTCATCGCGTTGGACGCCGGTGGATTACTTGCCGGCGCGGCGACGCTGGATGCGCGTGCGCTTCAGAAGCTTGCGATGCTTCTTCTTCGCCATCCGCTTGCGACGCTTCTTGATGACCGAACCCACGCTGCGACCTCTCGTAGTGACGGCCGGACGACCCGGCCCAACCGCCGAGTTTACCGAGGCGTCAGCACAACCGCGAATTGCGTCCGGACGGGTCAACCTCGATCCGCCGATGGGCGCCGTAGCGAGCGGCACCGGAGGGGTGCACCGGGAAGCCGCGCGCGAAGGCGTACCGGTCGTACGACGGGCGTGGCCGGCGCTGCCAGTGCGCCCAGTTGGGGTTGCGCAGGAGGCGCAGCTCGGCGGACCGAGGCTCAGCCGGCGTCGAAGAACGACTCGCGCAGATAGGCGTCCACGGCATGCTCGGGTACCCGGAAGTTGCGCCCGAATCGCACCGCCTCCAGTTCGCCGGAGTGGATCAGGCGGTAGACCGACATGCGCGAGACCCGCAGCAGTGCAGCCACCTCGGTGACCTTGAGGAACCTGATCGCCGATAGCGGAACGGGCGCGGAGTCGTTCATCGCAGCTCCTTCGAAGACTGCGAGCCACCATACCCCGCGCCCGTCCCGGGCGGGATGGGTCCGGCGCGACGCTGGACGGCATTCGGGCCTCGGGCGGACATCGCCCGCCATGGCGCCCGTCGCCCGCGTTCGCCGCCCGGGCGACGGGCGCGGACGACGCGGCCGGGAGCGTCAGCCGGCGAGTGCCCGGCTGCGGTCGCGAGCGGCCTCGATGGCGGTCAGGAAGGCCGCCTTCACCTTGTGGTCCTCCAACTGCCGCAGGGCCGCGGCGGTGGTGCCGCCCGGGGACGTCACCTGCTCGCGCAACACGGTCGGATGCTGACCGGACTCGACCAGCAGCTTCGCCGAGCCGTAGATCGTCTGGCTGACCAGGGTGCTGGAGATGTCCCGCGGCAAGCCGAGCAGCACGCCGGCGTCGATCATCGCCTCGACCACGAAGAACAGGTAGGCCGGGCCGGAACCGGAGATCGCGGTGACCGCGTCCTGGTAGGCCTCCGGCACGGTGATCGCCTTGCCGAGCGCCGTCATCAGCTTCATCGCGTGCTCGACGTCCGCCTGGGACGCCGTGGAACCGGCCGACACCGCCGCCATGCCCTCGCCGACCAGGGCCGGCGTGTTCGGCATCACCCGGACGACGGCCGTGCCTTCGGGCAACTGGTTCTCCAACTGCGCCGTCGTCACCCCGGCGCACAGCGAGACCAGCAGCGTGTGCGGCTGCAGCACCGGCGCGATCTCGGGCAGCACGGCGGCCACGTCCTGCGGCTTGACCACCAGGATCACCGTATTGGCCTCGGCGGCGGCCTCGGCATTGCCGGTGGCCCGGATGCCGTGCGCCTGCGTCATCTCCTCGCGGCGGAAGTCCCGCCGATCGGCCACCACGATGTCGTCGCTCGACCAGCCGGCGCGGAGCAGGCCGCTGACCAGCGCCTCGCCCATCACACCGGCACCGATCACCGCCAGTCGGGTCACCGGTTCACCACCTGGAGTTCGGCGACCTGGACGGCGTTCAGGGCCGCGCCCTTGCGCAGGTTGTCGTTGCTGACGAACAGCACGATGCCGTGGCCGTCCGGGACCGACTGGTCGGTGCGGATCCGGCCGACGAAGGACGGATCCTTGCCCGCGGCCAACCGCGGCGTCGGCACGTCCGCCAGCGCCACCCCGGGCGCCGTGGCCAGGATGCTGCGGGCCCGGTGCGGGCTCAGCTCCTCGGCGAACTCGGCGTGCACCACCAGCGAATGTCCCGAGAACACCGGCACCCGGACGCAGGTGCCCGCCACCGCCAGGTCGGGAATGTGCAGGATCTTGCGCGACTCGTTGCGCAGCTTCTGTTCCTCGTCGGTCTCGTCCGTGCCGTCGTCCACCACGGAACCGGCCACCGGGATCACGTTGTAGGCGATCGGCGCCAGGTACGGGGCGGTGTCGGTCACGTCGCCGATCCGGCCGTCGATGGCGAAGGCGGACGGATCCTCGGCGTCCTGGCTCTGCCCGAGCAGCGCGTTGATGCCCTGGACGCCCGAACCCGAGACGGCCTGGTAGGTGGCCACCACCAGGCGGCGCAGTTCGGCGGCGTCGTGCAGCGGCTTGAGCACCGGCATCGCGGCCATCGTGGTGCAGTTCGGGTTGGCGATGATGCCCTTGGGCGGATTGATCGCGTCCTCGGGATTGACCTCGCTGACCACGAGCGGGACGTCGGGATCCTTGCGCCAGGCGGAGGAGTTGTCGATCACCAGCGCGCCCGCGGCGGCCACCTTGGGCGCGAACTCGCGCGACATGGTGGCTCCGGCCGACATCAGGGCGATGTCCAGGCCGGCGAAGTCGGCGGTGGCGGTGTCCTCGACGACCACCTTCTGGCCCTTGAACTCCAGTTCGCGTCCGGCCGAGCGGGCCGAGGAGAAGAACCGGATCGAGCTGACCGGGAAATCCCGTTCGACCAGCAGGGAACGCATCACATTGCCGACGGTGCCCGTCGCACCGAATACACCCACACGCATGGTCGACAGCCTATCGTCCTGGCTTCGGTGCGCTTTCCTGGTCCGTGCGGTCCTGCGGATGTGCTCCGGTCTGGCTCCGGTGCGGATGGGCTCCGGTGCGGATGTGCTCCGGTCTGGCTCCGGTGTTCGGAGGGTATCGGCGTCCCTGCCCGCCTACGCTCGCCCTGCTTCACCGGATCCGTTGCGGTCTGCGCAGAGGGGCTCGCTCCGACGCCCACCCAACGCCCATGGACGCCGATACCCTCCGAACACCTTTCAGGTTGCGTTGCTGCCCACGATCGGCGAGGGCGGACGTCACCGGTACCCTCCGAACACCCTTCAGGGTTCGTTGCTGCCCACGTCTGTCGGGTGTTCGATGGGTGATCGCCCGGGGCGTACCGGCGTCCGATCTCGACACCGCGCACGCCGGGCATGACGGCACCCGATTCGCGTCCCACTCAGAACTCTCGCCCTCGCGCCCCAACCGGACTCACCACTGCCGACCGATGTCGAGACGGCAGCCGCCCGGGCCGCCTCGAGACGGCGGAGCCCGGCGGTGTGCAGCGGTCGCTCGGGTTCACGTCGGCGATGGTCGCGTGCGGACCGAGCCCAGGGGGCAGCATCGGGGACAACCGGTCTCGCGATCGCTCGCCGGTGCCTGGTTGTGCCGGCGTCCCGCGGGTCAGAGCCAGGCGAGGTAGGGAGCGAGCAGGGCGTAACCCAGGAAGGCGACGATGTCGAGCAGCACGTGCGCGGCGACGAGTGGGCCGACGCGCCGGGTGCGCAGGTAGAACCAGCCGAAGACCAGGCCCATCACGACGTTGCCGACGAAGCCGCCGAAGCCCTGATACAGGTGGTACGAGCCCCGGATCAGGGCGCTGCCGACGAGCACCGCGGCGACCGGCCAGCCGCGCTGGGTCATCCGGGTGAACCAGAAGGCGACGATCACCACCTCTTCGAGGACGCCGTTCATGATCGCCAGGCCGATCAGCACCGGAACCGTCCACCACTGCGCCGCCAGGTTCGCCGGCTGGACGGTGGTGTTCAGCCCGGCCGCCCGGCTCACCAGGTACAGGCCCAGGCCGGGAATGCCGATGCCGGCGGCGATCGCGAAACCCCAGGCGAGGTCGCGTCCGGGCCGGGCCAGGTCGAAACCGATCCGGTGCCGGTCCCCCGAGAGCCGCAACAGGTAGAGCGCCAGGATCGCCGGCACGAGCGGAAAGGCGATGCCGGCCAACTGATACGCCAGATCGAGCCACGGCCGGTCCGGGGTCACGCTGGTGTTGATCTGCGTGGTCTGCTGTCCCAAGGGGACGGCCCGGGTCAGCTTCTCGGCGATCGACAGCATCGAGTAGACCGCCGACTGGCCCAGGGACACGCCGAGCACCAGCAGCACCTCCCAGCCGGGACGCCGCACGGCGGCCGGCTCAGGCGCGGTCACGCGGCCCGATGACCTTGTTCAGGTGGTGTCTGGAGAAGGTCAGCGCCGAGGCGAGCACCTCTTCGCGGCGTGCCCGGTCGAGGTCGTTCGTGTTCACCTCGAGCACCACGTGCCCCCGGTAACCCCGGCGGGTCAACTCCTCGAGCACCAGGCCGGCCCGTTGGCTGCCCTGGCCGGGCAGCAGGTGCTCGTCCTTGGCCGACCCGTTGCCGTCGGCGAGATGGACGTGGGCCAGCCGGTCGTCCCAGCGGCGCACCAGGTCCAGGGAATCCTGCCGGGCCGTGGCCGCGTGGGACAGGTCCAGGGTCAGGTGGTCGTAGTCGAGGTCGGTCGGATCCCAGCTCGGCTTGTACGCCTTGAAGTCGCCGCCGCCGGGCGCCCGCCAGGGGAACATGTTCTCGACCGCGATGGTGATCCCGCTGCGCTGCGCCAGGTCGCGCACCCCCTCGACGAACCGGGTGGCGTAGCCGCGCTGCCAGCGGAACGGCGGATGCACCACCACCACGTCCGCGCCCAGCTGCTGCGCCGCCTCGGTCGCCCGCTCCAGCTTCGCCCACGGATCGCTGCCCCACACCCGTTGGGTGATCAACAGGCACGGCGCGTGGATCGCCACGACCGGGAGCTGGTGGTAGTCGCGCAACCGATGCACCGCGTCGACGTCGGCGGCCAGCGGGTCGATGCCGACCATCACCTCGACCCCGTCGTAGCCGAGCAGACTCGCGATCTCGAAACCCGCGGCGGTGTCCTCCGGGTACACCGATGACGTGGAGAGCGCCACCTTCACCGGTGGGCGGCCATCGCCGGCCGGTGGGATCGCATTCACCCGGACATCTTAGATGCCGCCTTGACACCCCCGGCATCGGTGGGGCATGGCCGATTTCGCGATGGCGGCGCCCGCCGGTCACAATGGCCTCATGCATGTCGATCATTTGACGTTCGCAGCAGGTCCCGCCGGACTCAAAGCAGAGGCCGAACGGCTGGGCGACCTACTCGGCGCCAAGTTCCGCGACGGTGGCTTCCACCCGCGCTTCGGCACCCGGAACCACATCCTGCCGCTGGCTCAGGACCGCTACGTCGAGGTGGTCGAAGTACTCGAGCACCCCGCCGCCGAGAAGGCCGCCTTCGGGCAAGCCGTGCGGGCCCGGTCCGAGATGGGCGGCGGCTGGCTGGGCTGGGTCATCTCGGTATCCGACCTGGCACCCTACGAGGCCCGGCTGGGCCGCCAGGCGATGATCGGTTCGCGGCACTTCCCGGACGGCCGGCTGCTCGAATGGCAGCAGCTCGGAGTGAAGGGCCTGATCACCGATCCCCAGCTGCCCTACTTCATCAAGTGGCTCAGCGAGGAGTCGGTGTTGCCCCGCGCCCTCGGCGGCGAGCTGCAACTGCTGGAGTTGGAGATCTCCGGCAACGAGGAGCGGGTCGAGGACTGGATCGGCACCGAGGTCGACGGCGACTTCGACGGGATCAGCATCCGGTTCACCGCACCCAACGGCATGCCGGGGCTGGACGCGGCCACCTTCGCGACCTCCCGGGGACCCGTCCGGATCTAGTACCGCGGCCACTTCACCCGCTGCGCGACGCCCGGACGGCGCCTCGCTGCGTTCCCCTGCAACCGCACCATCCGACCCGTTCTACCGGGCTCGACCCGGCTCGCCGCCGGATTCTGTCGGCGCCGGTCCCTAACCTGCTGTCCATGGCCAGAACTGCTGTTGCGCACCGTTGTTCCGAGTGCGGTTGGACGAGTGCCCGCTGGGTCGGCCGGTGCAATCAATGCCAGAGCTGGGGATCCATGGCCCCGCAGGCGCCCACGCCCGCGGGTCGGGTGAGCCCCGGGGAGCCGTCCGGCGTGGCCCGACCGATCGGCGAGGTGCCGCTGTCCGAGGCCGCCTCGGTGCCGACCGGCATCGGCGAGTTGGACCGGGTGCTCGGTGGTGGCCTGGTCGCCGGCGCGGTCGTCCTGCTGGCCGGCGAGCCGGGGGTGGGCAAGTCCACCCTGCTGTTGGACGTTGCGGCCCGCTGGGCCCGCCGGCGACGCACCCTGTACGTCTCGGCCGAGGAGTCCGCGGCGCAGGTGCGCCTGCGAGCCACCCGCACCTCGGCGCTGGCCGACAACCTGTACCTGGCGGCCGAGACCGACCTGGGTGCCGTGCTCACCCAGATCGAGCGCACCGAGCCCGACCTGCTGGTGCTCGACTCGGTGCAGGCGGTCACGGTCAACGGCACCGACGGGGTGGCCGGCGGTGTCGCCCAGGTGCGCGAGGTGACCAACGCGCTGGTCCGGGTCGCCAAGCAGCGTGGCCTGCCCGTGCTGCTGGTCGGGCACGTCACCAAGGACGGCACGGTCGCCGGCCCGCGCCTGCTGGAGCACCTGGTCGACGTGGTGCTGTCGTTCGAGGGCGACCGGCACAGCGCTCTGCGGCTGGTCCGGGCGTCCAAGAACCGGTTCGGCCCGGCCGACGAGGTGGGCTGCTTCGAGATGACCGAGGGCGGCATCGCCGAGGTCGCCGACCCCAGCCACCTGTTCGCCTCCAGCCGCACCGAACCGGTGCCGGGCACCGCGCTCACCGTCTCGCTCGACGGCCGGCGTCCCCTGCTCGGCGAGGTACAGGCGCTGGTCGCGCCGACCGGAGCACCCAGCCCGCGGCGAGTGGCCCATGGCCTGGACTCCGGTCGGGTGTCGGTCATCCTGGCCGTCCTGGAACGCAAGGCGAAGGTCCGGCTGCACTCGAAGGAGGTGTACGCCTCGACCGTGGGCGGGGCCCGGCTGACCGATCCGGCCGCCGACCTGGCGATCGCCCTGGCGGTCGCGTCGGCCGCCGCCGAGCACGCCTACCGGCGCCCGGTGATCGCGCTCGGCGAGGTGGGACTGTCGGGCGAATTGCGCCGCGTCCCGGGGTTGGGCCGGCGGCTGGCCGAGGCCCGGCGACTCGGGTTCGAACTCGCCCTGGTGCCACCGGGCACCGAGGCCGGCGTGCGGGGGCTCAAGGTCATCGAGATGGCATCGGTCGAGCAGGCGGTCGATGCGCTGCAGCTGCGGCCGGCGAAGCACCGCACCACCCCGGTCCGGGGGCACCTGCACCTGGCCGAGGGCTGACCCGGCCGGGCCGGCCCGGCCCCCGTGCGCGACCGGCCGGTGGGCACCGAGGGCAGCAAGTAGACTCCGACCCCGTGAACGCCCCCTCCGATCCGCCGTTCCGGGTCCTGGAGTTGATCGCGCCCGGGACGGCCGTGCGCGAGGGTCTCGACCGCATCGTCCAGGGCCGCACCGGCGCCCTGATCACGCTCGGCAGCGCCCCGGCGCTCGATGCGCTGATCACCGGCGGCTTCACCATCGACGTGCCGTTCTCGGCCGCGGCGTTGCGCGAGCTGGCCAAGATGGACGGCGCCATCGTGCTCAACGAGGCGCTCGACCGGATCCTGCACGCCGGCGTCCAGCTCACTCCCGACGCCGCGGTGGCCAGCGACGAGATCGGGACCCGGCACCGCACCGCCGACCGGGTGGCCCGGCAGACCGGCGTGCCGACCGTCACCGTCTCCTCCTCGATGGCCACCATCTCGCTGTTCGTCGAAGGGTCGCGCTGGCTGGTGCACCGTCCCGAACAACTGCTGGCCCGGGCGAACCAGGCGCTGGCCACGCTGGCCCGCTACCGCGACCGGCTGGGCGAGGCCGCCGCGCGGCTGTCGTCCGCGGAGGTGGCCGACACGGTGACCGTGCGCGACGTCGCCCTGATCGGGCAACGGATCGAGATGGTCCGCCGGCTGCGGCACGAGGTGCGCGGCTACGTGATCGAACTGGGCACCGAGGGCCGGCTGCTGCGGTTGCAGGTGCAGGAACTGGTCTCGGGACTGGACGAGCTCGCCGACCGGGTCGAGCACGACTACCGCAGCGACACCTGTCCGTTGCGGCTCGGCGGTTTGGCCGCCGTGGACACCCCCGACCTGGCCGACCCGACGCTGATCGCCCAGGCGTGCGGCCTGGGCGACGAGATCACTCGGACGCTGAGGCCGCTCGGTCACCGGCAGCTCGCCGAGATCGTCGGGCTACCGTCCGGGGTGGCCGGCGCGCTGGTCGCCCGGTTCGGTGACCTGCAGGGCCTGCTCGGGGCGACCACGGCCGACCTGCTGAGCGTGGACGGGGTCGACTACCCGATCGCCAGGACGGTGCGCGAGGGCCTGATCCGCCTGGCCGAGTCCGCCTACAGCTAAGCCTGAGGCCGGCTCACTTCTTGATCGCGAACGGGAACCGGACGATGGACGTCTCCGCGTAGGCGGCGGTGGCCACATAGGTGCCGGCTCCGAGCTGCCCCTCGACCTGCTTGCAGCCGGCGGTGGACCGGAACAGGTCCCAGGCGACCGGGAACTCGACGGTGGCCCCGGCCTTCAGGGTCTGCCTCTTCACCGTCGGCAGCCACTTCTCACAGTGGGCGGTGCTCCAGATCGGGTCGCTGCCGGAGTTGACCCGCAGGACAAAGTTGTCCTTGCCGATCGCCAGCACGCACGGCATGGCGGTGTTGTTCTCGACGGTGACCATGAACGTCTGCTTGCCGTCGGCCTTGACGCTGCTGAACCCCTTCAGTTCCAGTTGGACGCCGATCGGCTCGCAGGCCGTGGGCGCGGTCGGCGAGGGGGTGGCCGACGGCGTCCGGCTGGGCGTGGCCGACGGCGAGGACGAGGCGGGGCTGGGTGTCGGCGTGGCCGATTCCGGGGTGGTTGTCGTCGGGGCGACGGACGGGCTCTCGCCGGCGGGAACCGCCTGGGTCGGCCCACCCTTCGGACCGAACGCCCACACCAGCAGGACGATCAGCACGATCCCGGCGACGGCGACCAGCCCGCGGCGGATCCAGTACACCCGAGGCGGCTGCGGCCCCTTGCCTGTCAGCACGTCACTCATGCAGGTCAGGGTAAGCGGGCGGGACGGCTGAGCCGGGGCACCACGCCGGGGTCCGATTACAGTGACCCGGTGGAGACCGCAGGGCCCGTGGCGTCGATCGTCGAATGGTACGCCGGGCATGCCCGCGAGCTGCCCTGGCGGGAGCCCGGCACCTCGGCCTGGGGCGTCCTGGTCAGCGAGTTCATGCTGCAGCAGACCCCGGCCGGCCGGGTGCTCGCGCCGTGGCGCGAATGGCTGCGGCGCTGGCCCTCCGCCGGGGCGCTGGCGGCCGAACCGGTGGGTGAGGTGATCCGGGCGTGGGGCCGGTTGGGGTATCCGCGCCGGGCCCAACGGCTGCACGCCGCCGCCACCGCGATCGTCGCCGAGCACGCCGGCCGGGTGCCCGCCACCCCGGCCGAGTTGCGCGCGCTTCCCGGCGTGGGCGAGTACACCGCCGCCGCGGTCGCCGTGTTCGCCTACGGCCGCCGGCACGTGGTGCTCGACGTGAACGTCCGCCGGGTCCTGGCCCGGCTGGCCGGCGGCACCGATGCGCCGGCCGGGTCGATCACCGTCGACGAGCGGCGCCGCGCCGAGCACTGGCTGCCCGCCGATGAGCGGCAGGCGGCGTTGTGGTCGGTGGCGGCGATGGAACTGGGGGCACAGGTGTGCCGGGCCAGCCGGCCCGACTGCGCCGCCTGCCCGGTGCGGGACGCCTGCCGGTGGCGCGCGGCCGGCAGTCCTCCCGGGCCGCCCCGGCGGCGGCAGCTGTACGCCGGCACCGACCGGGCGGCGCGCGGGCACGTGCTGCACGCGCTGCGGCGGCTGCCGGCAGGCGAACGGGCGTCCGGCGACGACCTGATCGCCGACTGGCCGGACGTCACCCAGGCCAGGCGGGCACTCGCCTCACTGGTCGCCGACGGCCTGGTGCGCGCCGGATCCGGCGGTTACCGGCTCTGAACCTCACCGAGATGACCGACCCGAGCGGGTCGTATCCTGGAGTGGACTTTCCAGGAGGACGAATGAGCTACCCGCAGGACTCTCCCTGGGCCAGCGGCGAGGGATTCGGCACACCCCGGCGGCCCGAACGCCCCGAGGACTACCCGCAGACCCTGGAGCTGCCCACCTCCGGCTACACGAATCCGACCGCCGGCCCCACGCCCGGCGAGCAGGTGTTCGAGCGTTACGACGCGGCGGAACCGAGCGGCTGGTCCCAGCCGCAGCATTTCGGCCCGCTGCAGCCCAGCACCCCGTACAGCTTCGGTCAGCGGCTGCCCTACGACCCGGCCGGCATCCGTCCGGAGCATCCCAATGCGGTGGTCACCCTGACTCTGGGCATCGTCGGCCTGGTCACGATGTTCTTCGGATTCCCGTTCATCAGCCCGATCGCCTGGTATCTGGGCGCGAAGGCGCGCCGCGAGGTGCGGGAGCAGCCCGGCGCCTACCGGGACAGCTCCCGGCTGAACGCCGGCCATGTGCTCGGGGTGGTGGGAACCCTGCTGTCCCTGGCGTTCATCCTGCTGGTCCTCACCATGATCGCCCTGTTCGCGACGATCCGGTGAGGACCAGCGGACGAACTCAGCTGGGCTGACCCAGTTCCGCCGGCACGTCCGGCATCTCGGCCTTCGGCACGCCGTTGAACGTGAACGGCAGCTCCGAACCCTCGGGGGACACGTCCACCACGACGATCTCGCCGGAGTGGATCTCGTTGAACAGGATCTTCTCGGCCAGCATGTCCTCGATGTCGCGCTGGATCGCGCGGCGCAGCGGCCGGGCGCCCAGCACGGGATCGTAGCCCCGCTTGGCGATCAGCGCCTTGGCCGCGTGGGTCAGCTCGATGCCCATGTTCTTGTCGCGCAGCCGGGTCTCGATCTGGCCGACCATCAGGTCGACGATCCGCTCGATGTCGGCCTGCGACAGCTGGTGGAACACGACGATCTCGTCGACCCGGTTGAGGAACTCCGGACGGAAGTGCTGCTTCAGTTCGTCCGAAACCTTGGCCTTCATCTTCTCGTAGCTGCTGACGCTGTCGGACGACTGGCTGAAGCCCAGGTTCACCGCCTTCGAGATGTCCCGGGTGCCGAGGTTGGTGGTCATCACGATCACCGTGTTCTTGAAGTCGACCACGCGTCCCTGCGCGTCGGTCAACCGGCCCTCGTCCAGGATCTGCAACAGCGAGTTGAAGATGTCCGGATGCGCCTTCTCGATCTCGTCGAACAGCACCACGCTGAACGGCTTGCGGCGCACCTTCTCGGTGAGCTGGCCGCCCTCCTCGTAGCCGACGTAGCCGGGGGGCGAACCGAACATCCGCGACGCGGTGTGCTTCTCGGAGTACTCGCTCATGTCGAGCGTGATCAGGGCGTCCTCGTCGCCGAACAGGAACTCGGTCAGCGCCTTGGTCAGCTCGGTCTTGCCGACACCGGAGGGGCCGGCGAAGATGAACGAGCCGCTGGGCCGCTTCGGGTCTTTCAGCCCGGCCCGGGTGCGCCGGATGGAACGCGCCAGCGCCTTCACCGCATCGTGCTGACCGATGTAGCGCTTGCCCAGCTCCTCCTCCATCTTGAGCAGCCGCGAGGACTCCTCCTCGGTGAGCTTGAACACCGGGATCCCGGTGGCCGAGCTGAGCACCTCGGCGATCTCCTCCTCGCCGACCTCGGCCGGGACGTCGGAGTCGCCCACCTTCCACGCCTCTTCCTTCTCGGAGCGGACGATCAGCAGCTTGCGCTCGTCGTCGCGCAGCCGGGCGGCCCGCTCGAAGTCCTGGGCGTCGATCGCCGCCTCCTTCTCGAGCCGGACCTTCGCGATCCGCTCGTCGAACTCGCGCAGGTCGGGCGGCGCGGTCATCCGCCGGATCCGCAGCCGAGCGCCCGCCTCGTCGATCAGGTCGATCGCCTTGTCGGGCAGGAACCGGTCGGAGATGTAGCGGTCGGCCAGCTGGGCGGCGGCGATCAGTGCCGAATCGGTGATGGTGATCCGGTGATGCGCCTCGTAGCGGTCGCGCAGCCCGCGCAGGATGTCGATGGTCAGCGCGATGGACGGCTCCGCCACCTGGATCGGCTGGAACCGGCGCTCCAGCGCCGCGTCCTTCTCGATGTGCTTGCGGTACTCGTCGAGGGTGGTGGCGCCGATGGTCTGCAGTTCGCCGCGGGCCAGCATCGGCTTCAGGATGGACGCCGCGTCGATCGCGCCCTCGGCGGCACCGGCACCCACCAGGGTGTGGATCTCGTCGATGAACAGCACCACGTCGCCGCGGGTCTTGATCTCCTTGAGCACCTTCTTCAGGCGCTCCTCGAAATCGCCGCGGTAGCGGGAACCGGCGACCAGCGCACCCAGGTCGAGGGTGTAGATCTGCTTGTCGCGCAGGGTCTCGGGAACATCGCCGCGGACGATCGCCTGGGACAGGCCCTCGACCACGGCGGTCTTGCCGACGCCGGGCTCGCCGATCAGCACCGGGTTGTTCTTGGTGCGCCGGGACAGCACCGTCATCACCCGCTCGATCTCCTTCTCGCGCCCGATCACCGGGTCGAGCTTGTTCTCACG
>JAGPGQ010000313.1 GCA_018055925.1 Micropruina sp.
CTGGTCGCGGCCGGGGCACGCCAGTTCACCAAGCGGATCGACACCACCTGTCGCGGGGGCATCGGGCCCGAGGTGGAGGGCATGCTCAGTGCCCTGCCGGACGACTACATCGCCATCATGGTGCCGGCGATGCCGCAGTCCCGGCGGATCGTCGTCGGTGGATACTCGCTGATCGACTCGGTGCTGCTCGCCCGCACCCCGGTGGCGCAGGACGTCCGGACCCCGGTGAAGCAGTCGCACCTGCCGACCCTGATGGCGCAGCAGTGCACCGTGCCGGTCGGCCATGTGCCGATCGGTGCGGTGATCGACGGCGCCGACCGGATCCGGGCCGGCCTGGTCGAGTGCCGTGAGGCGGGCGACCGGGTGATCGTGGTGGACGCCGCCTCCCTGGAGGACGTCGACCTGATCGCGACCGTGGTCGCCGGACTCGGCTGGAACGTCGTCTGCGTCGACCCGGGGCCGTTCACCGAACGGCTGGCGATCCGCAGCGCCGTGGTGGAGACCCGTCCGGTCAAGGAGCGCACGCTCCGGCTGGAGCCCGCCGACACCGACCAGGGCACCGCCCTGGTCGTCGCCGGCAGCGCGATGCGGGTCACCCACCTGCAGATGGTGGAGCTCGCCAAGGTGCCCGGCACCGAGGTGATCGGGGTGGACGTCGGCGATCTGATCGCCGACGAGACCCACTACAGCCGCGAGACCGAGCGGGTGCTGGCCGAGGTCGGCCGGCTGCTGCCGAAGCGGCCCCGGGTCATCATGCTCGCCCTGGACTCGACCATCACCGGCGACCTGGGCGACATGGCCGCCATGGAGCGCCGGGCCGGCCTGCAGCCGGGGGAGGGCCCCGGCCAGATCCCGGGCCGCTTCGGCGCGCTGGCCCGGCGCGTCGTCGAGACGATCGGCGACGACGTGGCGGGCCTGTATCTCACCGGGGGCGACATCATGGTGAACACCTGCGCCGCCCTCGATGCGAACGGGATCGGACTGATCGACTACGTTATTCCGCAGGCCGATCAGGGCGTGCTGGTGGGCGGCCCGTGGGCCGGGCTACCAGTGATCTGTAAGGGCGGACTCACCGGAACGGACGAGACCGCAATCCAATGTGTCAACCGAATCTTCGACGAAAAGATGGAGTGAAACAGACAATGCCAGAAACCCAAATCAGGCCGGTCACCGCGATCACGATCGGCGATCCCGCCGGCATCGGCCCGGAGATCGTCGTGGACACGGTCCGGTCGGAGATGATCTACGAGATCTGTAAGCCCTTCGTGATCGGCGCCCGCGAGCACCTCGAGGAGGCCGCCGCGGTCAAGGGCGTGGAGCTCACCATCAACGAGATCAGCGAGCCGGAGGAGGCCAAGTACGAGTTCGGCACGGTCGACCTGCTCGACACCGGCGCCGCCCCCGGCGCCACGATCGTCTATGGCGAGGTGCAGAAGGATGCGGCCCTGCGCGCCTACTCCTACCTGGAGAAGTCCATCGAGCTCGGCCTGGCCGGGCGGCTGGACGCCGTCTCCACCGCACCGATCCACAAGGTGGCGCTGAAGGAGGCGGGTGTCGACCACATCGGGCACACCGAGATCTTCGAGGCGCTCACGGACTCTCCGTACGCGCTGACCATGTTCAACGTGCACAAGCTGCGGGTGTTCTTCCTGACCCGGCACGTGTCGGTGCGCAAGGCCTGCGACCAGATCACCAAGGAGCGCACGCTGGCCTATCTCAAGGACATCGACCGCGAGATGCGCAGCTACGGCTTCGAGAACCCGTCGATCGCCGTGGCCGCGCTGAACCCGCACGGCGGCGATGGCGGCCTGTTCGGCACCGAGGAGATCGAGCACCTGATCCCCGCCGTCGAGGAGGCCCAGGCGATGGGGATCAACGCCCGCGGTCCGCTGCCGGGCGACTCGATCTTCGCGTTCGCCCTGGACGGGCAGCACGACTGCATCCTGTCGCTGTACCACGACCAGGGGCACATCGCCTGCAAGACGCTGGACTTCGAGAAGGCCGTCACGATCACCATGGGCCTGCCGTTCATGCGCAGCTCGGTGGACCACGGCACCGCCTTCGACATCGCCGGTAAGGGCATCGCCAACGGCGGCAGTATGGTGGAGTCCACCCGGGTGGCGGCCTACTACGCGGGCCTCAAGATGGCACACCAGCAGAAGGTTGCCGCCACGGTCTGAGGTTTCGGCCGGCCGGTGTTCAGCTCCGCTGGACGCCGGCCGGTTCTGACTGGGGTCCACCCCGTCCCTCGCTGGACGGTGGGCCCCGCGGCGACCACGATGGTCGCCATAGCCTTCGGGTGCAGCAAGGCATGGGATCGGGGCCAACCGGGCCTCGGCGCAAGGAAAGCGAGAGGGACGATGGGTTACGTGGTAGCGGTCGGCGCGGACAACGCCGGCGTGGAGTACAAGGACCGGATCAAGGCCGATCTCGAGGCCGATCCGCGTATCGACAAGGTGGTCGACTTCGGAGTGGGCTCGACCGACGACCAGACCGCCTACGCGCACACCGCCGTCGGGGCCGCCCGGATGGTGGCCGACGGCAACGCCGACCGGGCGATCCTGGTCTGCGGCACCGGCATGGGCGTGGCGATCTCGGCCAACAAGGTGACCGGCATCCGGGCCAGCACCGCGCACGACAGCTTCTCGGTCGAGCGCCTGGTGCTGTCCAACAACGGCCAGGTGCTCTGCCTGGGCGCGCGGGTGATCGGCATCGAGCTGGCCCGCCGGCTGGCCAAGGAGTTCTTCAACTACACCTTCGATCCGTCGTCGCCGTCGGCTCCCAAGGTGGATGCGATCTGCAGCTACGAGGCCGACTGATGTTGTGGGTGGGCACCAGCTGGAAGATGAACAAGACCCTGGCTGAGGCCCGCGACTACGCCACCCGGCTCGCCGACGCGATGAGCCACGGCGCGCCCGAGGGCGTCCAGCCGTTCATCATCCCGCCGGCGACCGCGACCACCACCGTGCGCGCGATCCTGGGGCCGGACTCGCCGGTCGAGTTGGGCGTCCAGAACGCGCACTGGGCCGACGCCGGTGCCTGGACGGGAGAGATCTCGGTGCCGCAGGCCGCGGACGCCGGCGCGACCCTGGTCGAGATCGGCCATTCGGAGCGGCGGGAGTTCTTCGCCGAGACCGATGAGACGGTGAACCTGAAGGTGCAGGCCACGCTGCGGCACGGCCTGCGTCCGCTGCTGTGCGTCGGCGAACCGGCCGAGGTCTTCGCCGACGGCGAGAGCGTCGGGTACATCCTGGCGCAGGTCGCCGCTGCCCTGAAGGGGATCGACGACGTCAGCCGGGTGCTGATCGCCTACGAGCCCATCTGGGCGATCGGGGAGGGCGGCCGGGAGGCCCGTCCCGAGGACATCGAGGCGGTCTTCGCCGCGCTCGACGGCCCCTACGGGGACCGGGTCGAGGCGATTCTGTACGGTGGCTCGGTGAACCAGGGCAACGCGGCGGAGACGCTGCGGGTGAAGGGGGTCGACGGGTTGTTCGTCGGCCGTTCCGCCTGGGACATCGACGGTTACCTCCAGTTGTTGGAGATCGCCGCCGCCCACGCCTGATCCGACCGGCCGTTTCGCACGACCGGCATTCGGCGCCCGGGCTCCCTCACCGGAGCCCGGGCGCCGAGCCACCTGCACAGAACCAGAAAGGTACCGACCCGATGACCGAACTGACCCGCGAGCTGTTCCTGGAGCGCAGCGACCACTCGATCCTGCGGCCCACCGCGACCCTGCAGGAGTACACCGACGGCCTCGAGTTCGCGGCCGAGGTCAACGTCGGGGCGGTCTGCGTGTCGCCGCACCGGCTGGGCCTGGCCCGCCGGATCCTGCAGGGCACCG
>JAGPGQ010000314.1 GCA_018055925.1 Micropruina sp.
CACGTCGAGGTCTTTCGGGCTGAGTGTGTAGGAGCTCTCATCCTCGGGAGACCTCGACCTCTATCCGGCCACCGACGCGCCGGCCCGCCGCGCGACGTGCGCTACACCCTCATCTGGGAAGAGCCGGATTCAGGGAATCGATCGGGATCACTCTAGCCGCGTCGTCTTCATAGGCCAATCAGGCCGGCGAAACGGGCTGCGGGTCATTGCCCTGGACCCGGGAAGGCTCACGTCAGGTCGAAGCGGGTGAGGCCGTGCCCGAGCCCAGCTTCGGAACCGGGCACGTGGATCAGGCATCGCGTCACGCGCGCCGCGTCATCCCGGCGAACGCCGGGATCCCGAGCCAAGCCCGGGATGACGATCGACCCGGAACACCCCGGTCGACCAAGCGCACCCCAGGTCACCCCGGTGGACGGCGAGATCCCGGACCAAGCCCGGGATGACGATCGACCCGGAACCCCCCGGTCGACCAAGCGCACCCCACGTCATCCCGGCGAACGCCGGGATCTACTCGCGCACCAGCGCTCCGCAGCCTTGATCCGGAGGCCGTGACCGCTCCCCGTCACTATGGCCCGAGGAGCGCCAGTGGTACCACCGCGACCCCATCGGGACGACGGTAGGCGGTCTCTCCGGTAGTGATGAGAACCCGGTCGGCCAAACGGTCTCCAAGTCGGCCGTGTAACCAGTTGAGGTGCCGCACATCGGAGTCCGTCGCAGTCTCACTCAGCTTGACCTCGATGGCGACGACACGTCGGTCGTCGCCCTCAACGACCAGGTCGATCTCACGATCGGTCTCCTTGGTCCGCAGGTGTCCTACCCGCGCTGCCGCCGCCTCGGCATAGACACGCACGCTTTGGGCTACCAGGGACTCGAACAAGGCGCCCAACCAGGTGCCGGTCTGGGCGGCCACGCGGTTCCCTTCGCCCTTGAGCAGACCGGTCTTGCCGATACCTACGAGCCGTGCAGCGAATGCAGGGTCGACGAGGTGGTGCTTGGGCGAATGCGTGAGCCGCTTCAATGGGTTGAAGACCGGAATCCACGCTGGAATCGGATCGAGCACGAAGATGCGGGTGAGATGTTCTCGGTAAGCATCGACCGCGGCTCGCGACGGCTTGTCTTGTTCCCCGGCAGTCGCGGCATCGAGGATCTTGGTGTAGCTGGCATCAGTGGCAGTTGCAGCTCCGTATGCCGCGAGCCATGCCCGCAGCGCGTCGGGGCGTCGCACACGGATGCCGTTCTCCGGCAGTTCGCTATCGACCATGCGGGCGAGATAACTGTCGAGTTGGGCCTGTCGCGCTCGCACCGGCAACTCCCGGATACCAGGGAAGCCGGATCTGAGTATCTCGTCGGTGTAGGTGGAGAGATCGATCGGCGATTGGCCTCCGATCTTCGGCCGGCTTCCCGACAGCAATTCGCCAAGCGAGACGGTCGGATCGGTCAAGTCCCGTTCAGCAAGGGACAATGGCCTCATCGTGATACTCACGATCCGGCCCGCTCCGGAGTGGATGCGCACTCCAGGGGCCACTCCCGCCGAGCCGGCCAGCAGGAACTGACCGCCCTCACGGTTGCCATCCACCGCGATACGCACGCGCTCCCAGACCGCCGGCTGCAGTTGCCACTCGTCGATGAGAACCGGTTGCGGGACCTGAGTGATGTAGTCGAGATCCGCAGCCACGATCTCGCGCTGGCCGGGCAAATTCAGCGAGAGGATCGTGGTGGCACGCTGGCTCGCGGTCGCAGTCTTTCCGACGCCCTTGGCCCCTTCCAGAGCGATCGCCGCCAGATGCGGGAACAGGTCATCAAGGACGTCGTCCACGATTCGACGCCGGTACGACATGAGTCCAACCTAGCAGATGGACGCCTCTCTACCAGGCAAACAGACGCCTCCGTACTAGGCAGATGGACGCCTCCGCACCCGGCGAACCGACACCTCTCAGCAGATCACCGGACGCCGCAGGCGAACCCCGTCCATCCACGGAACCTCGACCACACGTCCGATCTACCGGGCGGGCGTCCGCGGCCCTACGCTGAGGCATGACTTCGAGGCCCCTTCCCGGCTCACCGGACGCCGTGTTCGCCCGGAACCGTTGGGCGTTCAGCGTCGGGACCCTGGGCCGCGACATGGTGTACGCGCTGGTCAGCCTGTACCTGATCGTCTTCCTCACCGAGGTGCTGGACGCGTCCGACACGTTCATGTGGTGGGCCGGTTGGCTGATCCTCGCCGCCCGGTTGTTCGACGCAGTGATGGACATCGTGATGGGCTCCATCGTCGACAACACCCGTAGCCGCTGGGGCCACTACAAACCCTGGATCGCCGCCGGCGCGGTCGCCTCCGCCGCCTGCACCCTGCTGCTGTTCACCGACCTCGGGCTGCCCGAAACCACCTACGTCGCCGTGTTCGCCCTCGTCTACCTGCTGTGGGGCCTGACCTGGACGATGAACGACATCCCCTACTGGGCCCTGCTGCCGGCGCTCACCCTGGACCAGAAACAACGCGAACGCATCGGCGCCCTGGCCAAGATCTTCACCACCATCGGCCTGTTCAGCGTGGTCGTGGCGATCATCCCGGTGACCGGCGCGCTGGGCGGCGACACCCGCGCCTGGTTCCTGTTCACCGCGGTCGTCGTGGTGATCATGCTGGCCGGCCAGATCGTCACCCTCGCCGGCGTCCGGGAACCAAGGCTCGCCGTCGAACAGCCCAAGGTCACCCTGCGCGGCCTGTGGCGCGTGGTGGCCGGCAACGACCAGCTCCTGTGGACCGCGATCGCCATGGTGCTGTTCATGACCGGCTACGTCACCACCACCTCGTTCGGCGTCTACTTCTTCAAGTACGCCTACCGCGACGAGGGCATGTACGCCCCCTTCGGCGCCGTGCTCGGCCTCGCCCAGCTGACCGGCTTCCTGGTGTTCCCGCTCTTCCGCCGCAGGTTCAGCCGTCGCACCCTCTACACCGCCGCCACCGCCACCATCGTCGCCGGCTACGTGCTGTTCTTCTTCGCCCCGATGGACATGATCTGGATCGGCGCCGCCGGCCTGCTGCTGTTCACCGGGCAGTCCTTCGTCGTCCTGCTGATGCTGGTGTTCATCACCGACTGCATCGAGTACGGCCACTGGAAGCTCGGCACCCGCAACGCGGCGGTCACCTTCGCCCTGCAGCCGTTCATCAACAAGGTCGGCGCCGCACTCGGCACCCAGATCGTCAGCATCGTGCTGATCACCTCGGGCATCAACGCCGCCCAGGGTCCCGACGACGTCACCGATGCGGGCCTGCTGCAGATGAAGCTGGCCATGCTGGTGCTGCCACTGATCCTGATCGTGGCCGGCTACCTCATCTACCGGACGAAGTACCGCATCGACGAGGCGTTCTACACCCGCGTGCTCGATGAGCTCCGGGAGCGGGGACAGCTGCACGACGGCTCACAGAGCGGCCGAAACCTCCCCTAACGGGAGTGATGCCCTCAGCCCTGCTACTCTCGACTATCCGCGGCGCCGACGTCCGGGCGATGCTCCGCATCGCACACGCCTCCCTGCTCATGGGAACGCCACGATGAAAGGTTCTCGACTCAGATGATCCGGACCACGAACGTCTTGGCCCGCCTCATGCTGGCCCTCCTGTGCTGCGCCGTCGCCGCCGGATGCACCCTGGGCGGACCCACTCCCCCGGAGACACCGTCCAGTGCCACGCCCCTCACCGTCAGCGTCACGCAGGACGGCGATCGCGCCACGATCAGCTGGACGTCCGAACAGGATCCCGCCGAAGGCTGGCGGGTCGCCCGCGACGGACACGACTCGGGCGGTTACGGCCCGTGGTCGGACACCATCGCGGCCGACCTGCGGAC
>JAGPGQ010000315.1 GCA_018055925.1 Micropruina sp.
GGATGCGGTCCGACCACGGCCCCCACGGGTGCTCGGCGGTGCGCAGCACCACCGCGGCGCCGATCGGGTCGTCCGGGCCCGACATGGTGAGCATCAGGTAGCGGCCGAGCGAGGGCACCCAGCGCACCGACAGTTCCCCGTGCGCGCCCGGTGGGGTGAGCGGTAGCGCGTCCGCCTCGGTGCGCGACCAGCGTCCCTCGCCGGCCCAGTAGCCGAGCGCGTCCAGGAACGGGCCGGCCGAGCCGCGTCGCAGGCCGTCGGCCACGCCGGGCGCCGTCAGGTCCACCCGGGCGAGCCGGACGTCGTCGGCCCGGTAGGCGCCGGTGCCCCAGAGCCACAGGTGGCGGCCGACCCGCTGGGCGGACACGTTGACGAACCGGTGGTCGGAGAACGTGGCCAGGTAGCGCAGGTCCAGCGGACGCCGGTCGCCCGGTTCGACCCGCAGCCGCCCCGGCCGGGCCGCGGCCAGGATGCTGCGGCCCATCGTCTGGGCGTCCCGGAAGTGGTTGCTGGTGTGGAACAGGTACAGCCGGTCGCCGATGCCGAACGCGTCCAGCGGCACGTCGTATTCGCGCATCGTCGTGCCGCCGCCCCGCAGCCGCAGCGGCGCACCGTGCACCCGGACGGCCGGGCGCTCCGCCTCGGGGTCGAGCACCCGGGCGACGGCGTCCCGGGTGCCCAGCCGGCGCCAGGTCCAGTGGGTGTCGCCGAACAGCAGGAGGGTGTCGTCCAGATGGTCGACCCGGACTCCCAGGTCGGTGCCCCGGACGCCGGAGCGGCGCACCGAATCCGACAGCGTCGCACCCCGGGTCTGGCTGTCGGTGGCGCCGGTGACCTGCGCCAGTTTGGTCGAGGGCTCGGTCGCGACCGTGAACCGGCTGCGGTCGTCCAGCCGCAGGCAGGCCTGCCGCAGCCAGCGGACGCGGCCGCCGCGCACCTGCCGGTGCAGGTGGTACAGCGAGCCGTCGACCTGCACCAGGGCCTGCACCCAGCCCCGGCGCAGCCGGGTGGCGGCGGTGGCCACGGCGAGCACCGTCCCGGCACCCCATTCGGCGGCGCCGGTGGGGCCGTCCCAGACCGGACGCCGAGGATCGTCCGGCGCTCCGGTCACCGGCCCGAGGTGCCGCCAGCGGCGCGCCGCCGGCCGGTTCACCGCCCAGGCGTAGGCGTGCAGGCCGTCCGCCTGCGGGATCTGAGCGACCAGTTCGTGCGCGCGGGTCCCCGGCCGTCCGCGCTGCGACAGCGCCGCCGGACCGGTCGCCGCGGTGCTCACCGGATCGCCGCGCAGCCACGGGTTGTCCGGCCTGGCCTGACCGCGGAACCAATGGTGGACGGTGAGCGTGCCGTCGCCGTTGTCGCTGCCGATCAGCGCCTCCAGGCGGTGCGGTGCCCCCGGCGGCGACCACCAGGCGGGCCGGTCGTCCGACTCGATCAGCGAGGCGGGCCCGATCAGCGCCGGCCGGGCCACGGTCACAGCCGATCCAGCACGGCGCGGGCCGTGCCCTCGTCGATCACCAGGTCGCTGGTGGTGCCGGCCCGCAGCGCGCCCACGATCGCCCGGGCCCGGGACGGGTCGGCCACCACGCAGAACCTGCGCGGCACCCGGGCCAGTTCGGTCGGGTTGAGCCCGGAGGCCCTGGCATTGAGCGGGATGTCGGTCCAGGAGCCGTCCTCGCGCAGCAGCACCGTGGCCACGTCACCCACGACCCCGTCGCGGACCAGTTGGCGCATCTCCTCGTCGTCCATGTAGCCGGAGGTGTAGACGTGCGACGGCACAGTCGCCTCCAGGCAGCCCACCCCGAAGATGGCCACGTCCATGCGGTGCTGCAGTTGCACCACGCGCTGCACCGACCGTTCCCGCCACATCGCCTGCTTCGTCTCGGCGTAGTCGAAGAACGCCGGCACCGGGAAGTAGACCACCTGGGAGCGGAAGGCGTCCCCGACGCGCTGCAGGATCTCGCCGACGTAGGGGATGCCGGACGACCACCGGTTGGTGCCGCCGTTCAACTGGACGATCATGGCCCCCTCCAGCGGGCGGGGCTGCAGGTGCCGGACCACCACCGAGGTCGTGCCGCCCCACGCGACGCCGATGACGTTGTGGTCGGCGACCGCCTCGCAGAGCAGCCGGGCCGCCATCCGGGCGACCTGTTCGAGCCGGTGGTGCTCCGAGACGCCGTCGCGCACCGAGACCAGGTGGACCCGGACCCCGAAGGCCTGGTTCAGCGCGGCGGCCATCGGCGACCGCGAGCCGATGTCGTCGGCCAGGCTGATCCGCACCAGGCCGGTCGTCCTGGCCTGGTGCAGCAGGCGGCTCACCGTCGACCGGGACAGGCCCATCTGGTGGGCGATCGACTCCATCGTCTCGCCCTGTATGTAGTAGCGGGAGGCCGCCTGGTACATCTCCTCGTAGCGCTCGTTCATGTCATCCCCCGGGTGCTGCACGTTCGTTCATTGCCTTCAAGCATGCGTGCAGCGCCGAGGGGGTAGGACGACACTGGTTCTGACGGCCGGAACGGGACGGCCGTCGGGGCCTGACCGCAATGGTGCGGCCGCTCTCCTGACAGCTATGAAGGGAGTTGATTCTCGTGACCACTCTCGCAACCATCTTCCTCTCCGAAGTCGTCGGCACGGCGATGCTGTTGCTGCTCGGCGCCGGTGTGGTTGCCAATAACATCCTGCCGAAGAACAAGGGCAACGGGACCGGATTCCTGATGGTCAACTTCGGCTGGGGCCTCGCCGTCTTCGCGGGCGTCCTGGTCTCCTACAAGTCGGGCGGGCACATCAACCCGGCCGTCACGCTGGGCCTGGTGGCCTCAGGGGCCACGGAGTTCGCTCCGGGCGTCCCGGTCGATGCCGCCTCGATCTTCACCTACATCGGCGCCCAGTTGCTGGGTGCCTTCCTGGGTGCCGTGCTGGCCTGGCTCGCCTACAAGCGGCAGTTCGATCAGGATGCGCCGGACGGGTTCAAGCTCGGCGTCTTCTCGACCGGACCCGAGGTGCGTGATCCGGTGTGGAACCTGATCACCGAGGCGATCGCCACCTTCGTGCTGGTGTTCGTGGTGATCGCGGCCGGCAACTGGGGCGATTCGTCGACCCTGACGCCGGCCGGACTGGGCTGGCTGGGCGCGCTCGGCGTCGCCCTGCTGGTCGTCGGCATCGGCGCCTCGCTCGGTGGGCCGACCGGATACGCGATCAACCCGGCCCGCGATCTGGGGCCGCGGATCGCGCATGCGGTGCTGCCGATCAAGAACAAGGGCTCGTCCGACTGGGGTTACTCGTGGATCCCGGTCGTCGGCCCGATCGTCGGAGGGTTGCTGGCCGGCTGGGCGTCCACTGTCCTGCTTCCGTGACCGAGTACCCGCCGTGAGCAGGTAACGATTGCGGTCCGGTCCATCTCGACCGGACCGCGATCCCTGGTGTAACCGCCTCTCACAGGGCAGGATGGCCTCAACCTCCCCTGCACAAACAGCCACTACAAAGATGTGGAAAGGAACACAATGGCTGAGAAGTACGTTCTTTCGATCGATCAGGGCACCACCAGCTCTCGAGCGATCGTGTTCAACCATGCGGGCCGGATCGTCGGCTCGGGCCAGAAGGAGCACGAACAGATCCTCCCCAAGGCCGGTTGGGTCGAGCACAATGCCAAGGAGGTCTGGGACAACATTCGTGAGGTCGTGGCCATCGCCCTGGCCGATGCTCAGATCAACCGGGAGCATCTGGCCGCGGTCGGTGTCACCAACCAGCGCGAGACCACACTGGTGTGGGACAAGAACACCGGCGAGCCGGTGTACAACGCGATCGTCTGGCAGGACACCCGCACCGACAAGATCGTCGAGG
>JAGPGQ010000316.1 GCA_018055925.1 Micropruina sp.
CGATCGATCAGCTCCAGCACCGCCTGGAACAGCGCCAGCTTGGTCGAGCTGGATCCGGTCTGCTCCAGCGTCCCGACCGGTTGCGGCGGGGCCCAGCTCGGCAGCAGGCGGGCCAGGTCGGGGGAGAGCTCCACCTGCCGGCGGACGGCGCCCGAGCGTCCCAGACGACGCAGGGCCTGGATCAACGGGGCGAACGGCAACGGCTCGCCGGCCACGGGAACGCAGCAGCCGTACAGCAGGGTGGGCCGCTGCTCGCGGGCCGCGGCGCGCACCAGCGCGGTCTTGCCGACGCCGGTCTCGCCGCTGAGCAGCACGACCGACGGTGCCCCTTCGCCGGCGCGCTCGAACGCGGCGCGCAATTCGGCCAGGCTCGGATCACGACCGACCAGGCCGCCGCGCGGGGTGGAGATGGATCCCCCGGGCACGGGCTCATGATGCACCCGCCGGCGTCCCCGCGCCACACCTGAACGTCGATCCGCCGAGGGCGCAGATCGGTGGATCGAGGGCTAAGGCGGCCGGCCCGGAATCTGAGGTAGGTGCCCAATGCCCCCGTCCCACCACCGTTCCTAGGGTCTCGCCATCGCATTTGAGTCAACGAAAGGACACCGCGATGAACACCATTCGCAAGCTCGGCCTCACGACCGCTGCGTTGGCGATCGCCGCCACCGGCGCGCTCGCCGGAACCCAGCCCGCCAACGGCCTGCTGATTCCCGGCACGCCGGGCAAGGACGTGCACATCGGCCTCGACAACGACAACGTCGACAATCCGTTCGTCCAGCCTCCCGGCGTCGCCGCCAAGCAGCACATGGACAACACCGACATCCTGTTCGGCCGGGGCAACGACGACCTGCTGATCGGCAAACTGGGCGATGACGTCCTGCTGGGCGGCAAGGGCTCCGACATCCTGATCGGCGGACCCGAAGGCGGCAGCACCCCGAACAGCGACGTGCTGTTCGGCGAGGACGGCAACGACATCAACATCTGGGCACCCGGCGACGGCAGCGATGCCTTCCTGGGTGGCAAGGGCTACGACACGATGATCTTCGCGCCGTTCGTGACCAAGTCGGACGGCTCGCTCGTCCTGGTCAGGAACAAGAAGTACAAGCGGACGATCCCGCGGGTCAAGATCGACGCTCTGCCGCAGTTCAGCTGCACGATCGTCAAGGTGCCGGCCAAGCAGAAGCTCGGCTTCGACTTCCTGGTCCGGTTCAACGTGAACAACGCCCCGGTGGTCACGGTGCGGCAGGACGCCGTGGAGCGCGTGTTCTGCCCGAGCCCGAAGGCCGGCCAGGCCCTGGTGGCGGACCTGACCGTGAAGAACCCGTCGTTCAAGGCGGTCTGGCTGAAGAAGGTCAAGGGCGTCAACGGCGCCATCATGGCGCCCGCCGCCTGACGGATGACCGATGCCCTCCCGCAGCGATCGGGTCGTGGTGGTGGGCGCGAGCGTCGCCGGGCTACTCGCCGCGGCTGCGCTCGCCCCGCACCACGCGGACGTGATCGTCCTCGACCGGGACCGGCTCCCCAGCGAGCCGGTCCCGCGCAGGGGCGTTCCGCATGCCCGGCACTGCTACCTGCTGCCGCACGCCGGATGGACCGCGATCGACTCCCTGCTCCCCGGCCTGCGCCGGCAACTGGGCGGGGCGATCGCGCCAGCCGGCGGCGACTCCCCGGTCACCGGGGTGGAACGCCACCTGCTGGAGGCCGGGCTGCGGGACCGGGTCGCAGCCCTGCCGTCGGTGCGACTGCGCGGCCGCACCACCGTGCTCGACCTGGTGGTGCCCATCCGGGGCCGGATCGCGGGCGTGATCGCGGCGGACCTCGACCGCCCGGGCGAACCCGCCCGGACCCTGCCGGCCGATCTGGTCGTCGACGCCTCCGGACGCGGCTCGCGGCTGCTGGAGTGCCTGCAGAAACACGGCTCGCCGGTACCGCCCGTGGACCGGCGGCGGGTCGACGGGCTGCACGTCACCAGGCGGTTCACTCTTCCCGACGGCCTACCGATGCCCGGTTCGCCGGCCGCGAACGGGGTGGTGGTCGCCGGCTCGCCGACCGGGTCGGCGATCCTGGTGCGAGTCGGAGAGCGGGCCTGGACGGTGTCGCTGGCCGGCTACCGCGGCGTCCGGCCACCTCTCGACCTACCCGGGTTCATCGGCCACGCGCGCGCGGCCGGTGGGCACGTGGCCGACCTGCTCGAGGCCCTGCGACCGGACGGAGACCCGCTCAGTTCCTGGGAGCCGGCACTCGTCCACCGGCGCTTCGACCTGCTGCGCGAGCCCCTGGACGGGCTGGTGGTCGTCGGCGACGCCCGCTGCACCCTGGACGCCGCGAGCGGAGCGGGGGTCGCCGCCGCGGCAATGCAGGCGGTCGTCCTGCGCGAGGCCGCCGCCGGCGGCGGGAGCCTGCCCGGCCGGTACCACCGGGCCACTGCGGCGGCCCTGGACGAGCTCTGGCGGGCTGCCCTCGATCGGCATTCCGACCCGGCCGACGTCCCCGGGGATCGCCGGTGATCGTCGGCCCGGGGCTGAGCCTCGATCCACCGATCTGCGCCTACCGCGCGGCCCCAGCTGGGCGCCCTGGCTGCGCCGGGCACGCTCGTCGTACGACCCGGTACGCCTTCGCGCGCCCGGCTGCCCAGTGCACCCATCTGGTGCCGCTCGCTACGGCGCCCATCGGCGGATCGAGGCTGAGGGGTGCTGGCTGAGGACGCGCCCCCGGATCACCCGAACCGGGCCGGCCGCCCTCCCCGCAGTGGGGTGGGGCGAGGCATTCGCTTCGTAAGCACCTGAGTCGGGGCGGGATCGTCCCTCCCGGCCGCTGATCGAGCCTGGGTCGGATTCGATCCGGCCCGTGCGGAAAACCGCCCGCGGGCCGACGCGCCCGGCGAGATGCTGAAGACATGAAGAACCATGACTCCGCACCGGCCGAGGGCCGGATTCGTGCGGGCCGGCGCTGGTGGGGCGCCGGACTCGCCGCGCTGTGCGGCGGCGGTCTGGGCGTGGCCGTGGGGTTGTTCCAGCCGCGTGGGCCGGTGACTCCCGTGGACGCGTTCGAACTCATCGTCGGAGGCCTGGTGGCCGGGCTGGTGGCGGGTGCCCTGGCCCGCACCCGCTGGGCTCTCCTGCTGGCTCCGGTGGGCTTCCTGATCGGCTTCGAGCTCGTCCGGGTGCGCGCCGGCCTACCGACCACCGGCCCGCTGCGCCTCGACTCGGCCTTCGGGCCGCTCGCCTACCTGCTGGGCCGCGCCGTCGCCTGGCCGCTGGCGATCCTCTCCCTGACGGTCGGGGTCGCCTGGGGAGGACATCGCCGTACCGCCGGCCGTCCGGTCGGTGCGATCGCGGCCACCACACTGCTCGCCGTGCTCGCCGGCAGTCTGCTGCTGCCACCGCGCTCACCCGCCCTGGCCGGCCGGGACGGCGCTGCCGCCGAGGAGGCGGTGGCCGAACTCGTCCGGGTCGAGTTGGGCGGTCACGAGCAGTGGATCGAGGTGCGCGGAGCCCGCGACGACCTACCCGTCCTGCTGTACCTCAGTGGCGGACCGGGGCAGAGCGACCTGGCCTTCTCCCGGGTGCTGCTGGAACCCCTGACCAGCGACTTCCTGGTCGTCGGCTGGGACCAGCGGGGCGCCGGCAAGTCGTACCCGGACCTGGACGCGGCCACGCTGACCCCGCAGCGGGCGGTCGCCGACACCATCGAGCTCGCCCGCTGGCTGTGCCAGCGCTACGGGCAACGCAAGGTGTACCTGCTCGGCGAGTCCTGGGGCACCCTGCTCGGGGTGCTGGCGGTTCGCGAGGCGCCGGAACTGTTCCACGCCTACATCGCC
>JAGPGQ010000091.1 GCA_018055925.1 Micropruina sp.
GCCAGACCTCCAACCGCCCCACATACCCACCGCCACGACTCATCGAGAGAGATTCCGAAGGAATTTGGCCCTCGCAGTTGCATTGCGGCGCGGAGTCGTTTACGTTTGATCCATCAATACTGCACCAGGAAGGAGGCCGGAGTGATGATGACAGGACGGGTTCAGTTCGTCGGCGGCGCCTTTACGCCCCGCTGCGGCCTCGGTGGCAGCATCGTGCGTTTGGCTGCTTAGTTCAACCCCAGCCCACGTCGACCCCTCGCCAGAGAGGGCGTTGACAAGCATGAATGCGTCGGCCGGGGCGAAGAGCAGCGAGGCGATCGGCCTTGAGGCACGACGGGAACCACCCACCACCACGGTGACAGCCCAGCAGTCCTGAGGCGACCAGATCCCAGGCCGGTGCGACCGGCAGGTATCAGTCCGGGCGCCTCTCGACTCCTGATCGATGGCCCGGGTGCCACTCAATCACCACGCATCAGACGTATAGGCGTAGCGCAGAACATTCGCGCTTATGCCATTTGAACCTGCACAATTCCGCATTCCGAGAATGACCATCATGAATACGTTGACAGAAATCCGAAACATTCGAACCGACACCTCGACGATGCCGCGGGCCAAGCTGCACGACCGGATCGCCATGCGGGCCGGACTCGCGATGATCCGCTGGGCGCAGCGGAACGACACCCGGCCGGTCCGGGCGGCTCGCCCGGACCCGGACTCCGGCACCATCGCCGCGATCGCCGAGCACCGGCAGATCGTCGAGGCCAAGCACCGGATCAGCCTGACCGGCTGACCGATCGTCCCAACCCCTCGGGGCCGGCGAGATCTCACCGTCGGCCCCGTGGAACGACGTCTATCCGCTCACAGATCGACTCCCCGGCGACGCCACTCGATCGCGGGACACGTGTCCATCACCATCGGGACGCCCGCCGCGTTCATGCGCGCGAACGCGTCCTCGTCGATCACGCCCAACTGGAACCAGACCCCCTTGGCCCCGATCTCGACCGCCTGATCGGCGAAGGTTCCCGCCTGCTCACTGCGCCGGAAGACGTCCACCACGTCGACCGGGAACGGGATCTCGGCGAGGGTCGCGTACCCCGGCTCGCCCAGCACGGTCGGCGCCGACGGATGCACCGGCACGATCCGCTTGCCGCGCGCCTGCAGCAGCGCCGCGATCCGGTAGACGGTCCGGTCGGGGTTGCCCGACAGCCCCACCACCGCCCAGGTGTGGCACTCGTCCAGCATGAAGTCGACGGTCCGGGCGTCCTGCCAGCCGGTCATCGGGCGACACCGTTCCCGGCAACCCGGGCCGCGGCCAGGCTGAACTGCTCGGCCGAGCGCCGCCACACCGCCCCGCCGTCGAACAGGCCGGGCAGGAACGGCAGCAGCCCCTGGGAGAAGTCCTCGCTGGCCGACAACGGCAGCAGCGAGGGCAGATTGTCGACGACGATGGCGTCCAGCGGCACCGGATCGTCCCAGATCCTGCGCACCGGTTGCGCCCAGCTGGTCAGTTCGTTGCTGATCGGCAGCAGGTTGAGTTCCGAGGGCACATCGGCGGTGACATCGGCCAGCACCCGCAACCGGCGTCCAGGACGATGCCGGGCCGCCTCGGTCAGGAACGGCGCCTGCGGCTGGTGGGCGAGCACGCAATGCACCAGCAGGTCGTGTGCCACCAACGCGTCGACATCGACCGGATCGGTGTCGCTGCGATCCCACCGCGACACCCGCATACCGGCCAGCACCAGCGCGTCGACCGCGCCCCGCCCGGCCCGCCCGAAGGCGCCGGTGACCACCGCGGACGAACCGCCGACCACCTCCGCCGCCTTCTCGAGCCGGTCGAGCAGTTCGTCCAGCAGCAGGGGCTCCAACGGTGCCCGCAAACCCCCGGCCAGTTGCAGCGCACCGAGCGCGGCCCCGACGAAGCCGGCCCAGTAGCCGAACGCGACCACCCGGCGACCGCGCTCGTCCACCAGGTACTCCAGGTCGAGCAGCTCTCCCCCGCCGGCGGCGAACCGGGCGAGCAGCTCGTCCGCGCCCTGCTGGCCCTTGTAGGCGTGCCCGAAGAACACGTGCCGGTGCGGCAGCGCCGCGGGATCGTCGGGCAACTCCTTGATGCCGACGATCACCACGCCGGGATCGGCGCTCGTCCACGAGCCGGCGGGCACCAGTTCGGCGCCCGCCCGGACGTACTCGGCGTCGGGGAACACCCGCATCGGCGACGACTCCACCAGCACCCGGATGCCCGCCGCTCGCAGTTCGGCGGCCGCCCGCGGCGTGATCGGCGTGCGCCGCTCGCTGTCACGCTGCTCGGCGCGCAGCAGGATCGTCGGGCGGCTCATGCGTCGATCCGCTCGGCGTCGAGCGCGTAGGCGCCGGCGATGATGAAGGCCTTGCGCGGGGCCACATCGTTGCCCATCAGCTTCTCGAACGTGCCCAGCGCCTGCTCCAGCGACTCCCCTTCCTCGACCGTGATCCGACGCAGGGTTCGATGACGGGGATCCATCGTGGTCTCCTTCAGTTGGTCGGCGTCCATCTCGCCGAGGCCCTTGTACCGTTGCGGCTCCTTGAACGCCACGCCGCGTTTGGTCAGCTCGGCGAGCTTCCGTTGGTATTCGGCCTCGTTGTAGGTGTACACGTACCGCTCCTGGCCCCGGCGCGGGTTGCTCAACTCGAAACGGTGCAGCGGCGGCACCGCCGTGTACACCCGCCCCGCCTCGATCATCGGCCGCATGTACTTGAAGAACAGCGTGGTCAGCAGGGTGCGGATGTGGGCGCCGTCGGAGTCGGCGTCGGCCATGAAGATGACCTTGCCGTAGCGGGCCTGTTCGAGGTCGAACGTGCGACCCGAGCCCGCCCCCACCACCTGGATGATCGAGGCGCACTCGGCGTTCTTGAGCATGTCGCCGACGCTGGCCCGCTGCACGTTGAGGATCTTGCCGCGGATCGGCAGCAGCGCCTGGAACTCCGAGTTGCGCGCCAGTTTGGCGGTGCCCATCGCCGAGTCGCCCTCGACGATGAACAACTCGGTGCGATCCCCGTCCACGCTGCGGCAGTCGGCCAGCTTGGACGGCAGCGAACTCGACTCCAGGGCGTTCTTGCGGCGCTGATTCTCCTTGTGGGCGCGGGCTGCGACCCGGGTGCGCGAAGCCGAGACCACCTTCTCCATCACCGCGCGGGCCTGCGCGCGTTGCGTCCCGCGGGTGGACGTCAGGAACTCGCTCAACTCGGACTCGACGATCCGGGCGGCCAGCCGGGTGACCGGCGGCGTGCCGAGCACCTCCTTGGTCTGGCCTTCGAACTGCGGCTCGGCCAGCGACACCGTCACCACCGCGGTGAGACCCTCCAGGATGTCGTCCTTGACCACGTCGTCGCCGGCCTTGAGCAGCCGGGTGCCCTCCAGCGCCTTGCCGAACGCGCGCACCAGGCCCCGCTCGAAGCCGGCGACGTGGGTGCCGCCCTTCGGCGTGGCGATGATGTTCACGAACGACTGGACGTGGGTCTCGTAGCCGGTCCCCCAACGCAGCGCGATGTCGACGTTCAGGTCGCGATCGACGTCGGTGGGGGTCATCGCGCCGTCGTCGTCGAGCATCGGGACGGTCTCGGTGAACGAGTCCGTGCCGCGCAGCCGCAGCACCTCGGTGACCGGCTCGTCGGTGGCCAGGAAGTCGCAGAACTCCGAGATGCCCCCGTCGTGCTTGAACACCTCGGTGAGGGTCTCGGACGTGCGCGCGTCGGTGACCACCAACTCCAGGCCCGGCACCAGGAAGCTGGTCTGCCGCGCCCGGGCGACCAGGTGCGGCAGCGACAGCTGGGCATCCGGCAGGAAGATCTGCCGGTCGGGCCAGTAACGCACCCGGGTGCCGCTGCGGCCACGGGCGACCCGGCGCACCTTGGTCAGCGATCCGCCCGGCGCGAACGCCGCATCCGGGCCGTGGCCGTCGAAGCTGCCCGGCACCCCTCGCCGGAACGACATCGCCCAGGTCGCGCCGTTCCGGTCGACCTCGACGTCGAGCCTGGACGACAGGGCGTTGACCACGGACGCGCCCACTCCGTGCAGGCCACCGGTGGCGTTGTACGAGCCCGCGCCGAACTTGCCGCCGGCGTGCAGCTTGGTGAACACCACCTCGACGCCCGAGAGACCCGTGCGCGGCTCGATGTCGACCGGGATGCCCCGGGCGACATCGGTCACCCCGATGCTGCCGTCGCCGTGCAGCTCGACCGCGATTCGGTCGCCGAAGCCGGCCAGCGCCTCGTCGACCGCGTTGTCGATGATCTCCCACAGGCAGTGCATCAACCCCCGGGTGTCGGTCGACCCGATGTACATGGCGGGCCGTTTCCGGACCGCTTCGAGCCCCTCGAGCACGAGCAGATGACGGGCCTCGTAGTCCCGCCCCTCGGCCGCCGGCTTGCCTTTGATCGTCACGCGCTGAGGCTATCGGGCCACTCCGACACGATGGTGGACCGGCGCGGCGTGCCCCGCTTCGTCCCCAGGGCTGGTGTATGGGGGTAGTCTCACCGCACGGAACAAACCAACTGGGCGAAGAGTTGACATTGGTAGACTCAAGTGAGCAACAGGAGGATACGGGAATGAGCACGACAGTGGTGGAGCAGCTGACCGCGGCAGACCGTTGTGATCGTTGCGGGGCGCAGGCATACCTGCGCGTGACCCTGCACGGCGGCGAGCTCCTCTTCTGTGCACACCACGCCAAGGCCCATTCCGATCGGCTGAAGCAGGTGGCACTGACCATCCATGACGAGACCGGCAAGTTGAACTGACGAGCTTCCAGCGGCGCCCCGGACGGAATCCGTCCGGGGCGCCGCTCTTTTGCTGTCCGTCCGGCGCTGACCTTCCCTCGCCGGCGGTCCGGCAGCCGGCGGTCCGGTGATGGCCGTCCGGTCCCCTGGGGACGTCAGCGCAACGGGTTGGGGCTCAGCGTCCCGCTGATCGTGGTGATCCGGCCGTTCTCGTCGAACATCACACTGAGTGCATCAGGCCCGATGTGCACCTTCAGCTGGCGATCGTCGCCGGTGACCCGCAGATTGTGCACCGCCGCGTAGGTGAGCACCTGGGAGCGGGGATTGTCCGGCTGCAGGTCGACCGCCGCCATGATCCGGCGCGGAAAGGTAACCCCCTCCGCCGCCGGCCGCGGGACGGCCGGATCGATGATGCCGAAGTAGGCGACACCGGCCCCGTAGTCGGCCGAGTAGAAGGCGGTCGCCCCGACGACGGGGGCGGTCAGCAGGGCGACGCTGGCACCGGCACCCAGGCCGGTGTCGAGCACCCCGTCGAGGCTGAACTGGGCCTCGGCCAGCTCCCACAGCCCCCACGACTGGGCGACGTCGGCGGCTCGCCGCACCGGGGCGATCGCCGGCACGGTCGGCGAGAAGCCCTGGTTGGCCCACGACCACAGCCAGGTGTTCGTGGCCTTCGACACCGTTCCGAGCAGCAGCACCCGCAGCGGGCGTCCGGAGATCGTCACGGTCCCCTGGGAGATGTCGGCCTGGTACGGGCCGTTCAGGTCGACGACCTGAGACAGTGCCTCCTGTGCCTCCATCGCCACCGGCAGATGAGCCACCACGGCAGCATTGAATCGCTCATGGTTCAGTTCGGGCATTCCGTCAGAATAGTGCGCGTAGGGGTGCACCCCTCGCGGGTGGGCAGGCATACCCGTGCCCACCCGGTTGAGCGGTGTGCGATGGTGGACGGCATGCGCACCATCGAGGCTGTCCAGGGCGATCTCACCGTCGAGTCCACCGACGCCATCGTCAACGCCGCCAACGCCACCCTGCTGGGTGGGAGCGGTGTGGACGGGGCGATCCACCGGGCGGCCGGCAAGCGCCTGCTGGAGGCCTGCCGGAAGCTCCGCCGGAGCACCTGGCCGGACGGCCTACCGGTCGGCGAGGCCGTGGCCACCGAGGCGTTCGACCTGCCGAGCCGCTGGGTGATCCACACCGTCGGGCCGAACGCCCACCGGGGTCAGACCGACGCCGGCCTGCTGGCGTCCTGCTTCACCCGCAGCCTGGACGTCGCGGCCGAGCTGGGCGCCACCAGCGTCGCCTTCCCGGCGATCAGCGCCGGCGCCTACGGCTGGGATCTGGACGAGGTGGCCCGGATCGCGGTGGACAGCGTGCGCGACCATCCAGCGCCGGGGATCACCCTCGTCCGGTTCGTGCTGTTCGGCGACCGCGCCTACGAGGCCTTCCTGGCCGCGCTTGCGGCCTGAGAACGCAACTCCGCGCCCGGCCGGAGCCGGACGCGGAGGGTAGCTGGGCCAGAGATCAGTCGAGGTAGTCGCGCAGGACCTGTGAGCGGGACGGATGCCGCAGCTTGCTCATCGTCTTGGACTCGATCTGCCGGATCCGCTCGCGGGTGACGCCGTACACCTTGCCGATCTCGTCCAGGGTCTTCGGCTGGCCGTCGGTCAGCCCGAACCGCATCGACACCACGCCGGCCTCGCGCTCGCTCAGGGTGTCGAGCACGTCGTGCAACTGCTCCTGCAGCAGGGTGAAGTTGACCGCCTCGGCCGGAACCACCGCCTCGGAGTCCTCGATCAGGTCGCCGAACTCGGAGTCGCCGTCCTCACCCAGCGGGGTGTGCAGCGAGATCGGCTCGCGGCCGTACTTCTGCACCTCGACGACCTTCTCGGGCGTCATGTCGAGCTCCTTGGCGAGCTCTTCCGGGGTGGGTTCGCGGCCGAGGTCCTGCAGCATCTGGCGCTGCACGCGAGCGAGCTTGTTGATCACCTCGACCATGTGCACCGGGATCCGGATGGTCCGGGCCTGGTCGGCCATGGCGCGGGTGATCGCCTGCTTGATCCACCAGGTGGCGTAGGTGGAGAACTTGTAGCCCTTGGTGTAGTCGAACTTCTCGACCGCACGGATCAGGCCCAGGTTGCCCTCCTGGATCAGGTCGAGGAAGAGCATGCCGCGGCCGGTGTAGCGCTTGGCCAGCGACACCACCAGCCGCAGGTTCGCCTCGAGCAGGTGATTCTTGGCCCGGCGGCCGTCGGTGACGATCCACTCGTAGTCGTCCATGTCGGACTCTGCGATCGGACGGCCGGTGGTGATCGACTCCTCGGCGAACAGGCCGGCCTCGATCCGCTTGGCGAGGGTGACCTCCTGCTCGGCGTTCAGCAGGGCCACCTTGCCGATCTGCTTGAGGTAGTCCTTCACCGGGTCGGCGGTGGCACCGGCGACCAGCACCTGCTGCTCGGGCTCGTCGGCGTCGTCGGCGTCCGAGACGATGAAGCCCTCGTCCTCGGTGAGCTCCTTCTCGACGACAGCCTCCTTCGCCTCTTCGAAGGTGGAGTCGTCCACGTCGTCGAGGGAGCGGCGTTTGCCACCCACGGTCAGCACGACGTCGTCGCCCTCCCGGGCGAACTTGACGTCGACGGACTGGGTGCCGAGCACCTCCTCGACGGTCGGGTCAGCGGCCTTGCCGGCGGCGGCCTTGCGCTGCGTGCTCTTGGCGGGCGCCCGGCGGGTGCGCCGCGGCGCCGGCTCCTTCGCAGCGGACGTGGCCCGGCTGCGACGCGTGGGTGCGGCCTGTGCGGGAACGGTTTCAGCCTTGGCTGCGGCAGTGGAGCGTGGTGACACAAGTAGCCTCTCGGATTCTTGGTTTTGGGCGCGCACCACTCGGGGCTTGTCAATGGCTTGCGCCTGCGCCATTCTGGCACGCCCTCGCCCACATTCCAAACCCGGGTCGTTCACAGGTCCGGCTCAGCGCTCTGACTAGGGTGTCCGCATGTCTCTACCGCCGCGCGCCCCGGAGCGGGCGCACACGCGCAGCCACCACGGCGACGACGTCATCGACGAGTTCGCCTGGATGAGCGACAAGCAGGATCCCGAGTTCCTGGCCCACCTGGCGGCGGAGAACGCCTACACCGTGCGGCGCACCGCGCACCTGGAACGACTGCGGGAGGACCTCTACGGCGACATCCTCGCGCGCACCAGGCAGACCGACCTGAGCGTGCCGGAGTTCGTCCGGCACACCGACGGCTCTACCTGGTGGTACTACACCCGCTCCGTCGAGGGCATGGACTATCCGATCCACTGCCGGGTGCCGGCGTCCGACCGCGACCGGCTGCCCGACGTGGCCGATCCTCCCCCGGGCGAGCAGGTGGTCCTGGACGAGAATCGGCTGGCGCAGGGGCAGGCGTTCTTCGCCCTCGGCCTGTGCGACGTGTCCCCGGACGGCCGGCGCCTGGCCTGGAGCGAGGACCTCTCCGGCGACGAGCGCTACCGGCTCCGGGTGCTCGACCTCGGTTCGGGTGCCGAACTGCCGGTGCCCGAGACTCCCGTGGCCGCCGGCGGCTCCTGGTGCGGGGACGGCGGGCTGGTCTACCTGACCGTCGACGAGGCCTGGCGCCCACATCGCCTGTGGTGGCATCGCCTGGGTTCGGACGAGCCGGACACGCTGCTGTTCGAGGAGCCGGACGAGCGGTTTTGGCTCTCCGTCGGTGAGTCCCGCGACCGGACCCGGCTCGTGCTGGCCGTCGAGAGCAAGCAGACCTGCGAGTACCGGCTGCTTGAGGTGCGCGATCCGGCCACGCTGACCGTGGTGGCGCCGCGCCGGCACGGCCTGGAGTACTCCGTCGAGGTGGGCACGGACGCGCTCTACATCGTCCACAACGACGGCGCCCCCGAGTTCGAACTGGCGGTGGCGCCGTTCGACGCCACCGGCACCGGTGCGTGGCGACCGCTGCTGCCGCAGCGTCCCGGGGTGCGGATGCTGGGCGTGTCGGCCTACGCCGACCACCTGGTGGTGACCTCCCGCCGCGACGCCCTGCCGCTGATCGAGGTGCTGCACCGGCGTCCGGACGGCGGCTGGGGTGAGCCCGAGCCGATCGGTTTCGACGAGCCGCTGTACAGCGCCGGTGCGGTGTCGTCCGACGACCCGGCGACCGACCGGATCCGGCTGGTGCACGAGTCGCTGGTCAGCCCTCGCCGGCTCGAGGAGTACCGGCTGGACACCGGTGAACGCCGGACCCTCAAGCAGACCCAGGTGCTCGACCATCCGGTGCACGGTCCCTACGACCCCGCCCGCTACGTGCAGCGCCGGGAGTGGGTGACCGCACCGGACGGCGCCCGGGTGCCGCTGTCGATCGTCCACCGGGCCGACATCGTCCCGGACGGCACCGCGCCTGCCCTGCTGTACGGCTACGGCGCCTACGAGCACTCACTCGATCCGTGGTTCTCGATCCCCCGGCTCAGCCTGCTGGACCGCGGTTTCGTCTGGGCGATCGCCCACGTCCGGGGCGGCGGCGAGCTGGGTCGCGGCTGGTACGAACAGGGCCGGCTGCTGGCCAAGCCGACCACGTTCAGCGACTTCGTCGCCTGCGCCCGGCACCTGGTCGAGGCGGGCTGGACGAGCGCCGACCGGTTGGCGGCCCAGGGCGGCTCGGCCGGCGGGCTCACGGTCGGGGCCGCCGTCAACCTGGCGCCGGACGCCTTCCGGGCCGTGCACGCCGACGTCCCGTTCGTGGATGCGTTGACCACGATCCTGAATCCCGAACTGCCGCTGACGGTGACCGAGTGGGAGGAATGGGGCGACCCGTTGCACGACGCCGAGGTGTACCGGTGCATGAAGGCGTACACCCCGTACGAGAACGTCCGGCGCCGCCGGTACCCGGCGATCCTGGCCACCACCAGCCTGAACGACACCCGGGTCGAGGTCACCGAGCCGGCGAAGTGGGTGGCCCGGCTGCGGCGCACGGTCACGAATCCGGACGAGCGGCCGATCCTGCTGCGCACCGAGATGGTGGCCGGCCACGGCGGCGTCTCGGGCCGCTACCAGGCCTGGCGGGACCTGGCTTTCGAGCTCGCCTGGATCATCGACCAGGTCGACCCGGCCCACTGACAGCTACCCGGGTGTCCGGTCACGTACGACCGTGGTCTTGGTTTCGTCGCCGGGGTGGGCTCAGGGTTCATTGAGGGCGAACAGGCGAATCCGGAGGGCTCGCGTTGCGTTGTACTGATCACGGACGCGAAAGGAACCCCATGATCTCGACTGCGCACCGAATTCGGAGCACCGACGGCATCGACGGTAAGGATGCCGTCGGCCTCTACCTGGATGGGATCGCCAAAACGCCATTGTTGACCGCCGAAGAGGAGGTCATCCTCGCCAAGCGGATCGAGGCGGGCCTGTTCGCCCGGTCGCTGCTCAACGGCACCGAGGGCGATGCCGAAACCGCCTACCCGCACGGCGCGACCCGCGACGAGCTCGAACAGATCGCCGACGAGGGCGACCAGGCCCTGCATCGGTTCATCACCGCGAACCTGCGCCTGGTGGTGTCGGTGGCCCGCAAGTACGGGCGTGCCCAGATGCCGCTGCTCGACCTGGTGCAGGAGGGCAACACCGGCCTGATCCGCGCGGTGGAGAAGTTCGACTACAGCAAGGGCTTCAAGTTCTCGACGTACGCGACCTGGTGGGTCCGGCAGTCGATCAGCCGCGGCATCGCGCAGCAGGGACGCATCGTCCGGCTTCCGGTGCATGTGGCCGAGCAGGTGAACCAGGTGTCGGCGGTGCGCCGCACCCTGGAGCGCCGGCTGGGCCGCGAACCCGAGTTGATCGAGATCGCCGACGAGCTGGGTCTCAAGGAGGAGCAGGTGATCGACCTGCTCCGGCTGGCCCGGGACCACGTCAGCCTGGACGCCCCGATCGAGGAGGACGGCGACACCGCCCTCGGCGACCTGCTGGCTCGCGAACTCTCCCCCGGCCCGGACGAGATGGTGCTGGACGCCGAGGACCGGGCCCGGCTGGACGGCATGCTGTCCACGCTGGACGATCGGTCCGCGGACGTGGTCCGCCGCCGGTACGGCCTGTTGGACGGACGCCAGGCCAAGCTCGCCGACATCGCCGCCGTCTGGGGGATCACCGCCGAGCGGGTCCGCCAGATCGAACGGCACGCGATCGCCAAGCTCCGCAGCACCCACGATCTGGCCGCCTGATCCACCCACGAGCGCGGCCCGCCCCTTCCCCCCGGGCGGGCCGCTTTCGTGCGTCCGTCCGGCCGGCGTGGGCCCCCGTCCCCCCGAAAGGCCCTGCCTAACTATCTCTGCCCTCCCGTCGACGGGAGGGCAGAGATAGTTAGGCAGGGCCTTTCGGGGCACGAGGTGGGCGGTGAGGGGGTGGCTACCGATGCCTGGGGAGGGCGGGTAGCCTTCCCGGAATACGCGGCCGGGCCATCCGGTCGCTCCGGACAAGGCCAGACAAGGGAGTCGCCCATGACCGTTTACGCCGCACCCAACACCGAAGGCTCGCTCGCCTCCTACCAGACCCGCTACGACCATTGGATCGGCGGCGAGTGGGTGGCGCCCGCCAAGGGCCAGTACTTCGAGAACCCGTCGCCGGTGACCGGCCACACGTTCACCGAGATCGCCCGCGGCACCGCCGAGGACATCGACCGGGCCCTGGACGCCGCGCACGCCGCCGCTCCGGGCTGGGGACGCACGAGTGCCACCGACCGCGCCAACGTCCTGCTCCAGATCGCCGACCGGATGGAGCAGAACCTGGAGATGCTCGCCATCTGCGAGACCTGGGACAACGGCAAGGCGGTCCGCGAGACGCTCGCCGCCGACCTGCCGCTCGCGGTCGACCACTTCCGCTACTTCGCCGGCGTGCTGCGCGCCCAGGAGGGCACCATCTCGCAGATCGACGCCGACACCGTCGCGTACCACTTCCACGAACCGCTCGGCGTGGTCGGCCAGATCATCCCGTGGAACTTCCCACTGCTGATGGCCACCTGGAAGCTGGCCCCGGCCCTGGCCGCCGGCAACGCCGTCGTCCTGAAGCCGGCCGAGCAGACCCCGGCCTCGATCATGGTGCTGATGGAGTTGATCGCCGACCTGCTGCCACCGGGCGTGCTCAACGTGGTGAACGGGTTCGGCGTCGAGGCCGGCAAGCCGCTGGCGTCGTCCAACCGGATCGCCAAGATCGCGTTCACCGGCGAGACCACCACCGGTCGGCTGATCATGCAGTACGCCAGCCAGAACCTGATCCCGGTCACCCTCGAACTCGGCGGCAAGAGCCCGAACATCTTCTTCGAGGACGTGGCCCAGGCCGACGACGCGTTCTACGACAAGGCCCTCGAGGGGTTCGCCATGTTCGCCCTGAACCAGGGCGAGGTGTGCACCTGCCCCAGCCGGGCCCTGATCCAGAACTCGATCAAGTCCTCGTTCCTGGAGGCGGCGACCGAACGGGTGCGGGCCATCGTCCAGGGCAATCCGCTGGACACGGACACGATGATGGGCGCCCAGGCCAGCAACGACCAGCTGGAGAAGATCCTCTCCTACATCGACATCGGTACCCAGGAGGGTGCGCAGGTGGTCACCGGCGGTGAGCGGGTCGACCTCGGCGGCGACCTGAGCGACGGCTACTACGTGGCGCCGACGATCTTCACCGGGAACAACCGGATGCGGATCTTCCAGGAGGAGATCTTTGGCCCGGTGGTCGCGGTGACCGGCTTCGACGACTACGCGGACGCCATCTCGGTGGCCAACGACACCCTGTACGGCCTCGGCGCCGGGGTGTGGTCGCGCGACATCAACACCGCCTACCGCGCCGGGCGCGACATCCAGGCCGGCCGGGTCTGGACGAACTGCTACCACGCCTACCCGGCGCACGCCGCGTTCGGCGGCTACAAGGGGTCGGGCATCGGCCGCGAGACGCACGCGATGATGCTCGATCACTACCAGCAGACCAAGAACCTGCTGGTGTCGTACTCGCCGAACAAGCTCGGCTTCTTCTGATGCCCGTGCAGCGCGTCGCCGTGACCCCGGAGGCGGCGGAGATGATCCGCCGCCTCCGGGCCGATCACGGGCCGGTGATGTTCCACCAGTCCGGCGGCTGCTGCGACGGGTCCTCACCGATGTGCTACCCGAAGGGCGACTTCCTGACCGGGGACGCCGACGTGCTGCTGGGCAGCATCGACGCCGGCGAGCCCGGGGCTGCCGAGGAGGTCGAGGTGTGGATGAGCGCCGCCCAGTTCGAGTACTGGCGGCACACCCACCTGACCATCGACATCGTGCCCGGACGCGGCGCCGGCTTCTCGCTGGAGGGCCCGACCGGCTACCGGTTCCTGATCCGGTCGCGGCTGTTCACCGACGAGGAATACGCCGAACTCGGTGAGCGGCCGCCCTCGGTGGGGCTGGTGCAACCGGGATAGACGGAGATCCCGGCGTGCGCCGGGATGACGTGAGCCGGGGCGCGCTCGCCATCCCGGGCCTGCCCGCGGGATGACGATGACCCGGGTTCAGGATCCCGGCGGCAGCCGGGATGACGTGAGCCGGGGCGCGCTCGCCATCCCGGGCTTGCCCGCGGGATGACGCTGACGCGGGTTCAGGATCCCGGCGGCAGCCGGGATGACGTGAGCCGGGGCGCGCTCGCCATCCCGGGCTTGCCCGCGGGATGACGCTGACGCGGGTTCAGGATCCCGGCGTGCGCCGGGATGACGTGAGCCGGGGCGCGCTCGTCATCCCGGGCTTGCCCCGGGATCTCCCGATGACCCGGGTTTGAGATCCCGGCGTTCGCCGGGATGACGGTGAGCTCGGGCCCGGCGTGCTGGAGCCCTCGTCATCCCGGGCTCGACCCGGGATCCAGGATCGTGCCGACCGCGGACGCTCTCCGAGAGGGCTCGTAGGACCGCTACGGAAGCACCCGGACGAGGCCCTGCTGGGCGCAGGAGGCGGCCAGTGGGCCGCCGCGGGCGAACAGGCGTCCGAGCGAGAGGCCCAGCC
>JAGPGQ010000317.1 GCA_018055925.1 Micropruina sp.
CTGGGACCGTGGGTTGACGGTGTTTAAGGAACGGGTCGCTGAGCTGCGCCCGGTGTATCTGCCGCCGGATCCGGCGGGACGGACGAGTTATGTGGCCGGGGAGATCGCCCAATGTGATCTGTGGTTCCCGGAGGTGCCGATCCCGCTGGGGTTCGGCCAGGAACAGATCCTGCCGGTGCTGGCGATGACACTGGGCTACTCCAAGATGACCTCAGGGGTGATGATCCCCTCGCGGAAGGCTGGGGACATCCTGGCTGGGATGTGGAAGCTGATCGCTGGCTGGGGCAAGGCGCCCAAGCAGCTGGTGTGGGACCGGGAGACTGCGATCGGGGGGACCGGCCGGCCCACGATCGAGGCGGCGTCGTTCGCGGGCACGCTGGGTGTCTCCCTCACCTTCGCCCCGGCGGTGGATCCGGAGTTCAAGGGCATGGTCGAGCGCCGTAACCAGTACTTCGAGACCTCGTTCCTGCCCGGCCGCAGGTTCGCCTCGCCGGCCGACTTCAACACCCAGCTCGACCACTGGCTGGCCGAGACCGCGAACGTGCGACGGATGCGGGTCATCCAGGCCCGCCCGACCGACCTGTTCGCTGCCGACCTGGCCGCGATGGTCGGGCTGCCACCGATCCAGCCACTGGTCGGCATCCCGCACCGGGTCCGGCTGGGTCGGGAACGTGCGGATCGCCAGCAACGACTACTCGGTGGACCCGCGCTGTATCGGCCGGTTCGTCGACGTGCTGGCCACCCCGGGCCGGGTGGCCGTCTCCTGTGACGGCCAGCTGGTCGCCAACCATGAACGGTTCTGGGGCAGGGAACGCACGATCACCGACCCGCAGCATCGGGCGACCGCGAAGATCCTGAACCGCCTCAGGTTTGGTGCCGCTTCCTTTTGAGTTGAAAGGATGGCGTCATGCCAAAGATGATCGATCCCCAGGTGCGTGAGCGGGCCGTGCGGCTCGTGCTGGAGCACCGGTCTGAGTATCCGTCGAACGCGAAGGCGATCGCGGCCGTTGCCCGTCAGGAAGGCGTGGGTGCGGAGTCGCTGCGCCGGTGGGTAGTCCAGGCCGAGATCGACGCCGGCGACAGGGGCGGGCAGACCAGCGAAGAACACGCGGAAATCCGCCGCCTCAAGGCGGAGAACAAGCGGCTGCGTGAGGACGTCGCGATCCTGAGAGCGGCGACGACTTTCTTCGCGGGGGAACTCGACCCCCGCAACCGCTGATGATGGAATTCATCGACCAGATGCGAGCTGAGGGTCACGCAGTCGAGTCGATCGTCCGCGTCCTGCGAGAGCAGGGCGTGAAGATCGCTGCGCGCACCTATCGGGCCTGGCGTCGGCCTCGCATCTCGGCCCGGACGGTCACCGATGCTCAGGTGGTCGACGCGGTGCGTGAGGCCGCGTGGACGACCGTGGTGATGCCCGACGGGACGACACGGCGGAAGATGACGCCGGAGGGTCTGTATGGGCGGCGGAAGATGACCGCCCTGATTCGCCGCACCGCACTCCCGGACGCGTCCTGGGGCGCCGTAGACCGCGCCATGCGGGCGCTCGGGCTGTCGGGCATCACGAGGGCGAAGGGCATCCGCACGACGATCCCCGCCAAGGACGGGGTCCGTGCCGGTGACCTGCTGAACCGGGACTTCACCGCCCCGCGGCCCGATCACACCTGGGTCACGGACTTCACCTATGTGCGCACCTGGGCAGGCTGGGTGTATGTCGCGTTCATCCTCGACGTGTTCTCGCAACGCATCGTGGCCTGGCATGCGCAGACCAGCAAGCACGTCGACTTGGTGATGATCCCGCTGCGGATGGCGCTGTGGGAACGCGATCGTCAAGGCCACCGTGTCGGCCCGGATCAGCTCATTCATCACAGCGATGCGGGCTCCCAGTACACATCGATTGTGCTCACCGATCACCTCGCCCTGGAGCAGATCGCCCCGTCGATCGGGACGGTCGGGGACGCGTATGACAACGCCTTGATGGAGACGATCAACGGGCTCTACAAGGCCGAGTGCGTGCGCACCACGATCTTCCACGACGGCCCGTACAAGACGATCGCCGACGTCGAATTCGCGACCGCCGGATGGGTCGACTGGTACAACCACCGCAGGCTCCACGGTAGCCTCGGAATGGTCAGCCCCGACGAGTTCGAGGCTGCCTACTACGAGACCTCACACCAGAGTTCTCTCCCCGCATAGAAGCGGCAGAGAACCTGAGGCGGTTCATCGTCACGATCTGTCCCTCGACGAGCCGGCCGGGGGCCTTGCGTTTGCCGGCGGGTTGGCCGGCTTCCTTGGCGCGGTCACGAGCGCGTTTGTCCTCGATGGTGCAGATCGCTAGCCACAAGAGTTTGACCACCGCAGTGTCGTTGGGGAAGTGCCCGCGGTTCTTCGACACCTTCCGTAGTTGGTAGTTCAGGCTCTCGATGCTGTTGGTGGTGTAGATCACCTTCCGCAGGGCCGGCGGAAAGGCCAGGAACGGGATGAAGCGTTCCCACGCGTTCTCCCACGTCTTGACCGCGTGGGGGTACTTCTTGCCCCACTTGCCGTCAGCGAACGCGTCCAGCTCGCTGCGCGCGGCCTTCGCGTCTGAGGCGGTGTAGATCGGCTTCAACGCCGCCGCCACGGCCTTGCGGTCCTGGTAGCCGACGAACCGCATCGCAGCCCGGATCAAATGGACGACACAGGTTTGCACGGTCGCTTCGTTCCAGGTCGCCTCGATCGCCTCCGGCAGCCCGACCAGGCCGTCGCAGCACACGATGAGGACATCGCGGATGCCGCGGTTGGCCAGGTCGGCGCACACGCCGGCCCAGAACTTCGCTCCTTCGGTGGTTTGCAGCCAGATGCCGAGCACGTGCTTGATGCCGTCCATGTCCACCCCGACGGCCAGGTGGGCGGCCTTGTTCGTCACGTGCGCGCCGTCACGGACCTTGACCATGATCGCGTCCAAGTAGATGACCGGGTACAAGGCGTCCAGAGCGCGTTGCTGCCACGCGAGGACCTCATCGGCGACGGTGTCGGTGATCTTGCTGATCGTCTCGTGTGACAACTCCGTACCCAGCGTGGACCGCAGGAAGTACTCGATGTCACGCACCGTCATCCCGCCGGCGTACAAGGCGATGATCATCTCATCGAGCTCGTTCAACCGGCGCGTCCCTTTCGGTACCAGGCGTGGCTCGAACGTGCCCAGCCGGTCCCGCGGGAGGTCCAAGTCGACGTCCCCGACCTGGGTCGCGACCGTCTTCGGAGTCGTCCCGTTACGCGAGTTCGGGAACGCCGAGGCGTGCGGGTCACCCTTCTCGTAGCCGAGGTGGTCGGTGAGTTCGACCTGCGTGCCGCGCTCGAGGGCGGCCTTGATCAAACCCGGGATGAACCCGCCATCCCCGGCCAGATCGATCTCGCCGGCATCGATGCGGGCGAACAAACCGTCCAGAGCGCCCGAAGCCACCAGGTCAGCGGCAGCCTTCGATCCCGGAGCCTCAGCCCGCAAAGCACGTCGCTCGGCAGCAGACAGCCTGTTCGAATGATTCGTCGTATCGGTCACAACACTCATCATGGTTCCTTCCGGTAGAAGGACCGCTTACACAAACCATCTGACAGCACCTCGGTTGCGCGTCCCGATGCGCCGACAGGACACAACCGGGATCATCCTCAAGATCGAGACCGGACCCGGGTTCGAGGCGCTGCCGCAGACGCTGCTCGAAGCGGCCTCACCCCCGGCAGCTCGCAACCGGCTCCAACACCCCGGACGCCTCGGCCTCGTCCAGCGCCCGCTCAGCCAGCACCAACCGGCGCCGTTGAAGG
>JAGPGQ010000318.1 GCA_018055925.1 Micropruina sp.
TGAGCGGTTCGTCGAACTCGAAGCTGTGCGCCGCGAGCATCTGCTCGAAGACGTCCAGGCAGCGTTGCACCTTCTCGCGGTAGCGCTGCCGCTGTTCCCGGGTGTACGTGCGTGCTTCGATATCACGACCCATGGCGGCGAGTATGTCGCACGCATCGCACCCACACCACCCACCACGGCGTCCCCGAGGGCGTCCAGGACCGGGCAACACCCCACTCGCCGGTCCCTTCCGTTGCAGGGCCCGCGATCTGACGTTCACGAGCCCGCCCCGGAGACACCGAATGCGTTGCCCTCGAGTTGCTGCACGTCTCGGATGCTGGGTGCTACTGTGCTCGAAGAGCGTGAGCTCACCAAGGGTTGCTACCCGACTAGGGGCAAGACCTGAGTTGCATCTAGCGGTGCGGCTCGGGTCGTTTTTTGTGTCTGTTTGAAAGAACTATCAGCTAGTAGACAGGAACCGACAATGGCGTCCACTACTGCCGAGCAGATCGTCGAGAAAGTCGGCGGTCCCGGCAACATCACCAGTCTCACTCATTGTGCGACCCGGCTTCGCTTCGAATTGAAGGACGCCGGCGTCGTCGACCAGAAGGCGCTCGAGGCCATCCCCGGCGTCATGGGCGCCGTGCCGCAGAGCGGCGACCGCTACCAGGTCGTCATCGGCGGGGCCGTGGCCTCCGTCTATGCCGACATCACCCACCTGCCGTCGATGGCGGGCGCCAAGGCGGCGCCCAGCGACGCCGACGTCAAGGAGGCCGAGCGGGCCAAGGTCCGCGGCAAGGTGGCCTGGCTGGACGCGTTCTTCGAGTACCTCTCCAACTCGTTCCGGCCGCTGCTCGGCGTGCTGCTCGGCTCCTCGCTGATCATCGCGATCGCGGCCGTCCTGGACGCGCTGGGCATCGTCCCGTTCCAGGGCGTCGACCGTCTCGAGGCGGCGGGTGCGACCTGGGTGTTCTGGGACACCATGTGGCGCTCGGTGCTGTACTTCCTGCCGATCATGGTCGCGTACAACGCCGCCAAGGCACTCAAGATCGATCCGTGGATCGGCGGCGCGGTCATGGCCGCGTTGTTCACCCCGGAGTTCCTGTCGCTCAACGGCGCCGTCGACACGGTTTGCACCGAGGTCCTGGGCCAGGACCAGTGCGTGGCGCAGATCTTCGGCCTGCCGATGCAGCTGAACGGCTATGGCGGCCAGGTGTTCGTGCCGCTGATCATGGTCGCCGTGCTGGCCCAGCTCCACAAGCTGCTGCAGAAGATCTTCCCGGAGAACGTCCAGATGGTCTTCGTCCCCTTCCTCTGCCTGCTGATCATGGTTCCGGTGACCGCCTTCGCCATCGGCCCGTTCAGCATCTGGATCGGCAACGGCTTGGGCGCGGGATTGTCCTGGCTGAACTCCACGGTGCCGCTGCTGTTCGCCGTCCTGATCCCGATGATCTACCCGTTCCTGGTGCCGCTGGGCCTGCACTGGCCGCTCAACGCGCTCATGCTGGCCAACATCAGCACCCTGGGCTACGACTTCATCCAGGGCCCGATGGGCACGTGGAACTTCGCCTGCTTCGGCGCCACCGCCGGTGTGCTGGTGATCTCCAGCCGGGTCAAGGACATGGAAGTGCGCCAGACGGCCATCGGCGCCCTCGCCGCGGGCCTGTTCGGCGGTATTTCCGAGCCGTCCCTGTACGGCATCCACCTGCGCTACAAGCGCATCTACCCGCGCATGCTGGTCGGCTGTGCGGTCGGTGGCGTGACGATCGGCATCCTCAGCTGGATCTTCACCCCAACCGTGCCCGACGGTCCCGTGGGCGTCACCACCGGAGCCTTCGCGTTCACCTCGCTGCTCACCATCCCGGTGTTCAACCCGATGTGGATCTACGCCATCTCGATCGCGGCCGCCTTCGTCGTCGCGATGATGCTGGTCATCGCCTCCGACTACCGCACCCCGGAGCAGAAGGCCGAGTTCGACGAGATGAAGGCCCAGGAGGCCGCTGATCTCGCCCTGGCCGCCGCTCCGGCCGCGGCGGTTCCCGCAGCCGCGCCGGCCGCCGGCGGCGGTGTCGCGACCCTGGTCGCCACCCGGACGGTCACCGCTCCGGTGGCCGGCGAGGTGGTCGCCCTGACCGATGTCAACGACAAGGTGTTCGCCTCGAAGGCGCTGGGTGACGGCGTGGGCATCGTCCCCTCGGACGGCCACGTGGTCGCACCGGTGGCCGGCACCCTGGTCACCGTCGCCGACAGCGGGCACGCCTTCGGCGTCAAGACCGACGACGGCGTCGAGGTGCTCGTCCACGTGGGCATCGACACCGTCCAGCTCGAGGGCAAGGGATTCCATGTCGACGTGGCCAAGGACCAGCGCGTCGAGGCCGGTGACCTGCTCGCCACCGTCGACCTCGACGTGGTCAAGGAGGCCGGCTACGACACCACCACGATCGTCGTCGTGATCAACACCGCCACGCTCAAGTCGGTCACCCCGGCTGCGCCGGGTTCCGTCCAGTTGGGCGACTCGGTGATCGACGTGGAGGCCTGACAACGAAAGGAGGCTCCGGGTCGTCCCACAGCGTGCGACGACCCGGAGCTACCACCATGGAGATAGTGCGCGTCTTCAACAACAACCTCGTCCTTGCACTGGACGACCGGGGACGCGAAGTGATTCTGACCGGCCGCGGCCTGGGTTTCCAGGCCCGGCCGGGGCAGCGCGCCGATCCTGAGCGCATCGTCCGCGTATTCGCCCCGATCGATGGACGCGACCCCGACCATCTGGCCGAATTGCTCGCCGGCATTCCGCCCGAGCACATCCAGCTGATCAGCCAGGCACTCGCCGACGTCGCGCTCGACAACCTGGCCCGCAATCCCGCACTCGTGATCGCGCTGGCCGACCACGTCGGTTTCGCCATCCGCCGGATCGCGCTCGGCATGGACATCGCCTACCCGCTGCTCGCCGAGGTCAAGCACCTGTACGCCGACGAGTACGCCCGGGCCGAGCGGCTGTTGGACGCGATCAACGCGCGGATCGGCGAGCCACTCCCCCGCTCCGAGGCCGTCGGCCTCGCCCTGCACCTGGTCAACGCCGGTTTCGCCACCGGCGACCTGTCGTACACGTACCGGATGACCGGCGTGATCCAGCAGATGGTGACCGTGATCGAGCAGACCTTCGACATCACCCTCGACTCCGGCAGCGTCAGCGTCGGCCGGTTCATCACCCACCTGCGCTACCTGTTCGTCCGGATCCACAACCACAAGCAGCTCGACTCCGAGCCGTCCAGCGTCGGCGACGCGATCCGGGACGCCTTCCCCGAGGCGAGTGACTGCGCCGTGCGGCTCTCCGGCCTGCTCGAACTACGGCTCGGGTCGGCCCTCACCCCCGACGAGGTGTCCTACCTGGCCCTGCACGTGGCCCGGGTGACCAGCGAGCGCTGAGTTCGTTCGTCGACGGGACGAGGCCCCTGAAGGGCCTTGGCGACCGCGAGGGATCCCCTTACCTGCGACTCTCTGGACCCACGGTGAGGATGACGCCCGACCTGTGGAGCGATCCGTCCACCAGTCTCGGTCGATTCGCGCAGGCACCGGTTGATCGGCTAAAGTTCTTGCTCGTGCTCGGGTCACCGAGCCACCCGTTCGGGGCTATGGCGCAGTTGGTAGCGCGCTTCCATGGCATGGAAGAGGTCAGGGGTTCGAATCCCCTTAGCTCCACAATTTCAGACGTACTAGAACACCTGACATCGGTGGAAGCCGGTGTTGGTGCGAGGGCGGCGAACGGCTCAGCGAGCTTGATCGTCGCCCTCTCGTC
>JAGPGQ010000092.1 GCA_018055925.1 Micropruina sp.
CACCGTCACCGGGCGTGAGATGGAATCGTGGCGCTACCGGCGTCCGTTCGAGCTGATCGACTTCCCGGACGTGGTGGGCGGCACGCACTACGTGGTGCTCGCCGACTACGTCACCACCGAGGACGGCACCGGCCTGGTGCACCAGTCGCCGGCCTTCGGCGAGGAGGACATGGCGGTCTGCCGCGCCTACGGGCTGCCGATGGTGAATCCGGTGCAGGCCGACGGCACGTTCGAGGCGACCGTCCCACTGGTCGGTGGGGTGTTCTTCAAGACCGCCGACGCCGCGCTCACCGCCGACCTGCGCGAGCGTGGCCTGCTCTACTGGTCGGCTGACTACGAGCACAGCTACCCGCACTGCTGGCGCTGCCACACGCCGCTGCTCTACTACGCGCAGCCGTCCTGGTACATCCGCACCACGCAGATCAAGGAGGCGCTGCTGCGCGAGAACGGCGCCACCAACTGGTACCCCGAGCACATCAAGTGGGGCCGCTACGGCGACTGGCTGAACAACAACATCGACTGGGCGCTGTCCCGGTCGCGCTACTGGGGGACGCCGCTGCCGATCTGGCGTTGCCCGGCCGGGCACCTCACCTGCGTCGGATCGCGCGCCGAGTTGTCGCAGCTGAGCCGGCAGGACCAGTCGGAGCTCGACCCGCATCGTCCGTTCGTGGACGACGTGACCTTCCCGTGCCCGCACTGCCACGAGACCGCGCACCGGGTGCCGGAGGTGATCGACGCCTGGTTCGACTCGGGTTCGATGCCGTTCGCGCAGTGGGGCTACCCGTGGGCCGAGGGGTCGAAGGAACGGTTCGCGGACGCCTATCCGGCGGACTTCATCTGCGAGGCGATCGACCAGACCCGCGGCTGGTTCTACTCGCTGATGGCGGTCGGCACGCTGGTCTTCGACGCGTCCTCGTACCGCAACGTGCTCTGCCTGGGTCACATTCTGGCCGAGGACGGCCGCAAGATGAGCAAGCACCTGGGCAACATCCTGGAGCCGATCCCGCTGATGGACGAGCACGGGGCGGACGCCGTCCGCTGGTTCATGGCGGCCGGCGGTTCGCCGTGGGCGTCCCGGAGGGTGGGGCACGTGACGATCACCGAGACCGTGCGCAAGGTGCTGCTGACCTACTGGAACTCGGTCGCCTTCCAGGCGCTGTACGCCCGCACCAACGGCTGGACGCCCTCGTCCTCGTCGGTCGAGGCGTCCACCCACGTGCTCGACCGCTGGCTGGTCTCGGTGCGCGCCGCGCTGGTCCGCGAGACCACCGCGGCGCTGGAGAACTTCGACACCCAGCGGTACGGCGCGCTGATCGCCGACTTCGTCGACGACCTCTCCAACTGGTACGTGCGGCGGTCGCGTCGGCGCTTCTGGGAGGGCGATCCGGGGGCGCTGCAGACCCTGCACGACACCCTGGACGTGGTCACCCGGCTGATGGCGCCGCTGGCCCCGTTCATCACCGAACGGGTCTGGCAGGACCTGGTGGCCGCCACCGATCCGGACGCCCCGGCGTCGGTGCACCTGGCGTCCTGGCCGCTGGCCGACGAGGCGCGGGTGGACACCGGACTGAACGACGCCATGAGGCTGACCCGCCGGCTGGTCGAACTGGGCCGCTCGGCCCGCGCCGAGGCCCGGGTGAAGACCCGGCAGCCGCTGTCGCGGGTGCTGGTGCCGTCCGGTTCGTTCGCGAAGCTGGACGCCGACCTGCGCGCCGAGATCGCCGCCGAGCTGAACGTCCAGGTGGTGGAGTCGTTCGCGTCCGCCGGCGACCTGGTCGACTACTCGGCCAAGGGCAACTTCCGGGCTCTGGGTAGGCGTTTCGGCAAGGACACCCCCAAGATCGCGGCCGCCATCGCCGCCGCGGACGCCGCCCAGCTGGCCGCCGAGCTGGCCTCGTCCGGCACCGCGACCGTCGCGGGGGTGCAGGTGAGCGCCGACGAGGTGATCGTCTCGGAGCGTCCCCGCGAGGGCTGGTCGGTGGTCAACGAGCAGGGCGAGACGGTCGCGCTCGACCTGGAACTGACGCCCGAACTGGTCCGGGCCGGGCTGGCCCGCGAGGTCGTCCGGCTGGTGCAGGAGACCCGCAAGGCGTCCGGCCTGGAGGTCTCGGACCGGATCACCCTGGCCTGGGCCGCCGACGGCGAGGTCAGGGACGCCCTGCGCGAGCATGCGGACCTGGTGGCCGGTGAGGTGCTGGCGACGACGATCGTCGAGGCCGAACCCGCGGACGACTGGACCACCTCGGACGATCTCGGCCTCCGGCTGGCGATCGCCAAGGCCTGACCCGAAAGGCCCTGCCTAACTATCTCTGCCCTCCCGTCGACGGGAGGGCAGAGATAGTTAGGCAGGGCTTTCCGGTGCGCGGATGCGGAGCCGGAGCGCGGAGCGCGGAAGTCGGGTCAGCGTGGGGGAGGTCCCGGTAGCGGGGGCCTCGGGTGGTGCGCGGCGATCTCCCGGCGGCGCTGCTTCAGGTTGCGCTTCAGCGCACCCAGGATGGTTCCGGCGACGATGGCGGTGATCAGCACCGGCCAGAACGTCGCCTTGGTGAAGACGATCAGCAGGATCGCCACCGGCCAGACCAGCTTGGCCAGGGTGCCGATCAGCACCTCGAACGAGGACGGTGCCGGGAGCGGCCCGGGCGTTCCGGGCACCATCACGTGGCCGGAGGCCGGTGTGGCGTCCCGCGGTGGGCCGTCCGAGGCGAAGGGCGGCTGCTGCCACTGCTGCTCGGCCGGGCCGTCCGGAGGGTAACTGGACACACCGCCAGGGTACGCGCCCCGGCCCGCCGCGCTCCCGTCCCGGACGGACGTACCGTCCCGGACCGGTTGACATCGGCCCCGTCGCCGATCACCATTGGCGATGGACATGTGACTGGTCATGCAGGCAGGATCCAACGGTTCTCGCGCACGTCGTTGTGCGGGCGACATCCGTTGGGTCCTTTTTTTATTTGCCGGGTCGCGGTCCGCCCACGAACCGAAGGAGGAATTGATGGACTACGACAAGACCGCGGCGGCGATCCTCGAGCAGGTGGGTGGAGCGTCCAACGTCGGCGCTCTGGAGCACTGCTCGACCCGGCTCCGATTCACCCTGGTGGACGGCGGCAAGGCGGACGTGGACGCGCTGAAGAAGGTCCCGGGGGTGATGGGGGTGGTCTCCACCGCCCAGCTCCAGGTGGTGATCGGCAACAACGTGGTCGAGGTGTACCAGGCGCTGAAGAAGCTGCCCGGCCTGGCCGGGGGCGGCGCGCCCAAGGCGTCCGGGCCGAAGGCGAAGCGCTCCTGGGGCGCGGTGCTGGTCGACTTCATCATCGGCGTCTTCCAGCCGCTGGTCCCGGCCATCGCCGGCGCCGGCGTCCTGAAGTCCCTGCTGCTGCTGGTGTCCTCGCTGGGCTGGATGGATCCCAAGGGCTCCACCTACATCGTGCTGTCGGCGATCCCCGACGCCGCCTTCTTCTTCCTGCCGCTGATGGTCGCCGGGACCACCGCGACCAAGCTCGGCGTCAACCGGCTGGTGGCCATCGCCTCGTGCGCACCGCTGGTGCTGCCGTCGCTGACCACGCTGATGAGGGATCCCGGCCTCACCGTCTTCGGGCTCCCGATCACCAACGTCGCCTACAACGCGCAGGTCTTCCCGTCGCTGCTGATCGTGCTGTTCCTGGCCGTCATGGAGCGGTTCTGGACGCGGGTGTCACCCAAGCCGATCCGGATCTTCTTCGTCCCGATGATGAGCCTGCTGATCACCGTCCCGGTCGGCCTGGTCGTGCTCGGGCCGCTCGGCTTCAACCTCGGCCTGGTGTTCACCAACGGCATCCTGTGGGTGTTCAGCACCTTCGGCTGGGTGGCCACCATGCTGCTGGCCATGGCGCTGCCGTTCCTGGTGTCGCTGGGCATGCACAAGCCGATCCTCCCGTACGCGATCAACCAGTACACAACCACCGGATCGGAGCCGCTCTACCTGCCGGCGTCCCTGGCGCACAACGTCGCCGAATCCGGCGCCATGTTCGGCGTCGCGGTGCGCACCAGGAACGGCGAACTGCGGTCGACCGCGGTGTCGGCCGGCATCTCCGCCCTGTTCGGCATCACCGAACCGGCCCTGTACGGCGTCACCATCCAGAACAAGCGGGCGCTGTGGAGCGTCCTGATCGGTGCCGGTGCCGGCGGCGCCTACGTCGGCCTGACCCACGTCGCCGGCTTCGCCGTGGTCGGCCCCGGCCTGGCCAGCATGTCGATGTTCATCAATCCCACGAACCCGATGAACATCGTCAACGCCTTCATCGGCTTCGGCATCGCGTTCATCGGCTCGCTGGTCGCGGCGCTGATGATCTGGAAGGACTCCGACTCGGCGAGCGTCGAGGCCAGCCGGGAGCGGACGGCCGAGGAGCCCGCACCCGCCGCGCCGGCCGCCGCCGACGATGTGGCCGACACCGAGCTGATCAGCCCCCTGACCGGAACCGCGATCCCGCTCAGCGAGGTGCCGGACGCCGTGTTCGCCGGCGGCGCGCTGGGTGAGGGCGTCGCGATCGTCCCCACCGAGGGCGTCGTGAAGGCACCCGCCGACGCCACGGTGGTGACCGTCTTCGAGTCCAAGCACGCGATCACCCTGCGGGCCGACTCGGGCGCGGAGATCCTGATCCACGTCGGCCTGGACACCGTCAAGCTGCAGGGCGCGCCGTTCGAGGTGCTGGTCGCCAACGATCAGAAGGTCGCCGCCGGCGACCCGCTGCTGAAGGTCGACCTGCAGGCGATCGCGGAGGCCGGCTACGACATCACCACCCCGGTCGTGGTGCTGAACTCCGCCCGGTACGGTCTGACTCCGCTGGCCACCGGCGAGGTGACCGCCGGCGATCCGCTGCTGGCCCTGACGGTGAAGGGAGAGGCCGATGTCGCGGTTTCCTGACGGATTCCTGTGGGGCGGCGCCCTTGCGGCGAACCAAGTCGAAGGGGGCTGGGACGCCGACGGCAAGGGCCCGTCGGTGGCGGACATCGCCAGCTACAAGCCGCACCTCGACCTGAAGGACTTCGCCGCGCACCACGCGGTGACCTCCGAGAGCATCGCGGCGGCGCTGGCCGACCCCGACGTCACGCACTACCCGAAGCGCCGCGGGATCGACTTCTACCACCGTTGGCGCGAGGACCTGGCGCTGTTCGCCGAGCTCGGGTTCGGCGTGCTGCGGGTGTCGATCGCCTGGAGCCGGCTGTACCCGACCGGTGAGGAGGAGACCCCGAACCCGGCGGGGGTCGCCTTCTACCGCGATCTGTTCACCGAGATGCGACGGCTCGGCATCGAGCCATTGGTCACGCTGTCGCACTACGAGATGCCGATCGCGCTGGCGGTGAAGTACAACGGCTGGAGCGACCGGCGGGTGATCGAGCTGTTCGTCCGGTTCGCCACCACCTGTTTCACCGAGTACGGCGACCTGGTGAAGCTGTGGCTGACCTTCAACGAGATCGACAGCATCCGGCGGCACCCGTTCACCACCGCCGGGGTGATCGAGGACAAGAGCACCCAGGGCTTCGAGCAGGCGATCTACGAGGCGCTGCATCACCAGTTCGTCGCGGGCGCCGAGGCGACCCGGCTGTGCCACGAGCTCGTCCCGGGCGGCCGGATGGGCTGCATGCTGACCAAGCTGATCACCTATCCGCTCACCTGCGAGCCGGGCGACGTGGCGGCGGCGCAGGCGCGGAACCTGGAGAACATGTTCTACACCGACGTCCAGACGTTCGGCGCCTACCCGCGGCTGACCCTGGTCGACCTGGCCGAGCGGGGCATCCGGCTGCCGATCCTGCCCGGTGACGAGGAGTTGCTGGCGGCGCACACCGCCGACTTCGTGTCGTTCAGCTACTACATGTCGATGGCCGAGACGGTGAACCCGGACGCCGAACGCACCCCCGGCAACACCGTCCTGGGGGTGAAGAACCCGTACCTGCCGTCCAGCGAATGGGGGTGGCAGGTCGATCCGGTGGGGCTGCGGATCTCGCTGATCGAGCTGTACGACCGGTACCGCAAGCCGTTGTTCGTGGTCGAGAACGGCTTCGGCGCCCGCGACGAGGTGACCCCCGAGGGACGGATCCACGACCCGTACCGGATCGCCTACTTCCAGGGGCACCTGCGCGAGATGCGCACGGCTGTCGAGCAGGGCGTCGAGCTGATGGGGTACACCAGCTGGGCGCCGATCGACATGATCAGCGCCGGCACCTCGCAGATCACCAAGCGGTACGGTTTCATCCACGTCGACTTCGACGATCTCGGCAACGGGAGCGGCCAGCGGCGCAAGAAGGACTCGTTCGACTGGTACCAGCGGGTGATCGCGACCAACGGCGCCTCGCTGGACGAGGAGTGACGGGATCGCGCTGAATGCGGATCAAGAAGGTGTTCAACTCCAGCGTCGTCCTGGCCACGGGTCCGGACGACGCGGAGTTGATCCTGCTCGGCAAGGGCATCGGGTACGGCCAGCGCCCGGGTGACCTGGTGCCCGAGGGCGCACCCGACCGGTTCTTCGTGCCGGTGAGCAACCCGGCCGCCAAGGAACTCCTGCAACTCCTGGACTCGATCGAGCCGGAATACCTCGACCTGGCCCGCGAGATCATCGTCTACGCCGAGCAGGTGCTCGGCACGACGCTGCACCAGCACCTCTACGTGGCGCTCACCGACCACCTGCACTTCGCGGTCGAGCGGGCGCACGCCGGGCTGCCGGTGGTCAACCGGCTCGCCTGGGAGATCCGCAGCTACTACCCGGTGGAGTACCGGATCGGACGCTACGGCGTCGACCGGCTGCGCGAGCGGCTGGACGTCCGGCTGCCGGAGGACGAGGCGGCCAACATCGCCTTCCACATCGCCAACGCCCGGCACACCCAGGACCGGACGGCCTTCGACGCGTTCGAGGCGGCCCGGCTGATCGACCAGGTGGTGACCATCGTCACCTACCGGATGGGTATCGAGCGGCAGCCCGACAACGTCCACTTCTCCCGCTTCGTCACCCACATGCAGTACTTCGCCGACCGGTTCTTCACCGGACGGATGCTGGCCAGCGCCGACGACTTCCTGTTCGTCCAGCTCTCCGGGCGCTATCCGGGGGCGATGGCCTGCGCCGAACGCGTCCGGGAGCACATCCAGGACACCTTCCAGAAGGCGCTGACCAACGAGGAGGTCGCCTACCTGGCCCTGCACATCCAGCGGGTCAGCGAGAAGGCGTAGGCGCGCACGTACCTGCGGCTTCGTCATCCCGGGCTCGATCCGGGATCCCGGTGGTCGGGTTGCTGGTCGGGTTGCGGGGATCCCGGCGTTCGCCGGGATGACGAGGGTTGGCCTGGATCGCCGTCACGGGCGTGACGGTCCTCAGCCGGTCACCGTCAACAGCGTGCCCAGCGTGGCGGTGGAGTCGCCGCCGACGTAGATCTCGATCTCGGTGGCGTCCTGCACCCAGCCGCGGGTGACGGCGCTCCAGTAGCGCAGCTGATCGGGGCCGAGGTCGAAGCCGACGGTCCGGGTCGCCCCGGCGGCGATCGCGACCCGGTCGAACGCCTTCAACTCCCGGATCGGACGGCTCGAGGTGCCGTAGCGCTGGTGGAGGTACAGCTGGACGACCTCGTCGGCGTCCACGGTCGAGGTGTTGGTCACGTCCACCGAGACCTGGACGGTGTCGCCGAGCGCGACCCGGTCGGACGACAGCCGCAGGTTCGCGTAGCCGAACGACGCATACGACAACCCGTGGCCGAACGGGTACAGCGGCCGGGACGGCTCGCTCCAGTACCGGTGGCCGGCCTCCTCGGGCTGGAAGGTCCGGTAGTGGGAGTGGATCACCGGCACCTGGCCGACGTGCCGCGGCCAGGTGAACGGCAACCGGCCGGCGGGGGAGATGTCGCCGAACAGCGCCGCCGCCACCGCCTCTCCTCCCCGGGTGCCGGGGTACCAGGCCAGCAGGATCGCCGGCACCTGGTCCTGCGCCCAGCGCAGGTCGAGTGGACGCCCGGACATCACCACCACCACGGTCGGGGTGCCGGTGGCGACGATCCGCTGCAGCTGTTCCAGCTGCCGTCCGGGCAGCGCCAGGGTGTCGTTGGACGCCCGTTCCCCGATCTGGTTCTGCCGTTCGCCGACCACCACGACGGCCACGTCGCTGGCCGAGGCCAACTCGACGGCGAGCGCGATCTCGGCCTCGTCGTCGTGCTCCGGGTCGGTCCGCCCGACCGCGGCGTCCCAGTCGTCGAACATGGACGGGTAGAGCCGCTCGGGAATGCCCACGCCGGGGGCGAAGATCACCTCGCCGGCGGCCCGGGCGCGGATGCCGTCCAGGATCGTGACCGTCTCGCCGAGGTCGTAGTCGAACACCCACGGGCCGAGCGTGTCCCGCGGCGAATCGGCGAGCTGGCCGATCACCGCGATCGAACCGGGCGCGGCCAGCGGCAGTCCGCCCTCGTTCTTCAGTAGGACGATGCTCCGCTCCGCGGCCCGGCGGGCCACGTCGCGATGATCGTCCCGGCCCAGCACGGCCGCCGCGGCCGCCTCGTCGGCGTACGGCTGCTCGAACAGGCCCAGCCGGAACTTCGCCCGCAGGACGCGCCGGACCGCCTCGTCGATGACCCCCTCGTCGACCTGGCCCGCCGCGACAGCCCTGGTCAGGTGGCCGAAGGCCGGATCGTGCGTGGCCATCTCCAGGTCGAGGCCGGCGCTCATGGCCCGGGCCGCGGCATCGGCCGGGTCACGCGCGAAGTGCTGGGTGACCAGCGAACGGACGGCGTTGGCGTCCGACACCACGAAGCCGCCGAAGCCGAACTCGCCGCGCAGCACGTCGGTGAGCAGCCAGTGGTTGCCGGAGGCGGGGACGCCGTTGAGGTCCATGTAGGCGCTCATGATGTTCGCCGCCCCCGCCTCGACGGCGGCCCGGAACGGCGGCAGGTAGACGTTCCACAGCTCCGAGTCGGAGATCTCGGAATCCTCGTAGTCGCGGCCGCCGCGGGCCGCGCCGTAGCCGGCGAAGTGCTTCGGCCCGGCCAGGATCGACTCGGGGCCGAGATCGCCCTGGAAGCCGCGGACGTGGGCCGCGGCGACCGCGGCGCCCAGCACCGGGTCCTCACCGGCGCCCTCGACGATCCGTCCCCAGCGCGGGTCACGGGCGATGTCGACCATCGGCGCGAACGCCCAGTGGATGCCGGCGGCCCGGGCCTCGCGGGCCGCGACCGTCTCACCCGCCGCGATCACCTCCGGATCCCAGGACGCCGCCTGCGCGATCGGCACCGGGAACACGGTCCGCAGGCCGTGGATCACGTCGAACCCGAACAACAGCGGGATGCCGAGCCGGCTGCCCTCGACCGCCAGCCGCTGCAGCCGGTTCGCGGTCGCCGGGTCGCGGACGAACAGCAGCGAGCCGGCGCCGCCCGCCGCCACCGCGGCCTCGACCTGGTCGGAGCCGAAGTAGAAGTACTGGGTGACCTGCCCGGCCTTCTCCTCCAGGCTCAGCCGGCCGAGCAGATCCTCGACCCGCTCCTCGACGGTGAGTCCCGGGTTGCGGAAGGGCAGGTCGGCCATCGGTTCTCCTTCGAACACAGGTGCGTGTGTCAGGCAGCCTGCCAGGTTCGGGTCCCGTCCGGTACGCGTATGTCCGGCAGTCGGCGGATCACCGGTGGGCGAGGGGCCACTAGGGTCTGCCTCATGACCGCGTACCACGCAGACTCCAGCGACCTGGTGGTCAAGGAGGTGCTCACCTGGCAGGGCTTCGGCGACGCCACCCGCGAGCTGGCCACCGCCGTCGCCGCCGGCGGCTTCCGTCCCGAGATCGTGATCGCGATCGCGCGCGGCGGCCTGCTGCTGGCCGGCGGACTCGCCTACGCGCTCGGCCTGAAACTGGCCGACGCGATCAACGTCGAGTTCTACACCGACGTCGACACCACCCTGCCGGACCCGGTGCTGCTGGCACCCCGGCTCGACGTCGAGTCGATCCGGGGCAAACGGCTGCTGGTGGTGGACGACGTCGCCGACTCGGGCCGCACCCTCGCGCTGGTGCTCGACCTGCTGCGCGACCTGGGCGCCGAGCCGCGCAGCGCCGTGCTGTACGCCAAGCCCACCGCGTCGCTGGAGCCCGACTTCGTCTGGCGCCGGACGGCGGACTGGATCGTCTTCCCGTGGTCCGCGGAGCCGCCGGTCACCGGCTGACCGCGACGTCCCGCGCCACAGGATCGAAGCCCGCGAGAATCGAAGCCCGCGAACCCGAGGAGATGTCACCGATGACCAACCAGGCAGTCGAACACCTGATCACCCGGTCGCACCGGTTGGGCGCCGACCCGCGCAACACCAACTACGGCGGCGGGAACACGTCCGCGAAGGGGACGGAGATCGACCCGGTCACCGGGAAACCCATCGAACTGCTCTGGGTGAAGGGCTCCGGCGGCGACCTCGGCACGCTCGCGCCGGCCGGGCTGGCGGTGCTGCGGCTCGACCGGATGCGCGCGCTGATGGACGTCTATCCCGGCATCGACCGCGAGGACGAGATGGTCGCCGCCTTCGACTACTGCCTGCACGGCAAGGGCGGCGCGGCGCCGTCCATCGACACCACGATGCACGGGCTGGTGGACGCCCCGCACGTCGACCACCTGCATCCCGACTCGGGGCTGGCGCTGGCCACCGCCGCCGACGGTGAGGAACTGACCCGGCGGATCTTCGGCGACCGGGTGCTCTGGGTGCCGTGGCGGCGTCCCGGATTCCAGCTCGGCCTCGACCTGGCGGCCATCGCCAACGACAACCCGGAGGTCGTCGGCTGCATCCTCGGCGGTCACGGCATCACCGCCTGGGGAGCGACCTCGCAGGAGTGCGAGGCGAACTCGCTGTGGATCATCCGCACCGCCGCGGACCACATCGAGGCCCACGGCAGCTCCGAGCCGTTCGGTGCCGCCCGGGAGGGATTCACCGCCCTGCCGCCGGCCGAACGCCGGGCCCGTGCGCTGGCCCTGGCGCCCACCCTGCGGGCGATCGCCTCCCGGGATCGGCGGCTGGTCGGGCACGTCACGGACACCGACGTGGTGCTCGACTTCATGGCGTCCGAGAAGGCGCCGGCGCTGGTCGAGCTGGGTACGTCCTGCCCGGACCACTTCCTGCGCACCAAGGTCAAGCCGATGCTGCTCGACCTGCCGCCCACGGCGCCGCTGGACCGGACGATCGCACGGCTGCACGAGTTGCATGCCGCCTACCGTGCCGACTACGCCGGCTACTACGCCCGCAACGCCGAACCCGACAGCCCGGCGATCCGCGGCGCGGACCCGCTGATCATCCTGATTCCCGGCGTGGGCATGTTCTCCTACGGGGTCAACAAGCAGACCGCCCGGGTCGCCGGCGCGTTCTACACCAACACGATCAACGTGATGCGCGGCGCGGAGGCGCTCTCGACGTATGCGCCCGTCCCCGAGCGGGAGAAGTTCCGGATCGAGTACTGGGCCCTGGAGGAGGCCAAGTTGCAGCGGCTGCCCAAGCCGAAACCGCTGGCCGCCAAGGTCGCCGTGATCACCGGCGCGGCCGGCGGCATCGGACGGGCCATCGCCGAACGGTTCGCCGCCGAGGGCGCCTGCGTGGTGGTCGCCGACCTGGACGCCGGCCGGGCCGAGGCCGTCGCGGCCGAGATCGGCACCACCGACGTCGCCGTCGGCCTCGGCTGCGACGTGTCGGACGCCGACCAGGTGCAGGCCGCCGTCGACGCCGCCGTGCTCGCCTTCGGCGGGCTCGACATCGTGGTCAACAACGCCGGCGTCGCACTCTCCAAGCCGCTGCTGGAGACCACCGAGGCCGACTGGGACCTGGAGCAGGCGGTGCTCGCCAAGGGTTCGTTCCTGGTGTCCCGGGCCGCCGCGAAGGTGTTGATCGAGCAGGGCCTGGGCGGCGACATCCTGTACGTCAGCTCGAAGAACTCGGTGTTCGCCGGGCCGAACAACATCGCCTACTCGGCGGCGAAGGCGAACCAGTCGCACCAGGTGCGGTTGCTGGCCGCCGAACTGGGGGAGTACGGGATCAAGGTGAACGGGATCAACCCGGACGCCGTCGTCCGCGGCAGCGGGATCTTCGCCGGCGCGTGGGCCGCGAACCGGGCCGCCACCTACGGCGTGGCGGAGGAAGAACTGGGTGCCTACTACGCGCAACGCAGCCTGCTGAAGCGGGAGGTGCTGCCCGAGACGGTGGCCGCCGCGGCGTTCCTGCTGGTGTCGCCCGACCTGACCCACACCACCGGCCTGCACGTCCCGGTGGATTCGGGCGTGCCCGGGGCCTTCCTCCGGTGAACCTCAGGCGCCGGCGCGCAGCGTCCGGGTGAGCAGCCGCCGGCGCCGGGGCGATCCCTGCGCCAGCACCTGCCGGAGCACCGGCTGCGGCATCCCCCGCAGCGTGGCGGCGCTGCGGTCGACCAGCCGCTGCTGCCACTCGACCGGTAGCCGGTCGCGGCGGTTGAGCTGATGGGTGATCAGCGCGCAGGTGGAGTCCACCGCCTTCGGCAGCAGCCGGGCGGCCTCGGGGTCGTCCGCGGTCTCGGCGATCACCATCGTCATGGCGTCCAGCAGGTGCAGCGGGTGGGCGTCCTGGCGCCGGCTCAGCGAATCCGGTCCGCCGTGTCGGTGGAAGACGCCCGGCAAACCGACCGTCGCGAACGAATCGGCTCCCCGGTGCAGCCGCCACGTCCAGTGCCGGTCGGTGTGTGCGTGCAGGTTCTCGGCGAAGCCGAGCAGCCCGCGCTCGGCCAGCCGGCGGTGATAGATGCCCGCCCAGGCGGGCGGGTAGTCGACCGAGGTCGACCGGAACGGCGGACAGATCGCCGAGCGGGGCGGCACCACCAGGTCGCGCCGGCTCTCGGGGGAACGGACGATGCTGCGCCGCCGGCCCACCACCCGGACGTGATCGGTGCGGACGAAGTCGCAACCCAGGCGTTCGATCGTCCGGACCAGCGCGTCCAGGTGCCCGGAGCCGACCCAGTCGTCGGCGTCCAGCCAGACCAGGTACCTGCCCGCGGCCCGCGCCAGCCCCGTGTTGCGGGCCGCCGCCACCCCGCGGTTGCGCTCGTGCCGCAGGACGGTGGCCCCCGGTAGGTCGGCGGCCACCCCGGCCAGCAGCTCGGCCGTGTCGTCGGTGGAGCCGTCGTCGACGAAGACGAACTCGAAGTCCCGGCGCAGGTTCGCCCGCAGGCTCCGGGTCAGCAACGGCAGATGGCCGGCCGCGTTGTAGCAGGGGATGATCACCGACAGCTTCACCGCCAGACACTCCTTCGTCCGTCCGCGTTCCCCCGCTCACGACCGGGTCACCCCCGCAATCCGGCCTCTCGTCGATGCTGGCCGGGACCCGTTGCGGCGCGGCGACGAACGTGTGACGACTGCGTGACGAGGTGCGTGCGGGGCCGCGTGGAGTTCACCGAACGGTCGCCTCAGGTTGGCGATCAGGTCGAACGGGCTGCCTAGCGTCCCTGACATGACCGTTGGCCCGAACCAGGTGGTGGTGCTCGCCGACACCGACAGCCGCTGGAAGTGGGGGCTGCTGACCGCCCGGCAGCTGTTCCCGGACGCCCGCCGGACGGCGTACCTGCTGGACTCGAGCTCCGCACCGTCCGAGCGGCAGCTGGGCGACGCCGGCCTGGACGACGAGCCGCACCCGGTCGCGTCCGTCCC
>JAGPGQ010000093.1:0-7726 GCA_018055925.1 Micropruina sp.
GTCGAGTACCGCGAACCGGCCGCCGACCTGGTGCCGGCGAAGAAGTCCAAGGTCCTGTTCCGCCCGGGTTCGTGATCGGAGTGCTGCGCCGTCTCGCCCTCTCCTGCGTCACCGTGGTGGCGCTGCTGCTCGGCGCCTGCACCGCCACCGGCAGCACCGAGGGCGGCTACGTCAGCGGCGACGGCACCATCACCCGGGTGCCGGCCGAGCGGCGGTCGAAGGCGCCGGAGATCTCCGGGACCACCATCGACGACAAGCCCTGGACGAGTGCGTCGGTCACCGGCAAGGTGCTGGTCTACAACGTCTGGGGCTCCTGGTGCCCGCCGTGCGTCAAGGAGGCGCCGGCGCTGGTGGCCGCCGCCAACCGCACCACGAAGATCGCCCAGTTCGTCGGGCTGAACACCCGCGACAGCGGCACGGCGCAGGCGCAGGCGTTCGTCCGCGACTTCAAGGTGCCCTACCCGAACCTGTTCGACCCGGACGGACGGCTGCTGCTCGAGTTCGCCGGCCAACTGCCGCCGAGCGCCATCCCGACCACGCTGGTCGTGGACGCCGAGGGCCGGATCGCCGCCCGGGTGCTGGGCGAGGTGACCGAGGCCACCCTGGTGGGCCTGATCGAGGACGTCGCGGCGGGCCGCGGATGATCGTCCTGGAGATCGGGGACTGGGCGCGGGAGGCCGTCGGCGGGTCGATGGTGATGGCGATCCCGGTGGCCCTGCTGGCCGGCCTGGTGTCGTTCTTCTCGCCGTGCGTACTGCCGCTGCTGCCCGGCTACCTGTCCTACGCCAGCGGGCTGTCGGCCACCCAGGTCGCCGAGGGGACCCGGCGGGGACGGGTGCTGGCCGGGACGGCGCTGTTCGTGCTCGGCTTCGCCGCGGTGTTCGTCTCGGGCGGCGTGCTGTTCGGCACCCTCGGCACCACCCTGATGCAGTGGCGCGGCACGATCAACCTGGTCGGCGGGGTGCTGGCGATCCTGCTGGGCCTGGTGTTCGCCGGCTGGGTGCCGTTCGCCGGCCGCACCCTCCGGCTCAACCTGCGACCCAAGGTCGGCCTGGCCGCGGCACCCCTGCTGGGGATCGTGTTCGCGCTCGGCTGGACGCCGTGCATCGGGCCGGCGCTCCAGGTGGTGCTGACCCTGGCGCTGAACGAGGCCACCGCGGTGCGGGGGGCGGTGCTGGCGCTGAGCTACGCCCTCGGGTTGGGCCTGCCGTTCCTGATCGCCGCCGTCGCCCTCGACCGGTTCGGCGCCACGACGGCGTTCGTCCGGCGCCATCACCGGGCCCTGCAGATCGGTGGCGGGCTGCTGATGATCACCGTCGGTGTGCTGCTGCTGACCGGCTGGTGGGACGTGCTGATGGGCCACCTGCGGCAATGGGCCGCCTCGTTCGGGACGGTGATCTGATGGCCACGGACCAGTCCACGGACGCCCGGCCGCAGCCGGGGCAGCGCCGCCGGAACCGCCTGCAGGCGCCCGCGTTCGTCCGCTACCTGTGGTCCCAGCTCACCTCGATGCGCACCGCCCTGGTGCTGCTGTTCGCGCTGGCGCTGGCGGCGATCCCCGGGTCGCTGCTGCCGCAGCGGCCCACCTCGCCGGCCCGCGTCCGGGAGTTCATCGAGCAGAACCCCCAGTTGGGCGCCGCCTACGACGCCGTCGGTCTGTTCGACGTGTACGCCTCGGCCTGGTTCGCCGCCATCTACCTGCTGCTGTTCGTGTCGCTGGTCGGCTGCATCGTTCCGCGGATCGGGGTGTACGCCCGGGCGCTGCGTGGCCAGCCGCCGAGCACGCCGCGGAACCTGCGCCGGCTGCCCGCCCACCTGACCGGGGAGACGTCGTCCGACGCCGACACCGTCCTGGACGAGGCCGAGCGCGTGCTGCGCGGCCGGCGCTTCCGGGTGCGCCGGCTGGCCGACTCGGTGAGCGCCGAGCGGGGATACCTGCGGGAGTTCGGCAACCTGGTCTTCCACGTGTCGCTGGTGTTCCTGCTGCTCGGCGTCGCCTGGGGGGCGCTGTTCGGTTACCGGGGCAGCGTCGCCGTGGTCGAGGGCCAGTCGTTCAGCAACACCCTGACCCAGTTCGACGACTTCAGTTCGGGCGGCCTGTTCCATCCCGATCAGCTGGTGCCGTTCACGGTGAAGCTCAACTCGTTCGAGGCCAAGTTCGAGACCGGCCCGGTGCAGCGCGGCGCGGCCCGCGTGTTCCGGGCCGACACCACCGTCACCGTCGACGGCCAGGACACCGAGCAGGCGATCGAGGTGAACCATCCGCTCACCTTCGCCGGCAGCGCCGTCCACCTGGTCGGGCACGGCTACGCGGTCAATGTGACCGTGAAGGACCCCAGGGGAAACGTGGCGTTCGCCGGTCCGGTGATCGTGCTGCCCCAGGACGGCAACTTCCTCTCGGTCGGCGTGGTGAAGGCGCCGTTCGCGAAGCCGGAACGGCTGGCCTTCGAGGCGTTGTTCCTGCCCACCTTCATCGACACCGACACCGGCGGCACCTCGGTGTTCCCGGACGCGTTCAACCCGCGGCTGCTGCTGAACGCCTGGCACGGGCCGCCCAAGCCGGCCACCGGGATCCCCGAGAACGTGTACTCGCTGGAGACCACGGGGCTCACCCAGTTCACCACCGCCGACGGCAAGCCGTTGCGGTTCGCCCTGTCGCCCGGCGAGGTGTTCGACCTGCCGGACGGCTCGTCCATCACCTTCCACGACTGGAAGCGCTGGGTGAGCCTGCAGGTCTCCAGCACGCCCGGGCTGTGGCTGGTTTTCGGGTCGGTGCTGGCCGCGGTCGGCGGGCTGTGCCTGTCGCTGTTCATCCGTCCGCGCCGGCTGTGGGTGCGGGTCGCCGACGGCGCCGTCGAGGTGGCCGGGCTCGACCGGTCCGAGGGCCGGGGCGGCCTGGCCGACGAGGTGGCGCTGGTCGCCGGCGAACTGGGGGTTGCGCCGGAGGAGCCGGGTGGCGCAGGCTCAACCCCGAAGGGAGAACTGTGATGGCTGCCTACTGGTCCAATCTCGCGATGGTCACCTCGGTCGTGGTCTACCTGTTCGCGCTGGCCGCGTTCGCCGCCGAATGGGCGGCCGCCCGCCGGCTGGAGCCGGTGGCGGTACCCGTCGGGGCGCTGGTCACCCCCGACGGTTCGGCCGTGGAGGAACCCGAGGCGCCCCCCGCCGACGACAGTCACACCCGGCTGCGGGTCGACCTGTTCGGCCGGATGGGCCTGGCGCTGACCATCATCGCGTGGGCCGCCCACCTGGCCGGCGTGGTGTTCCGCGGGATCGCCGCCGACCGGTTCCCGTGGGGCAACATGTACGAGTTCGTCACGGCGGCCATGCTGTTCATCAGCACCGCGTTCCTGGTGATGGCGTTCCGTGGGCTGCGCTGGCTGGGCCTGCCGGTCACCCTGCTGGTGGCCGTCGGCCAGGGCCTGGCCGTCACCGTGTTCTACGTCGCGGTGGCCCCGCTGGTGCCGGCGTTGCATTCGGTGTGGTTCATCATCCACATCGTCACGGCCGCGATCGCCGGGGCGGCGTTCAACATCGGCGGGTTGCTGTCGATCCTGTACCTGGTGCGGCTGCGTGCCGAGCGCCGCGAGAACGTCCGCGGCTACCTGTTGAAGTTGCCGTCGGTCAACCGGCTCGACGAGCTTGCGTACCGGTTCCACGCCTTCGCGTTCCCGCTGTGGACGTTCACCATCGCGGCCGGGGCGGTCTGGGCCGAGTACGCCTGGGGACGGTTCTGGGGCTGGGACCCCAAGGAGACCTGGTCGCTGGTCACCTGGGTGATCTACGCCGGGTACCTGCATGCCCGGGCCACCGCCGGCTGGCGTGGCAAGCGCGCCGCCGTGGTCGCGTTGATCGGCCTGGCCTGCTTCTGGTTCAACTTCGTCGGGATCAACCTGCTGGTCTCGGGCCTGCACTCCTACGCCGGCATCTGAGCCTCGATCCACCGATCTGCGCCTACTGCGCGGCCCCAGCTGGGCACCCTGGCTGCGCCGGGCACGCTCGCCGTACGACCCGGTACGCCTTCGCGTACCCGGCTTCCCGGTGCACCCAGCTGGTGCCGCTCGCTACGGCGCCCATCGGCGGACCGAGGCTGGGTCGCCCCCGCAGTTCGCGTCCCGTGGCCGGTCCGTCATGGACGGGTGCAAGAATCGGCGCATGCGGCACTTCGACCTGTGTGTGATCGGTTCGGGCTCGGGCAATTCGATCGTCGACGAGCGGTTCGACGACCTCTCGGTCGCGCTGATCGACTCGGGGGAGCGGTTCGGTGGCACCTGCCTGAACGCGGGCTGCATCCCCACCAAGATGTTCGTCTACCCGGCCGACCTGGTGGTCGAGGCGGGACGGGCCGGACGGGTGGGCGTCACCGCCGAGGCGCGCGCCGACTGGCGTGCCGTCCGCGACCGGATCTTCGGCCGGATCGACCCGATCAGCGAATCGGGGGAGGAGTGGCGGCGCAGCAACCGCAACCTGACCCTGTACCGCGAGCCGGCGCGGTTCACCGGAGAGCGACGGCTGACGGTGGGCGACGAGACCATCACGGCCGACCGGTTCGTCCTGGCCGCGGGCTCCCGGCCGTGGCTGCCCGACCTGGCCGGACTGGACGATCCGCGGGTCGCCGCCCGGGTGCACACCTCCGACGACATCATGCGGCTGGACGACCTCCCGGCCTCGCTGGTGATCATCGGCGGCGGGTTCGTGGCGGCCGAGTTCGCGCACGTGTTCGCCGCCTTCGGCACCAAGGTGACCGTGCTGCAGCGCTCCGACGTGCTGCTGCGCCGCGAGGACGCCGAGATCGCCGAGGCGTTCACCGAGCAGCTCGCTCAGCGGGTCAACCTGCGGCTGCGGCAGCACGTCGCCGGCATCGACTACACCGACCGCGACACGGTGATCGTCGAGACCGTCGACGAGAAGGGCATCCACTACGACTTCGAGGCCGAACGGGTGCTGCTGGCGCTGGGCCGCATCCCGAACAGCGACCTGCTCGACGTGACCGCGACCGGGGTCACCGTCGACGACGACGGCCTGGTGATCGTCGACGACGAACAGCAGACGGTGGTGCCGGGCATCTTCGCGCTGGGCGATCTCTCGTCGCCGCACCAGCTCAAGCACGTCGCCAACCACGAGGCCCGGGTGGTGCAGCACAACCTGCTCGACCCGCGGCACATGATCGCCGCCGACCACCGGTTCGTCCCGCACGCCGTGTTCAGCGAGCCGCAGGTGGCGAGCGTCGGGCTCACCGAGCAGCAGGCCGAGGCGGCCGGGCGCCGGTTCGTCACGGCGCGACACGATTACGGCGCCGTCGCCTACGGCTGGGCCATGGAGGACAGCGACCATTTCGTGAAGCTGATCGCCGATCCCGACACCGGGCAACTCCTCGGCGCGCACATCCTGGGGCCGCAGGCGACCGTGCTGATCCAGCCGCTGATCCAGGCGATGTCGTTCGGCCTGGACGTCGCGTCGATGGCCCGCGGCCAGTACTGGATCCATCCCTCGCTCACCGAGGTGGTCGAGAACGCCCTGCTGAAGTTGGGGCTGTGAAGCGGTTGGCTGGCGTGGCCGGCGCCCTTACCCTGCTGCTCTCCGGCTGCACCGGGACTCCCGCGGTGACGCCCGGCACGTCCGGTCCGTCCGCCTCACCCACCGAATCACCCAGCAACACACCGACACCCACGCCGACGACGCCCACGGCACGCGAATGCGCCGCACGGATCGTCGACGGGATGTCCCGCGACGAACGGATCGGCCAGCTGGTGATGGTCGGGGTGACCAGCGGGTCCTCGTCCGAACTCAGGACGCTGCGCACGCTGCGGATCGGTTCGGTGATCATCATGGGCACGCACGGCAACGGGGTCCGGGGCGTCCGCCGGTTGACCGACAAGCTCACCTGGCCGGGGCAGCGGACGCCGATCGTGGTGGCCGTCGACCAGGAGGGCGGCCTCGTCCAGCGGCTCAAGGGCAGCGGGTTCGACACGATCCCGTCCGCCGCCGCCCAGGCGCGCTGGAAGGACGCCACCCTCGCCGCGAACGCGCAACGCTGGGGCAGGCAGATGCGTTCCGCCGGGGTGCACTGGACGCTGGCGCCGGTGGCCGACGTGGTGCCGGCGGACATGACCAGGAAGAACGCCCCCATCGGAGCCCTGGGACGGGGCTACGGCTCCGACCCAAAGCAGGTCGCGAACAAGGTCACCGCGTTCGTCGAGGGCATGGCGGCGGCGAAGCTGGCCACCTCGGTCAAGCACTTCCCGGGCATCGGACGCGTGGTCGGCAACACCGATTTCACCGCCGGCGTGACCGACACCAAGACCCGGGCCGACGACCCGTACCTGCAGTCGTTCCAGGCGGCGGTGACGGCCGGGGTGCCGAGCGTGATGGTGTCGACCGTCACCTACAGCCGGATCGACGCCAAGCAGCCGGCGGTGTTCTCGCCGAGGGTGATCGGGCTGATCCGGGACAAGCTGGGCTTCGACGGCGTGGTGATCTCGGACGACCTGGGCGCGGCCCGCTCGATGGCGGCCGTCCCGGCGCGCACGCGGGCGATCGACTTCATCACCGCCGGCGGAGACGTGGCGATCACGGTGACCCCGTCGGCGGCGGCCGCGTTCGTGACCGGGATCCGGGCCGCGGCCGGTGACCCGGAGGTGGCGGACCGGATCGCCGAGTCGGCGACCCGGGTGGTCGAACTCAAGATCGGGCTGGGCCTGGTGCCCTGCCGCTGACGCCGCGACCTCCGGGGTCAGCGTTCGACCCGCAGGCCCTCCATCGCCCGCCGGGCGTCCGGCACCAGCTGGGCCGCGGTGTCGGGGATGGACGCGTAGTAGATGCTGGAGGAGGCGTCCGAGGTGGCGACGATCATGATCAGCGCCAGCTCGCCCTTGGTCTTCAGGTTCGGGATGTCGAAGGTCAGGTGGGTCTCCACCAGCCAGGCCTCCTTGCCGTCGACCGTGGTGGCCTTGTTGACCTTGTCGTCGCGCACCACCTCGGCGTCGTCGTAGAAGACGCCCATGATGCACTTGACCACGATCTCGGAGCCCTGCTGGGGGCTGAAGAAGCCGTCGCCGGCGACCAGTTCGCCGACCAGCACCGACGCCACCCATTGCGAGCCCGACTTGTAGTTGGGCTCCACGGTGACGGTCTGGGTGAGCACGTCGCGGCCGAACGGCACCCGGATCTCCTCGCGCGGGGCCGCCCACGGGCTGCCGAGCCGCGGGTAGGAGAGCTTGCCGCCGTGCACCCGTCCGTCGTTGGGCTGTGGGGCCGGCGACTCGGTCGTCGACTGCTGCCGGGGACACACGCTCTGCGTGGGGTTGGTCCCGGTCGACGGGCTCGAGCCGAGCACCCCGCCGAGATTGCGGATCGCGAACCAGCCGATCAGCCCGAGCACCACCACGACGGCGGCGATCCCGATCCACCAGCCGATGGGGGAGCGACGCTTGTACTGGGTGTTCTGCCAGTTGGGCTGCCCACCGGGCGGATGCGCGGCCCCCAGCCCACCCTGCGGCGGAGCCTGCGAAGGGTTGTTGGTGATCGCCGCTGACCAGGACGAACCCGTCCAGTAGCGGTACATGCCGGGCTGACCGCCCGGATCCGGATACCACCCTGCCCTACTCACGGGGCGAGTCTAGACGGGGCGATCCAGCGGTACGGATTCGGCCGCGATCCGCCCGCCAAGGACGGACGGAACCACCTGGGCGGTGCCGGCGGACACGGGCTGCACCCAACACCGGAC
>JAGPGQ010000093.1:7826-13623 GCA_018055925.1 Micropruina sp.
GAGTGAACAGAACCACGATCCGAAGGATCAGCCGAAACGTCCGGTGATGTAGTCCTCCGTCGCCTTGTCGTCCGGGGTGGAGAAGATCTTCTCCGTGGGGCCCATCTCGATCAGTTTGCCCGGCGCACCCGTGCCGGCGATGTTGAAGAACGCGGTCTCGTCCGACACCCGTGCCGCCTGCTGCATGTTGTGGGTGACGATGACGATCGTGTAGGTCTCCTTGAGCTCCTGGATCAGGTCCTCCACCGCCAGGGTCGAGATCGGGTCGAGCGCCGAGCAGGGCTCGTCCATCAGCAGCACCTCGGGCTGCATCGCGATCGCCCGGGCGATGCACAGCCGCTGCTGCTGACCGCCAGACAGGCCCGAACCGGGCTTGTCCAGCCGGTTCTTGACCTCCTCCCACAGGTTCGCGCCGCGCAGCGACCTCTCCAGCAGTTCCTGTGCCTCGGCCGCACCCACCCGCTGCTTGTTCAGCCGGTAGCCGGCCAGGACGTTGTCCTTGATCGACATGGTGGGGAACGGGTTGGGCCGCTGGAACACCATGCCGACCTGCCGTCGGACGTTCACCGGGTCGACGCCCGGTCCGTACAGGTTGTTGCCGTCGATCAGCACCTGGCCCTCGACGTAGGCGCCGGGAATCACCTCGTGCATCCGGTTCAGGGTGCGCAGGAAGGTCGACTTCCCGCAGCCGGACGGCCCGATGAACGCCGTCACCGAGCGCGGTTGAATCGTCATGGTCACGTCCTCTACGGCCAGGAACTTGCCGTAGAAGCAGTTGAGGTCGTGGACCTCGATCCTTTTCGACATGGGTCTCTTTCTCGGTCAGCGCCCGGCGTTCGGGGCGAAGCGTTTGGCGATGAAGCGGCCGATCAGGTTGAGCACCATGACCAGGACCATGAGCGTCAGCGCACCCGCCCACGCCCGCTCGTTGTAGAAGATCCGTTCGATGCCGGGGTGGGCGTACTGGTCGTAGACGAACACCGGAAGGGTCATCATCGGGTTGGCGGCCGGGTTGGTGTTGATCGAGTTGGTGAAGCCGGCCGCGATCATCAACGGTGCGGTCTCGCCGATGATCCGGGCGATCGCCAGGATCACCCCCGAGACGATGCCCGACAACGCGGTAGGCAGCACCACCGACATGATCGTGCGCCACTTGGGCACCCCCAGGGCGTAGGACGCCTCGCGCAACTCGTTCGGGACGATCCGCAGCAGCTCCTCGGTGGCCCGCACGACGACCGGGATCATCAGCACCGAGAGCGCGATCGAGCCCGAGAAGCCGTTGATCGTGCCCGGGCCGAAGACGATCGCCATCAGTGCGTAGGCGAACAGACCGGCGACGATCGACGGCACGCCGGTCATCACGTCGACGAAGAAGGTGATGCCGCGGGCCAGTGCGCCGCGGCCGTACTCGACCAGGTAGATGGCGGTCAGCAGCCCGATCGGCACCGAGATCGCGGTGGCGGTGCCGGTGACGATCAGGGTGCCGTAGATCGCGTGGATCGCGCCGCCGCCCTCGCCGATCACGTTCCGCATCGACCAGGAGAAGAGGGTCGCGTCGAACCGGGGCAGGCCGTTGGACGCGGTCTCCCACAGCACCGAGACCAGCGGCAGCAGCGCGAGCAGGAAGGCCCCGGTGACCAGGTTGGTGGCCAGCCGGTCGGTGGCCCGGCGACGTCCCTCGACGGTGAACGACAGCACGTACATCACGGGCAGGAAGATCACCGCGCCGAGGAACATCGTGGTGGCCGGGTCGAATCCGTCGAAGGCGGTGGCGTCCACGATGGCGCCCACCACGATGCTGGCGGCCAGCGCGGCCCAGGTGGTGAACCCGGGCAGCTGCCCGGCGGTCAGCGGGTTGACCTTGGTGTCGGGGGTCAGCGTGGTCATCAGTTGGCCCCCGAGAATTGCTTGTAGCGGGCGACGATCAGCCGGGCGATCATGTTGACCACCAGGGTGATCAGGAACAGCACCAGGCCGCCGGCGATCAGCTGGTTGGTCTTCACGCCGTACGCCTCGGGGAAGTTCTGGGCGATCACGGCGGCGATCGTGTTCGGGTTCTGCGAGGTAAGGATCTCCGCGGTGATCACCGGGGCTCCCGACAGCACCATGGCGACCGCCATGGTTTCGCCGAGTGCGCGGCCCAGTCCGAGCATCACCGCGCTGACGATGCCGGCGCGGCCGAACGGCAGCACGGTCATCCGGATCATCTCCCACCGGGTGGCTCCCAGCGCCAGCGCCGCCTCCTCGTGCAGGGTCGGGGTCTGCAGGAAGACCTCCCGCGACAGCGAGGTGACGATCGGCAGGATCATCACGGCCAGCACGATGGCGGCGGTCAGCAGGGTGCGTCCGGTGCCGGAGGGTTGGCCGCCGAAGAACGGGATCCAGCTCAGGTGGGTGTTCAGCCACAGGTAGAGCGGCTGCACGGCGGGCGCCAGCACCGCGCTGCCCCACAGCCCGAACACCACCGACGGCACCGCGGCCAGCAGGTCGATCACGTAGCCCAGGGTGGAGGCGAGTCGCCGCGGCGCGTAGTGGGTGATGAACAGCGCGATGCCGATCGCCACCGGGACGCCGAGCAGCAGCGCCCAGAAGGACGCCCACACCGTCCCCCACGCGAACGGCAGGATCCAGGACCAGAACTCGCCGTAGCCGCGGGCCTCGAGTTCGGCGGGGGGAGTGGTGAGCGCCGGGAACGCCTGCATGAGCAGGAAGCCGGCGACCATGGCGAGGATCACCAGGATCGCGATTCCGGAACCGGTCGCCAGGCCACTGAACACCCGGTCACCCATGCGCCGGGTTGCCTTGGTGGCGCGCTGTGGTGTCGGCGTCGGGGTCACCGGCCGGGTTGACTGCGTCACGCTTGTCATCTTTCGCTCTATCTGACGTGAACGGTAGGGCTTCGGGCCGGCGAGGGCCCGTCCGGAGTCACCGGACGGGCCCTGCGCGGCTCACTTGATCGAGTCGATCGCGGCCTTGACCTTGGCCTGCATGTCACCGCTGAGCGGTGCGCTGCCGGCCGCGGAGGCGGCGGCTGCCTGGCCCTCCGCCGAGGCCGCGTAGCCGATGAAGCTCTTCACCAGCGCCGCGTCGGCAGCGTCCCTGTAGGCCTCGCAAACCAGGGCGTAGGAGACCAGCACGGCCGGGTACACGCCGGGGGCCTTGCGGGTCAGCTTGAGCGCCAGGTCGTGCTCGCCCCGTCCCGAGAGCGGCTCGGAGGCGTCCACGATCTTGGCGGCCGCCTCGGCGGTCGGGCTGAGCCACTCGTCGCCGACCTTCAACTGCACGTGCTTCAGCTGCCGGGCGGCCGACGCGTCGGCGTAGCCGATCGTGTTGGTGCCCTTGTCGACGGCGTCCACCACCGCGGAGGTGCCCTTCGCGGCCTCACCGCCGAACGCGGTGGGGAAGGAGTCCGACGACTCCTCGGTCCACACCGACGGCGCGGACTGGTGCAGGTAGTCGGTGAAGTTGCCGGTGGTGCCCGAGTCGTCGGAGCGGTGCACCGCGGTGATGCTGGCGTTGGGCAGCGTGGCGCCGGGGTTGGTGGCCGCGATCTTGGCGTCGTTCCACTTGGTGATCTTGCCGGCGAAGATGGCCGCCAGCGTGTCGGGGTCGAGCTTGAGCTCATCGACGCCCTCGACGTTGAAGATGACGGCGATCGGCGAGACGTAGACCGGCAGGTTCAGCGCGTTGGACTCGGGGGTGCACCTGGCGAACTTGCCGGCACCCATCTCGGCGTCCTTGAACGGACGATCGGAGCCCGCGTACTGGACGGCGCCCGAGACGAATGACTCGCGGCCCGCGCCCGAGCCGTCGGGGGAGTAGTTGATGGTGACGCCGGGGTGGGCGGACTGGTAGTCGGCGATCCACTTCTGCTGCGCGGCAGACATCGATGAGGCACCCTTGCCGGACAGCGTGCCGCTGACCGACGTCCCGTTGCCGGAGTTGCCGGCCGGACTCGCGCCCTCGTTGGCTGCACATGAGGACAGGGTCAGCGCGGCGGCACAGACCAGTGCCAGCGGTGCGCCGAACGTGGAGATCTTCACGGCATTCCTTTCACGACGTGTTGAGCGGGAACCGCTCCGCCTGGCACGCTAGGCAGCCGAGTCGACCGGTTGGGGAGTCCTGGGTGAACAACCGGTGAACGTGTCCCCGGTTGCCGGAGGCGGGTATCACCACGGCGAGCGCGGGACCCATGGGGGATGGGCACTCGGCCCGGCTATTCGATCGGAGGTCTCATGACCAGACTTCGCACTCTGCCGGCACTCACGATGGCGTTGGCCCTGGCCGGCGCCGGGTTGGCGCCCGCGCCCACCGCGGTGGCGGCGCTGCCCGGCCTGGCCGCCGACCGGACCGTCAAGGTCGACGTCGACGGCGACGGCCGCAAGGACACGGTGAGGATCACCAACCCGAAGAGTGAGCGCTACCGGGTGTCGGTCACCACCGCCAAGGGACGCAAGGCGTCGATCACCCTCACCTCGACCATCGAGAACGACTGGGGCCAAGAGCCCTACTGGGGCGCGGCGAAGATCGACCAGGTGAAGGGCTACGAACTGCTGCTGGCCACCGGTGGCGGCGACGGCTACACCACGGCGGTGCTCACTTGGCGCAAGAACAAGCTGGTCCGCCAGGCGGCGCCCAAGGACCGTTCCTCGAAGTACGCCTGGTATGCGCTGAGCTACCTGGACTGGGGGCGTGGCGGCTACCGGTTCTACACCAAGAAGGGCAAGCGCTACGTCGAGCAGTACCTGCTGCTCACGATGGGCACGCCGCGCTGGGAGGGACGGATCGTGACCTCGCGCTGGACGTCCTCCGGCTGGTCGAAGACCAAGGCCAAGAACGTGAAGCTGACCGGCAAGCAGGTGGCGAAGTACCCCGGTGGCTTCCACGGTGTGAAGGTCGTGGCCAAGCCGTAGTCCGGTGATGGGCGGCCCCCCCGACCGGTTCCGCCCGGGTGGTCCGCCGCGCGCCGGGCCGCATGCGAGCCCCGCGCCGGGCTGCGTGCGAGCCCCCGGAAACCCCTGCCTAACTATCTCTGCCCTCCCGTCGACGGCAGGGCAGAGATAGTTAGGCAGGGCCTTCCGGCCCGGCTGTGGCCGTCCCGGGGGTACGGAGTCGTAAGCCGGTGCCCGACCGGCGTGTGAACCGGGGTGGCGACCGTCCGGGGAGGGTGTCGATCGCGCGATCGTCGCCTACTGGCGGGATCGGTCAACGGGTTCGTGAAATAACCCGACACCAGTGGCGGAAGGTGAGAGCGGTGGACGATCGCGCGATCGTCGCGCCGCAGGGCACCCCTCCGGAGCGTCCCGTCGTCCGTTCTGGACGCGGTCGTCCCCACGGGCCGCGTCGGAGGGTTAGCGTGGCTCCCGGATGGCTCAAGGAGGAACAGATGCTCGAAGCGGTCGACCACATCGACTTCAAGGTCCCCGATCTGGAGCGGGCGGTCGCCTGGTTCGCCGGGTTGGGCCTGGTGGAGCGGCGACGCATTCCCGAGCGCGGTTCGGTCGAGATGGCGCTGCCGGGCGAGGGACAGGTCGTCTTCGAGCTGCGCGAGGACCCGTCGCTGGACGGGTTCGTGATGGACCACATCGCCTTCCGGTCCACGACGCAGACGGCGGACGCGGCCGCGGTGGGCGAGGCCACCGGCGCCACCTTCACCCGGGTGGACACGTTCATCCCGGTCACCGGCAAGACGATCTCCGACTTCACCGATCCCCACGGGGGACGCTGGCAGCTCTCCGACTGACGCGGACTGGTTTGCTGCTGGATGAGGTTCCGTCCCGGCTGACGAGGTTCCGTC